>CAILIO010000315.1 GCA_903834285.1 uncultured Sphingomonadales bacterium | reverse complement strand
CTTCCAGATCGGCGCTGGCCGTCTGCGCGGCATTGCGCAGGGCAAGGCCGCTGGCTGCCGCGACGACAGTCATCGCAATCATGATCGCGATCACCCACGGCATCGGCCCGGAAAGCTGGGCCTCGGGCAGCAGGCGCGGATCGCTTGCCGCGCCGCCGCCGCGCCACTGCTGGATCATCGAGAGCAAACCCACGGCGATCAGCTCAACGCGGCGCTGGCGCGCTGGCGCCGGCCATGGCCGGCCGTCGCGGCGGATAACGCAGCGCGCCGGTGGGATCGCTGAGCCGCCCCTTGTCGAGCCGCATGATCAGTGATTCCGGCACCTTACGGATCAGGTGGACATCGTGGGTGGCGACCACCACCGTGGTGCCCAGCCGGTTCAGGCTTTCGAACAGGCGCAGCAGCTTCAGTGCCATATCGGGATCGACGTTGCCGGTCGGCTCGTCGGCCACCAGCATGTCGGGCCGTGCGATCACCGCCCGGGCGATCGCCACGCGCTGCTGCTCCCCGCCCGAAAGCGTGGCGGGTCGGGCATGCTGCCGGTCGCCGAGCCCGACCCAGTCGAGCATTTCGCCCACCGGCCGCGCGATGTCCTTCTCGCTGACCCCCGCCACGCGCAGCGGCAGCGCCACATTGTCGAAGGCCGAGAGATGGTCGACCAGCCGGAAGTCCTGGAACACCACGCCGATGCGGCGGCGGAAGCCGGGCAGGCGTTCACGCGGCAAAGTGATCGCATCGGTGCCGAACAGGCGGATCAGCCCGCGCGAAGGCCGCTGCGCCAGATAGAGCAGCTTGAGCAGGCTGGTCTTGCCCGCACCGCTCGCGCCGGTCAGGAAATAGAAGCAGCCGGGGTAGAGCGTGAAGGAGATATCGGCGAGGATTTCCTTGTCCGTTCCGTAGCGTAGCCCGACATTGTCGAACTGCACGATCTCGGCATCAGGCTGGCTCATATCAGGCTTTGCAGTCCCGGATGTGGTTTTGCGCGCGCCGGTTTGCGCGCCTCCCGGCGGCTATACGGCGCAATCGATGTGGAAAAAAGGGCGGGTGAGCACTTCTCCCCGCTTGCACCTATTGTTTCCCCGTATCCGCCCTGCTTAACCCGGTTTATGATTATTGCGTGCCCTGCTTGCTCGACGCGCTACGTCGTCCCTGACAGCGCGATCGGTGTGGATGGGCGTACGGTGCGCTGCGCCAAGTGCCGGCACAGCTGGTTCCAGCACGGTCCGGAACTGGTTCAGCGGGAAGACGTGGCCGCGGGCGCAGCATCCGTTTCTGCTCCCGTTCCCGCACCGGCACCCGTGCCTGCTTCCGCATCGGAGCCCGAGCCCCGGTCCGTGCCTGTTTCGGCAGAGCCGGTTCCCGAACCGCCCGTGGTCCCGCGCCCGGCAGTACGGTCCGCCGCCCGCGCCGCAGACGACAGCTTCGACGACACCGCCTCGAGCTTCGATCATCAACCGCCGTTTCGCCCGCGCCGCAACATGGCAAAGCTCTGGACCATCGCGGGCGTAAGCTTTGCCGTGGTCGTCGCGGTGCTCATCGCACTCGCCACATGGCTCGGCCTGCCGCGTTGGCTGCCCACCGCCCACGCCACGTTCGGTGCGGGCAACCCTGATCTCGTGCTGGCCTTCCCCTCCGAACGGCAGGACCGCCGCACGCTGCCCAACGGCACCGAGTATTTCGGCGCCAGCGGCACCGTCACCAATGTCGGCAAGCAGCCGCAGGAAGTTCCGCCGATCCTGATCGTGCTGCGCGATGCCAAGGACAAGGTCGTCTATACCTGGGACGTCACCCCCCCGCGCGAGATGCTGAAGCCCGGCCAGAGCGTGACCATCAACGAAGCGGTGACCGACGTTCCCAAAAGCGCCAAGGTCGCGGAGATCGGCTGGAAGCCCGAGTAAAAAAACGCCGCTTGGTTGTTGCGCGGCGCAGGGTCCTTTGCTAGGGGCCCGCCTCTACCCCGGCAGGGCCGCCTTTTTGCAAGGTCAACCCTGTTGCGATGTGCGGTCGTGGCGGAATTGGTAGACGCGCAACGTTGAGGTCGTTGTGGGCGAAAGCCCGTGGAAGTTCGAGTCTTCTCGACCGCACCAATCGCTTTTCTGAACATCACAAAATCACCCCTTTGGGGGTCCCGGCTGCTCGCTCTCAGGATGCGGCGGCTAGAAACAGGGCGATGGCTGAGGCCTGCGCGGCTGCGCCGACTTGCCCCGATCCGCCGCTCCACAGGCCGTCCACTGGCAGAATTCCGCCGTCGCTCAGCGCCCACACCGCCTCGCCATTGCGGGCGAGCCATGCGCGCAGTTCCGCGCGGTCGGGGTCATCGGGCATGGCTTCGACCAGATGGCCGAGGTGGAAGACGAACACGCCCTTGAACATCTGCCCGTCGGCGCCCAGCCCATTGGACGGTTCGGTCAGCAGGCCCTGCGCCGTCACCAGCGTGCGTGTGGCAGTCAGCGCGGTCCGCACGGCAACGGCGCGGTACTGCGGATCGCCGGTCATCGCCGTGAGGTCGTTCAGCCCGCCAAGCAGCACGCCCTGATTATAAGTATAGCGCGGGGCGCCATTGTTGCGGCACTGCGCATCTAGCCCATCGTTCACCAGCCCATCGGGCCCAATCATGCCCGAGGCCGCGAACCAGCCCCAAGTGCGCAGCGCCCAGTCGCGATAAGTCTGCTGGCCGGTCGCAAGGTAGAGCCGCGTCGAGGCATAGAGTAGCAGTTCGTTGGTGATCGCGTTCTTATACGTGTGCCGCGGGTCCCACCACAGGCCGCCCCCGCAATGATCGTCCCACTGGCCCGCAACGATGCGGCTGTAGTTGGTTGCGGCCCATTCCAGTAGTTCGGGATCGCGGTCCATAGCCCATGCATCGACGCTGGCGATCACAGCCCAGAGGTCATCATCATTGAGGTAGCGCCCTGCGCGGTTGCGCACGGCGGCGGCGATCTTGCCCTGCCAGCGGCGGTCGCCGGTGCGGCGCTGGTAGTCCATCAGCACGTCGGTGATCGGGAAGCGCTGCCAGTTCTCGCTCGCCTTCCAGCCATCGGCAGCGTCCCAGGTGCGCTCGAGCACGTCGGCGGCGGTGGCGGCGCGCGCCTGCCAGTCGGGCACTTGCGCGTGGGCCGGGGTCACGCAGAACAGCATCAACACTGCCGCTGCCAGAGCTGTCGCCGGTCGTGAAATGCCCGCCCTGCGCATAGCGCTCTAGGCCGGATCCCGGCGGCGCAGCAGCAGCGAACTCCCGACCAGCACTACCATGAGCCCGGCGAAGATCGCCGCCAGTTCGCGATTGTTCCAAGCCATGGTCACCAGTGCGAGGCTCGCCATGATGAGCGCGAAGGCCGGCGCAAACGGATAGAGCGGCGCGTGGTAGGGGCGCACGAGGTCCGGCTCGCTGCGTCGCAGGCGAAACAGCGCAGCCATCGAAACAATGTACATGAGCAGCGCGCCAAAGGCCGAAAGCGTCACCACGCTCGCCGTCAGCGACTGGCCCGCGATGCTCACGAAAGCATCGCTGTAGATTGCGGCGATGCCCACCATGCCGCCCGCCAGTGTAGCGATGTGCGGTGTGTTGAAGCGGGGGTGCAGCCGTGCGAACACAGTCGGCAAATAGCCTGCCCGTCCCAGCGCGAAAATCTGCCGCGCATAGCCCATGATGATCCCGTGGAACGAGGCGACGAGGCCGAACAGCCCCAGCCACACCAGCATGTGCAGCCACCCGCTGGAGGCACCGACCGCGCGCTTCATCGCTTGCGGCAGCGGATCGTTGAGGCTCGAAAGTTCGGCCCAGCTGCCCGAACCGCCCGCAAACAGCATGACCCCGAAGGCGAGCACCGTTAGCGTGAGGATACCCGAGATATAGGCTATCGGGATCGTCCGGCGCGGCTCCTTGGCTTCTTCCGCCGCCATGGCAACGCCCTCGATGGCGAGGAAGAACCAGATCGCGAAGGGCAGCGCGGCAAAGATCCCGCCGACCGCTGCCATGCTGAAGTGATCCTGCCCGGCCCAGCCACCGGCAAGGAAGTTGGACCAGCGGAAGGCGGGCAGCACCACGCCCATGAACACGATCAGCTCGCCCACGGCCAGCAGCGTCACCACCACCTCGAAGCTCGCCGCGATCTGCACGCCGACGATATTGAGTGCCATGAACACCGCGTAAGCACCCAGCGCGGCGTGTTTGGGCTCCAGCCCCGGAAACTGCACGTGGAGATAGGCGCCGATCGCCAGCGAGATCGCCGGTGGCGCGAAGAGGAACTCGACCAGTGTGGCAAAGCCCGCCACTGCGCCGCCCAGCGGCCCGAAAGCGCGCAGGCCATAGGCAAAGGGGCCCCCCGCATGCGGGATCGCCGTCGTCAGCTCGGTGAACGAGAAGATAAAGGCGATATACATCGCCGCCACCGCCATCGTGGTGACGAGGAAGCCCAGCGTCCCCGCGCTCGCCCAGCCGTAGCTCCAGCCAAAATACTCGCCCGAGATGACGAGGCCCACGGCAATCGCCCAGAGGTGAAACGGTCCCAAAGTCTGCTGTAGCTGCGGGCCACCGGTCGGCGTGGTCATGCGGGGCCTTGTCCTTTGAAGGTAAGCGTCGGGGTCTGGTCGTCCTTCAGCGCAACGCCGGAGAGCGCGCGCCGCAGCGCCTCCCGCAGGAGCCAGCCCAGCGTGCGCGCGGCCTCCTGCGGGGAAAGGCCGCCAGCGCCATGGATATTGGAAATGCAGTTGCGCTCGGCGTCGCTGCGGCAAGGGCGCGGCGCGTAAGTCATGTAGATGCCGAGGCTGTCGTGGACGCTGAGGCCGGGCCGCTCGCCGATGATCATCACACAGACTCGCGCGCCCAGCGCCTCGCCAATGGGATCGCCCAGCGCCACTCGCGCCGCCCGTGCGATCACCACCGGGCCGATGGTGAGGCCGCCAAGCTCGGCGGCGCAGGCCCGCACCAGCTGCGCCGCGCCCGCCTGCACGCCCGTGGCGGAAAGCCCGTCGCCGATGACAAAAACCACGTCGCAGTGCCCGCCCGCCTCGGCCAGTACTGTGACAGACTGATGGGAAAGCCGTCGGCCCAGATCTGGCCGCCGCAGATAGGTCGCCCGGTCCGGCGCATCGCTTTCGACGTGCAGGACCGGCAACGGTGCCAGTTCCGCCGCCAGCTTCGCCCCATCGAGCTGTGCATGCACGGCGTCGCGCGCGCGGGCGTGGGCAAACTGGAAATCGAGCACTTCGCCGAGCGGCAAGGCATACCCCACGCGGCCAAGCGCGATCCGCGCCGGTGTCGTCCGCCGCAGTTTTTCCCAGAGCTCCCCCGGCACCACTTCGCTCAAGAAAGGTTCTCCGCCAGCTGGCGCACGAAGGGCGAGGCGCCGTCCGCAAGCGCGCGCAGCGAGCCATCGGGTGCGGTGATCCCCGCCTCCGCCAGCCACGCCTCAAATTCCGGCGCGGGGCGCAGGCCCATCACGCTGCGCAAGTAGAGCGCGTCGTGGTTCGAAAGGCTCTGGTACGAAAGCATGACATCGTCGCTGCCCGGCACGCAGATCAGGAAGCTGCATCCCGCCACGGTGAGCAAGGTCATCAGGCTGTCCATGTCATCCTGATCGGCCTCGGCATGGTTGGTGTAGCAGACGTCGCAGCCCATCGGCAGGCCGAGCAGCTTGCCGCAGAAGTGGTCCTCCAGCCCGGCGCGGATGATCTGCTTGCCGTCGTAGAGGTATTCCGGCCCGATGAAGCCAACGACGGTGTTCACCAGCAGAGGATCGAACGCGCGCGCCACGGCATAAGCGCGCGCCTCCATCGTCTGCTGGTCGATGCCGTGGTGGGCATTGGCCGAGAGCGCCGAGCCCTGGCCCGTCTCGAAGTACATCACGTTCCGGCCAACCGTTCCGCGACCCAGTTCCAGCGCCGCCGCATGCGCCTCGCGCAGCACGGCAAGGTCGATGCCGAAGCCCGCATTGGCACCCTCGCTCCCCGCGACCGACTGGAACACCAGATCGACCGGCGCGCCGCGCTCCATGATCGTCAGCGCATTGGTCACATGGGTCAGCACACAGGTCTGGGTCGGGATCGCATAGGCCCCTCGCAGTTCATCGAGCATGCGGATCAGCGTCGTGGCGGCGGGCACAGAGTCGGTCGCAGGATTCACGCCGATAACCGCATCGCCCACGCCGTGGAGCAATCCGTCGAGCACGGCGGCGGCAATACCGCGCGGATCGTCCGCCGGGTGGTTGGGCTGGAGGCGGGTGGAAAGCCGGCCGGGCAGGCCGATGGTGGAGCGGAAGGCGGTGACCACGCGGATCTTCTGCGCCACCGCGATGAGGTCCTGGTTGCGCATCAGCTTGGACACCGCCGCTGCCATTTCCGGGGTCACGCCGCGCGCGATGGCGGCCAGCGCGGCTTGGTCTGCCTCGCTCAGCAACCAGTCGCGAAAGCCACCGACGGTGAGGTGCGCGATGGGCGCGAAGGCGGCGGCATCGTGGCTGTCGAGGATCAGCCGGGTCACTTCGTCGCTTTCGTAGGGGACGAGTGCCTCGTTCAGGAACGTGGTGAGCGGCAGGTCCGCGAGCACCCACCGCGCCGCCACCCGTCGCGTGGCGCTGCT
Source organism: uncultured Sphingomonadales bacterium (assembly GCA_903834285.1). GTDB lineage: Bacteria > Pseudomonadota > Alphaproteobacteria > Sphingomonadales > Sphingomonadaceae > Novosphingobium. The sequence continues at coordinate 23,150 of CAILIO010000315.1, read as the reverse complement.
GGTCGCCAGGCCAGCCAGTTCGTCACCTGATCGCGCTGGGCTGGCGCCGGCGAGCACGGCCTTCAAGTCCGCGAAGACATGGCGCTCGCCGCCGAGATCACAGGTAAACGGCAAAATCGCGACCCTCCACGCCCGACTGGAATGGTAAGCCGCGATTCTGCAGCATTGCAACGGAAGTTTAGGGCAACCAAAGCTCGGGACAGGCCCGCTGCCGTCTTACTCCGGAATGCGCCAGCGGATCACCCCGCTGAAGCTGCCCGCCACAAGATCGCCATGCGCATCGCGAGCGGGGGTGAAGCTGGCGCGCTCGCCGACTTTCGCGCAAGTCGCCGCATCGAGCTCGGCCGAACCGCTCGAACGGGTGATCCGGCAATCGCGCACGCGCCCGTCGGGCCCGATAGTCAGCTCGAAGGCGGAAGCACCCTGCTGGCCCCGGTGCAGCGCGCCGGCGGGGTAGTCCGAATCCGAAACCCACTTGCCCGGCGCACCCAGCGGCTTGGCCGCCCGCGGGGCGAAGCTGGGGCTCGGCGTAGCGGTGGGCAGCGGCGGCAGCAGGTCACCGCCAAGTCCGTCGCCACCGGGGATCGGCGGCAGGGTGGTGGGCGTGATCTTGAACTCGCTATCGATCAGCGGATCGCGCGGGGTGATGACATCGGGTTTGGCCTCGGTCGCGCGCGGGTGCGCTGCTGGCGAGGGTACCGGTTCCGGGGTGATTTTCGGCCTCGGCGGGACAAAGTTCCAGGCGGGAAGGTGCTGCCTTTCGATGATCCGGATCACGCCGCCGGCAAAGCCCGTCAGGATGGCCAGCGCCATCACGCCGTGCACGGCGCCGACGGCGCCAAGCGCCACGATCCGACGCCGGTTGGTATCGGGGGTAACATAGGCCATCGCATGCTCTCCTCGGCTGTGCCGGACAGCCCGGGTTGCGAAGCGGAGCAACGGGAACGCAACGAACAATCCCGATGCAAGCAACACGGGCCGTACGACGTTTAATGGTATAACGTTACCACGCGTCGAGCGGGCATGCGAGTAGAATCTCAACCGCATTGGTGGAGTTTAAGTTGCAGCCTGCAACGTATCGTCCGATGCGGACAATTCCTCTGCCGCAACCCGGTTGCCGCTGCGCTGGCTTGGGGTAGCATGCCGCTGCGAGGGGGCCCTTCCGAGTCGGCAGGCCTGCCCGGCATGGAGGCCACTGCGATGAACCACGATGGCGGAAAAACCGATGTTGTCCCGGTAACGTGCCTGGCCACCTGGCCGCGCGGCAGCTTTGTCGAAAGCGTGGCGGTGAATGCGGCCGGCACGGTCTTCGTCAGCCTTCACACCGATCAGGCGGTGGTGCAGGTCGATCCGCTAACCGGCACAGTAACCCCCTTCGCCGCGCTGCCCGCCCCGGCCACCGGCCTCGCCTTCGCGGCTGATGGCACCCTCATCGTCACCGGCGGCGCACCCGGCACGCCGCCCGGCTATGTCTGGCGCGTCTCGCCCGATGGTGCCGTGGACGAACTCGCCGTGATTGCCGAAGCAGCGTTTCTGAATGGCCTGACCCCGCTCGGCGACCGCATGCTGATTGCGGATTCGGCGGGGGCCTGCATCCACGCGCTCGATCCGGCGCTTGGCACTGTCGAAACCTGGCTGGCGGACCCACTGCTCGGTGCGGATGCGGCCAGCGGCGCGCCCGGTGCCAATGGCATCAAGGTTTTCGGCGGTGCAGCTTATGTCTCGGTCACCGGAGCGGATCGCATCGTGCGCGTGCCCATCATCGATGGCCAGCCCGGCGCGCCCGAAGTCTTCGCCGATGCGCTACGGGCAGACGATTTCGCCATCGATGCCGATGGCGCGCACTATATCGCCACCCATCAGGCCCAGTCGCTCCTGCGCCTCGCGGCAGACGGAACGCGGACCACGCTGGCTGGGCCGAACGAGGGCATGGTCGGCTCCACGGCCGTCGCCTTCGGCCGCACGGACACTGATCGCACCGCGATCTATGTCACCACCACCGGCGGCACTTGGACGGTGCCCGAAGACGAAGTGGAAGAAGCCAAGTTGCTGCGCATCGAAGTCGGCCGGCCGGGCGCCCCGCTGCTCGGCTGATTGCCCTAGCCGGCGTTCACGTAGTCCCACACTTTCGAGATCACCACCGAGCCTTCGCCCACGGCCGAGGCCACGCGCTTGACCGAGCCCGAGCGGACATCGCCCACTGCGAAAATGCCGGGGTGCGAGGTTGCGTAGGGCGAAGTGGCGCCCACTGCGGGCCCCGTCTTCACGAAGCCCTTGTCATCGAGCTCGACAAGGCCTGAAAGCCACTCGGTATTCGGCGCGGCGCCGACCATGACGAACAGCGCCCGGGTCGCAATGTCGCGCGTCTCGCCGGTCTTGGCGTCGCGCAAGGTCACCCCTTCGAGATGCGCGCCGCCGTGCAGTGCCACGACTTCTGAATTGTAGGCGATCGCGATGCCGGGATCGGCCTCGAGCCGTCCCGAAAGATAGCTCGACATCGACAGCGCCAGCGAGGGCCCGCGCACCACGACGTGCGCGCACTTTGCTGAGCGGCTGAGGTACATCGCCGCCTGCCCGGCCGAATTGCCGCCGCCGATGATCACCGCCTGCGTACCCTTGCAATAGCGCGCCTCGATCTCGGTCGCCGCGTAATAGATGCCCGCGCCCTCGAATTCGGCAAGGCGAGGGATCGGCAGGCGGCGATACTGCACGCCCGCCGCCACGATCACCGCCTTGCCGCGCACGCGTTGTCCGTTGTCGAAAGTCGCGCAGAATTGGCCGTCCTCGAGCTGCTCGAGCGCGGTCACCCGGCGCGGCAGGGCAAAACGCGTACCGAACTTCATTGCCTGCACTTCGCCGCGCCAGACAAGGTCGCCGCCCGAAATGCCGGTCGGGAAGCCCATGTAGTTCTCGATCCGGCTGGAGGTGCCAGCCTGCCCGCCAATGGCGAGGTCCTCGATCACCAGCGCGCAAAGCCCTTCCGCTCCGGCATAGACCCCGGCCGCCACGCCCGCCGGGCCGCCGCCGACGACCAGCACGTCGAAGGCCTCGTCGTATTGCAGCTCGCGGTTGATGCCGAGGAGATGGGCAATCTTGTCGGGCGTTGGATCGGTGACCACGGTGTCGCGCCCGAAGATCACCGCCGGGGTTCCCGCTGTCAGCGAGCAGGCCTGAGCTGCCGCGACCGCTTCGGCGCTGCCTAGCTTGAGCGAACCATAAGGAATGCGGTTGCGGCTGGCGAACTGTGCCACGCGGCGGACGGCCGGATCCTCTTCCTCGCCGATCAGCTTGAGCGAGCTGTCGCGCTCGTCGAGCTGGCGGCGGCGGCGCGCGGCGAACACCGTGATCACGATGTCCGACATCTCCGGTATCTGCGCCATCAACTCGAGCATGGCCTCGCGCGGCACTTCGATCACCCGTGTGTCCTGCGCGGCGCGCATCGCCATCGAAACGGTGCCGCCGCTGAGGAACGCGATCTCGCCCATGAACTGTGTCGGCCCGAGCGAGGACGGCAAGTGCCGTTCGTCGGTGAGCGGGTTGACGACCTCGATCTCGCCTTCCTCGACATATGTGAACGTGTCGGCAGGGTCTCCGGGCCGCGCCATGATGGTGCCCGCCGGATAAGTCTTGACCGTGCCCGCCGCTCTCAGCGCTTCGACATGGCTGTCATGAAGCGGAGTGCGCTGCATCGCGCGAAGGTCGGCGCCGATCGTTTCCATCAAGCTGGCTTCCTGCTGTGCGCCGGGCGGCGGTGGGCGCGCGGAGTCGCGCTTCGCCAGCATACCGCAACGCCGCACCGCAGCGCTACAGCCGGTTGGCTGCAGGCTGCGATGCGGCGGCCTCTGTGCAACAGGTCAGGCAGCGGCGGCGGCTGCTGCCTTGGCGCGCTCGAAATCACCTTCGCCATCAGCGGTCAGGATCGTCGGCTGATAGCGGATTTCGGTAATGTCGGTCACGCCCGCCTGGTTGAGCCATGCGGTCATGTAGCTCGACTGGTGGTCGATGCCGTATGCCGGGCTGGGCATGGACTGCGCGAAGGCGCCGCTGGTGTAGACAACGGTCGCCTGCTTGTCCTTGAGCAGGCCGAAATAGCCGGTCGCCGGATCGAGCCCGAACAGCAGGCCCGGCTGGTGGATCACGTCGATGTACTGCTTGAGCTTGTAAGGAATGCCGCCGTTCCACATCGGGATCGCGAAGAGATAGCGGTCAGCGCTGATGAAGCGATCAGCGATGGCGACGATCTCGTCCCACACGGTGGCCTGGCTGCCTTCGTTCGTGCCGCCGCCGAACACGGTGTACTTGGCTGCAGCGCGGTTGCCGTCGAATTCGGGCAGGTTGGCGGTCCAGGGATCGAGCACATCGACCTCGAGATCGGGAGTCTTGGCCTTGAGCGCCGCCAGATAGGCATCGGCAACGGCGATCGAGCCCGAAGCCGCGCCGCGCGGGCTGGCCTGGATGTAAAGCAGCTTGGTCATGGGAAGTCCTTTCTCGTCATGGTGGGGGGCCCCGCCGCGTGGACACGCGTCGGGAAGGGGGCATTACTTGGCGGGCTTAACCTGCTTGTCGTAGAAGCTGATGATGTGGCTTGCGATGTAGGGGAGGTTGTCCTCGGTCGCGAAATGGCCCGCATTCAGACGGTGCATTTCGGCCTTGGGCAGATCCTTGAGGAATGCCTCGCCGCCTTCGGGGCTGAAGAACGGATCGTGCTGGCCCCAGAAGATCACCGTCTTGGGCTGGTTGTCGCGCAGGAACTTCTGCCAGGCCGGGTAGAGCTCGGGGTTGTGGCGATAGTCGTAGAACAGATCGAGCTGGATGCGCAGGTTGGTCGGACCAGCGACCGAGGCCGCGTCCGAATTGTAGCTTTCCGGCGCGATCAGCTCGGGATGGCCCGCGCCGCCCAGATAGACGATGTTCTTGATCGCCTCGGGGGTGTTGAAGCCCGCCAGCGGCTTTTCGCTCTCGGCGTTGCGATTGATCCACAGCGCCTTGCGGAAGCCGTCCCACGCCGGGGTGAAGCCGATTTCATACGCATTGCTGTTCTGGATCACCAGCCAGTCGAGCGCCTTGGGGTTGCGGCCGACAATGCGGAAACCGACCGGGCCGCCGTAGTCCTGCACGAACAGGCCATAGTGATCGAAACCCTTGGCCGCGAGGAACTTCTCGACCGTCACCGAGATCGCGTCGAACGAATAGTGGTAGGTCGCCGGATCGGGATGGTCGCTGTTGCCGAAGCCCTGATAGTCCGGCGCGATAACGTGGAAACGCTTCGAGAGCGCCGGGATCAGATTGCGGTACTGGTGCGAGGACGAGGGCCAGCCGTGGAGCAGCACCAGCTTGGGCAGGCTGGCGTCGCCCGCTTCGCGGTAGGCGATGTTGAGGCCGTCGACCTGAATCGTGCCGAAGCGGACCTGATCGGCGCTGACCGAGGTGTTGGTCACGGCAGGGGCTGCAGGAGCAGCAGTCTGGGCGAGCGCGGGGAACGAGGCGACCAGGTTGACGGCGAGGACCGACGCGGAAACCGCGACAGTCAGGAGGTGAGCCTTGATGGACATTGCAGGGTTTCCTTTCGGTTCGGGAAAAGGGGTGGCGGGCAAGGGCCGGAGAGGGGGGAGAAGCCGGTGCCCGCCGAGGGGGATCACGCTGCGACGCGCGTGGTCACGACCGGAAAGTCGATCTCGGTCGCGAAGGCCGAGTTGACGTAGTTGGTCCAGGTGTTGAGCGCGACGTGCTGAACGATCTCGAGCAGTTGCGCATCGGTGTAGCCGGCAGCGCGCACGGCATCGACTTCGGCAGCGCCGACATGACCGCGGCTCTTCACCAGCTGCGCGGCAAAGCGCACCGCTGCATCAGCCTTGGGATCGTTCGAGGCACCATTGCGGTTAGCGGTGATCTCGGCGTCATCGAGCTTGATGAGGTTCTTGCCGATATAGGTGTGCGCCGAGAGGCAGTAGTCGCAGCCGTTGAGCTCGGCGACGGCGAGCGCGATCCGCTCGCGGGTGGCGGCGGGCAGCTTGCCCTTGGCGAGCGCGCCGTTCATGCCCATGAAGCCTTCAAGCGCGGCCGGGCTGGTGGCGACAAGCCGGTGCAGATTGGGAACAATGCCGAGTGCCTTGTTCACCGCTTCGAGCAGCGGCTGCGAGGCTTCGGGGGCATCGGCGATGGTGGCGGGGGTAGGGATGCGTGACATTTGAGGGGGAGACCTTTCCTTGGGAGCAGGCCAGATCGGCCGGTGACCTCCAAGTAGGCCCTTTCGCTTAGCGGCAGTATCCGCTACCTCGGCAACCCTCCCTTCCGGAAAACGGAAAGTCCCCAATGGACCGGTTCGAGGCGATGCGAACTCTGCTGGCCGCCGTCGACGGCGGGAGCCTCTCCGCCGCCTCGCGCACGCTGAATAGCCCGCTGCCTACTGTCAGCCGCCGCGTTTCCGACCTCGAGGCGCATCTGGGTGCCCAGCTCGTCGTGCGCACCAGCCGCAAGCTGCTGCTGACCGAGGCGGGCGAGGCCTATGTCGGCGCGGCACGGCGGCTGCTGGAGGACCTGGCCGATGCCGAACGCGCAGCCAGCGGAGAATACCGCGTGCCGCGCGGCGAACTGCTCGTCACAGCACCGATCATGTTCGGCAAGCTCCACGTCGCGCCGGTTGTTCACGCGTTTCTCGCGGCCTATCCCGATGTCACGGTGCGTCTGGTGCTGTCCGATTCCACGATCGATATCGTCGAGTCGCATGTCGATGTGGCCATCAGGATCGGCGCGCTTCCGGATAGCGAACTCATCGCGAAGCAACTGGGAAATATCCGCTGGGGCCTTTATGCCAGCCCCGACTACATCGCGCGGCGCGGCGTACCTGCGGATATCGATTCCCTCGAAAACCATGATTGCATCGCCTTCGAAGGCTTGCAGGTGCGTCGGACCTGGAACCTCAATGTCGGCGCGGATTCGCGAACGGTTCCCATCCATCCGCGTTTTTCGGTCAATACCGCGGATGCGATCATCGATGCCGCCACAGCGGGTCTCGGGATCGCGCGGGTCATGTCCTATCAGGCCGAGCTCAGTGTCTCCGATGGCCGGCTTGTGCCCGTGCTGCAGCACATCGGGTACGTTCCGGTCCCGGTTAACGCGGTTCACCGCCGTCAGCGCAGCTTGCCGCTCAAGCAGCGGGCTTTCCTCGATTTTGTCGCACCTCGGCTAAAGGCGGCGCTGGATCGCATCGAAAGGCAGTTCGGATGAAGGACGCTCGTGATGGCGGATGACCCGCTGGCCGATCTGCTCCAAGCGATCCGAGACTGCACGGTCTGCGCCGCGCAGTTGCCGCTGGGGCCCCGGCCGATCGTGCAGGCGGCGCAAAGCGCGTCCATCCTCATTATCGGTCAGGCCCCCGGTACCGCGGTCCATGCCTCGGGCATTCCCTGGGACGATCCGAGCGGCGATCGTCTGCGCGAATGGACTGGGCTCGACCGCGCGGCGTTCTATGATCCAGAGCGCGTCGCGCTCATGCCGATGGGCTTCTGCTATCCCGGCAAGATCGCCGCCAAGGGTACCGGGGCCGGCGGAGACGCGCCGCCGCGCACCGAATGCGCGCCGCTGTGGCACGCGCCGCTCAGGGCGCAGCTTCCCGCGGTGCGGCTGACCCTGCTCGTCGGCCAATATGCGCAGGCCGCCTATGCAGCGGGCCCGAAGACCACGCTGACCGAGCGCGTTCGCGCGGCGGCAGGCGGCCCTGGCGATCAGATCGCCCTGCCGCATCCCAGCTGGCGCAGCACGATGTGGATGCGCCGCAATCCGTGGTTCGAGGAAGTGCTGCTGCCGGTGCTGCGCGCGCGGGTGCGCGAGGCGCTCTAACCAACCGCGGCGACCATGCCCTCGGCCAGCCAGCGGCCCAGCAGCGTGCCCGCGGTGGTGACCGCCGCGTCCTCACCCAGCGTGGCCGCGAGCCGCTCGCTTATCGCGGCAAAGCCCTGTCCTGCAGCAGACCACGCCAGCACATCGCGCTCGTGCGCTTCCGCGCGGCGAAACACGGGCTCAAGGCTCTGGCGCCAGACCAGCATGGCTGTGCCGCGCTCGGCCATCTCGGCAGATGGCGGCGCTTCTTCGGTCGCCAACGCCTGCCAGATCGCATCGGCATTGGTGGAGAGCGGCAGCACGAGCACCGAGGGAACCACGCGGATCACCGCGGTTTCCCAGTCCGCCACGGCGAGCGCCTCGGGCGCCAGCGCTTCGGCATCGGGGCCGACGAAGACCTGGCCGACGGTCCAGTCGATCAGCGCGATTTCGGCGACTTCGGGATCATCGGGCCAGAGCGTTGCCACGAAATCGGTAAAGTCCTCGCCATAGGCATCGAGCGTCCAGCTCGACGGCGGACGCGCATCGATATAGCGCGCAGCTGCCGTCTCGAAGGATTCCTCGCCCAGCCACAGCACGAGGCGCTGGAACGTCTCGGCAAGGCTGGACACCAGCGCGGTGCGGTAGTTGTTCTGATAGACCGCCGTGCCCGGGCCGCCGCCGAGTGCGGCAGCCGCGGTGTCCTTGCCCGTTACCAGCCAATCGCGGAAATCGCGTTGCAGCGCCAGCAGGCTCATGCGGCGATCCTTTTCCCTGCCGTGTCCGCGCTGATCGCGCGGGCCACGTCGAGTTCGGCGCAGAGTTCCTCGAGCTCGGGAATGTTGTCGTCACGCTCGATCATTGTCGGCACGGGTCCGGCCAGTTCCATCGCGGCACGGTAAACTGCCCAGACCTCGTCCGGAACCGGCTGGTCGTGCGTGTCGATCAGGAGGTGCTCGCCCTGCACATGGCCGGCGAGATGGATCTGCCCGACCGCGTCCATCGGGATGCCGGCGAGATAGTCGGCTGCCGCAAAGCCATGGTTCACCGCGCTGACATGGATATTGTTGACATCGAGCAGCAGGCCGCAGCCGGTGCGCCTGGTCATTTCGGCGAGGAACTCCCACTCGCTCATCGCACCGGGGAAGGCGATGTAGCTCGAAGGGTTCTCGAGCAGCATGCGGCGGCCAAGCGCCTCCTGCGCGCGGTCGATATTGCGGCAGACCAGGGCTAGCGCTTCCTCCGTATAGGGCAGCGGCAGCAGATCGTGCGAATTGAAGCCGTCGATCCGGGTCCAGCACAAGTGGTCCGAAACCACCGCGGGCTCCATCATGCCGACAAGGCGGCGAAGCTCTTTGAGATAGTCGTCCCTGAGGCCGTCGGCCGAACCGATCGACATCGAAACGCCGTGCAGCGCCAGCGGATAATTGCGGCGCGCCTTCATCAGCGTATCGAGCGGCTTGCCGCCGGGAATCATGAAATTTTCCGAGATTACCTCGATGAAATCAACCGGCGCGGTGCCGTCGATATAGGACCGGTAATGCGGCCGGCGCATGCCAAGGCCAAAGCCGGTGAGTTGTTCGGTCATCGGGTTTCCCGTGAAAGAAGGCCGGGGCTCCTGTTGGCGCCGGGGAGGGGAGGCGGCGCCGTAGAGGCAGGTGGGATAAGGAGCCCCGGTCAGGTGAGGGTGGCTGTCAGCCGGAGGGTATCAGCTGAACTGGCAGAACCTTACTTGGGTTCGGTCAGGCTACCGCCCTGCGCGGCGCAGGCCTTCTTGCTCAGAGCCTTGAAGCCCTGGCCCTTGCATTCGTTCTGCCCCTTGCAGCTGTGGGTGCCGGCGGCGCAGTCCGAAGTGCCCTTGCAGGTGTTCACGCCGTAGCAGTGCACCACTTCAGCCGACTTCGCCTTGGCGATCGCCGGAGCGGGGGCAACTGCCATGGCGGCAGCAATGAGGGCGGCGTTGGCGGCGAGGGCAAAGCCAGTCTTGAGGGTCGTCATGGATCGTCTCCGAAAGTTGCGCCATGTTGGCATGACAGTGTTCGCCGGGGTGCATGGGCAGGTTACACCCGGTGAAGAAAATGTTGCGCTTGTCGCGCCTATCCTTGGCTCCACGCGCGCGCGGGATTCCGCTTGCGCTTTACTGCGCTCATGCTGCGGCCCGTGCGGCGCGTGCCAATTTTTGCTGCACGCCTTGTAACCCTCCCCGTAGAGCCGGCGAACTGGTCAACGTGGCCGGCGCGAACATTTCCGGACACAGGGCAAGAGCAGCGCCGGATGAGCCTACTGCCTCAGCCCTTGGCTTTCAGACCGGACCGTTACGGTCCGAACCCATTCGAAGAGGAATTCGTCATGAAGTTTGCTGCAACCGCTTTCGCCGCCTCGATCGCTCTTGGCCTTGTTGCCGGCGCCGCTCACGCTGCCGATACCAAGCCTGCCATGGAAAAGTGCTACGGCGTCGCCAAGGCCGGCAAGAACGAATGCGCCGCGGGCCCGGGCACCAGCTGCGCCGGCACTTCGAAGGTCGATTACCAGGGCAACGCCTGGATGCTGGTCAAGGCCGGCACCTGCACCTCGATTAAGACCCCCAAGGGCAACGGTTCGCTGACCGCCAAGGCGCACTGATGCTGGTTGGGCGCTCCGGCTTTTCGGAGCGCCCACCGGCTTATTTGAGGAATCCCCGCATGACCGCTCTCGTATCCGTCTATAACCGGCTGACCGAGCTCGCCGGGCGGTTGCTGCCCGAAACCGTGCTGCTGCTGGTGGCACGGCTCGGCATCGCGGCGGTGTTCTTCCAGTCGGGCCGGACCAAGGTGGAAGGCTGGCTGACGATTACCGACAGCACCTATTACCTGTTCGAAACCGATTACAAGCTGCCGTTCGTGCCACCGCATCTGGCCGCCCACATGGCGACCTATTCCGAGCACCTCTTCCCGATCCTGCTGTTCCTGGGCCTCGGCACACGCTTTGCCGCGCTGGGTCTCCTCGGCATGACCACGGTGATCGAGGTCTTCGTCTATCCCGATGCCTGGCCGACGCACCTGAGCTGGGCGGCGATACTCCTGCCGCTCATCGCCAAGGGCGGTGGAGCCCTCTCGCTCGACCGCCTGCTGCGCCGGGGCTGAAACCCGCGCCGCCTGTCCCGCGCAGCGACCGGCCTGTATTGCTCTGGGTTTGTTCCTAGCGGCATGCGGGCCGGTCTTGCGGGGCACGCACAAAGATGCAACGTGGCAAGGAAATCCAGCGGCTGATATGAGCGGTTCTGCCGGGCCCGGCCGTCTTTTTTCTCAGGCGCGGTGGCGCAAACAAGGACCTGTCATGCCCCGAGATCTGGACGATCCGTCCATCGACCAGACGATCGCGGCGCTGGTTGGCGATCTGACCCCCGTCGTGCCGCTCCGCCTGTGGCGCGGCGTTGCGGCCGGACTGGTTCTGACGGCTCTCGCCGCCGCGGCGGTGTGGCTGGTTTTTGGCCTGCGCGCCGATATTCTTGCCCTGCATCCTGCGCCCGTGGTGATCGCGCGCGGCGCGATCCTGCTCGCGGGCGGCATCACCATGCTGTTTGCCGCGTTGCGCGCCGCGCTGCCCGGCCGCGCCGATAGCGGTGCCACGCTTGCCGGTACCTTGCTGCTCGGCCTCCTGCCGATCGGCCTCATGGGCCTGCTGCTCAATGCGATCGCGGCGGGCAAGCGCATGACCTTTGCCGAGCTTTCGCCTTTTGCTACGATGCGCTGCCTTGCGATGTCGCTCGCGGCGTCGCTCCTTGTCGGGTGCGGCCTTCTGCTGTGGATGCGCCGGGCCGCGCCAACCGATCTTGCGCGGGCTGGCTGGCTGGCCGGTTGGGCTGCGGCAGGGCTTGGCACGTTTGCCTACAGCCTGTTCTGCCCATCGCAGACGATGGCGTTCGCCAACACGGTCTATCCCGCGGCCATGCTGCTTGCCGCGACTGTCATCCGCCTTGTGGCACCGCCATTGCTGCGCTGGTAAGGCTCAGCCTTAGCGCAGCGCGGCGAGCACCTCTTCGGGCTCCGCGCGTTCGCGGAAATCGACATTGGTATAGGCAAACCGCACCCGCCCGGCCGGATCGAGCGCAAAGGTCCCGGGAACCGGCAGGAACCCGCTCGGCGATCCATAGAGCGCGTGCATGTCGAGCCCCATCTTCTCGTAAAAATCGAGCAGCGGATCGCCGGCGAAGAACGCGAGGCCGAGCGATAGCGCGACGCCGTGGTCGACATCGCACAGCACCTCGGCCACGTCGGCATGCGGTGATGCATCCAGCAAGGCGCCCAGCGAGCGCGCGCCGCCGCCCGTCTCGCCGGTGATCTCCACAAAGCGCACGCCGGCCTTCGCCAGCTCCGGCAGCATGGCCGCCCAGGCGGAAACCTCGTGCACGCAGTAAGGGCACCAGCGGCCCCGGCTGAAATTGACGATGACCGGACCTTGATCGAGCAGATCGCCCAGCCGGCGATAGCTGCCTTGCACGGTCGGCAAGGAGAAATCCGGAAACATATCGCCCACCTTTGGCGCAGCAGCGCCCACGCCCGCTTCGCGCAGCGCGATCACGACCTCGTCGAAAAACGGGCCAAGATCTGGGTTGCGGCGGCGGTGCTCCGCCAGCTGTGACGCCAGAGGTGCGGATGCAGAAGGTGGCTGGTCCATGATGATCTCTTAAGAGCGATTGCCGCGTGGGGGAAACGCCCTGCGGTGCATCGAGTCCATGCGCGGTCCCTATGACTGCGGCGCTGCCTCTGTACCGGTAGTGAGCGCCCAGTCCTGCGCGCGTGCGACCCGTAGGAAGGCCTCCGCCGCAACCGAGCGCCGCCTGCCGGCCACCGATGCCAGCACGAACCGCGCCTCGACCGATCCAAACGGCAGCTCGGTTACCGCCAGCGGCGGCGCGGCAAGGCTGCGCGGCGCCCATCCGCAGCCGAGCCCTGCCAGCACCATCTGCCGCAGCTGCGCGGCGCCTTGCGCCTGATGGCGCACGTCGATCGCCGCACCGCTCTGCGCCGCGATCCGCGCCAGTGCGGCGCAGCCATCGCCGGCAACATCGATCCATGTTTCCTCTTCCAGCACCGCTGGCGAGCTTGGTGGCGATGCCGCAAAAGCATGATCCTGCCGGGTCACCGCGCACCAGGCATCGGCGAACAAGGGCCAGCAATCGAGCCGTTCGGGCGCTTCATCCGGCATTTCGATAATGACGAGGTCCAGTGATCCCGCCATGGCCAGTTCGATCAGCTCACGCGATGAGCCGCTGGCCAGCGCAAGCTCCAGCCCGGAAAGGTTCCGGCCGAGCTCGCCGAGCACGTGTTCGAGCGTGGCATGCTCGACCGTCCGCGCGATCCCCAGCGCAAGCGGCGTGATCTCTGCCCGGCCCATGCCGCGCGCCATCTGCTTGGCCGTCTGCGCGGCTTCGAAGCTGCGCTCCAGATGCGGCAGCATGGCCTTGCCCAGTTCGGTCAGGTGGGTGCGCGCCCGCTCGCGGCGAAACAGCGGGGCGCCAAATTCGTCTTCCAGCTTCTGGATCGCCTTGGTGAGCGAGGGCTGCGATACGTTGCACTCGATTGCAGCGCGCGTGAAATTCAGCAGGCGTGCTGCGGCCAGGAAGTACCGGACCTGATGCATTTCCATGGCTGCGCCGCCTTGTGCTTGCAACCGCCGCTCGCTCCCCTGCTGGCAGGCACCGGGGTGGCGCCGCAAAAGCCGGGAAAGCAGGCAGATTGACTGGACAACCATGAGCGTCAACCGCGCTTGCGGCAAGCGCTCCAGGTCACATATGATCTATCCGTAAAACGCATCAAATGGCACTGAAATGGACCGGAATGGTGCTTTACCAGCATCGACCGTTCGTGCAGGAGAACAAAGTGAACGATCTCACCGGCTGGATGCGCACCTTTATCACCGTAGCGGATGCGGCCAGTTTCAGCCGCGCCGCCGCGCGTCTCGAATTGCCGCAATCGACTGTTTCGCGCCAGGTCGGCGCGCTCGAACGCCACCTTGGCGCGGCCCTGCTCAAGCGCACCACCCGCTCGATCGCGCTAACCAGCGAGGGGCAGGCCTATTATGAGGCGGCGCTGCGGGCGCTCGCCGCGATTGACGAGGCCGAGGCTGCCGTCGGCGTTCATGGCTCACTGAGCGGCCAAGTGCGGTTGACCGCCCCTCTCACGCTCGCGCAATCGCGCGTGATTGCGATGCTCGGGGATTTCCAGCGGGTGCAGCCGCGCATTGAAGTGGATTTGCGCGTGTCCGACCACGCGCTCAACCTCGTATCGGACAATCTCGATTTCGCGATCCGGGTCGGCGTGATCGGTGATAGCCGCTCGATCGCGCGCCGCATCGGAGTCTGCCGCCGCGCGATGGTCGCCTCGCCGGCTTATCTCGATGAGTACGGGCTACCCCACCGGCCCGCCGATCTCGCTGCGCACAATTGCCTCAGCTACTCGCTGCTCGCCTCGGGCAACAAGTGGGCTCTCGGCACTGAACCGCCGGTCGAGGTCAGCGGCACGTTCCGCGCAGACAGTCCGGATGCCTTGCGCGCCGGGGCGCTGGCCGGGATCGGGATTGCCGTCAATGCGCGCTGGCTGTTCGAGGACGATCTCGCCAGTGGCCGCCTGATCGAAATCTTGCCCGAATACCCACCTGCGGACATGCCGATCCACCTCGTCATGCCGGCCGGGCGCTATATTGCGGCGCGGGTGCGCGCACTTGCGGATCATCTCATCGCGGCCTTTGCGGCCGATCCCCTCCTGCGCTCGGCCTGAAGTGCTGTAACGATCCGCTTGCCTCCCGCGAACCGGTTCCCGAGCAAGGCGGGAGCAACGCGATGGCCGGTGAAGCAAGCGATAGAGCCGCGTCGGCGGGCAGGCGTCCCCATGTCGTGATCGTGGGCGGCGGGTTCGGCGGACTGGCTGCGGCCAAAGCCCTCGCCGGCGCGCCGGTCGATGTGACGCTGATCGACAAGCGCAACCACCACTTGTTCCAGCCGCTGCTCTATCAGGTCGCGACCGCCGGGCTCTCGCCCGCTGACATCGCCGGTTCGATCCGCGCCATCCTTGCGCGCCAGGCCAATGTGCGTGTGCTGCTAGATCGGGTCTATGGCATCGACCAGCAAAGCCGCCAGGTAATCCTCGGCGATGGCGAGCCGATCGCCTACGACTGGCTGATCATCGCCACCGGCGCCACGCACAGCTATTTCGGCCGCGAGGATTGGGCGCCGTTCGCGCCGGGCGTGAAGACCATCGACGATGCCACCGCGATCCGCCGCCGGGTGCTCCTGGCGCTGGAACGCGCGGAGACCGAGACCGACGAAGACAAGCGCAAGGCCCTGCTCACTTTCGTGGTGATCGGCGGAGGCCCCACCGGAGTCGAGATGGCAGGTGCCATCGCCGAACTCTCCCGCCAATCGGTCAGCATGGATTTCCGCCATATCACGCCGCATTGTTCGCGCATCGTCCTCCTCCAGCGCGGCGATCGTCTGCTGCCTTCGTTCCCGCCGACGCTTTCGGCCAAGGCGCGCAAGGGGATCGAAGAACTTGGCGTCGAAGTCCGCCTCGAGGCGAATGTCACCGATATCGATGCGGGCGGGGTCATCGTCGATGGCGAGCGGATCGACGCCGGTACCACGATCTGGGCGGCGGGCGTCATGGCCAGCCGCGCTGCACAATGGCTGGACTGCGCTGGCGACCACGCAGGCCGCGTACCGGTTGGCACCGATCTCCACCCGGCAGGCGATCCGGCCATTTTCGTGATTGGCGATACGGCCGCCTGCATCGATGCCACCGGGCGCGCGCTGCCCGGAGTAGCGCCCGTGGCCAAGCAGCAGGGCGAGCACGCCGCCCGCGCGATCCGCGCCGCGCTCAAGGGCCGCACCCTTCCGCCGTTCCGCTACCGCGACTGGGGCAACATGGCGACAATCGGGCGCAGCCGCGCGATCGCCGATTTCGGCCGGTTGCGCGTGACCGGGCACACCGCCTGGCTGCTGTGGTGCGTCGCGCATATCTGGTTCCTCACCGGGCATCGCAATCGCATCTCGGTCGGGATCAGCTGGCTCTGGAGCTACCTCACCTACCAGCGCGGCGCCCGCCTGATCACCGGCGATGTGGCCCCGGATCTGCCCGCAACGCGCGAATTGGCCCCAGCGCTGAGGCGCAAACGAGTCGAAGTGCCTGAGTTTATCCCCGCAAAATAATAACTTAGGCTCACTCATTCCCGGCATGCATTGATAATATAACCACCTGATGCGTGTTCGCCCTGCCCCGGCTGGGGCACTGTCCAGTCAACGAGAGGCAAAGGAGCAAAGCATGGCACGCCAATTGGAGACCGTCCGGCACGCTGCAAGCAGTCCGCGCAAGGCCGCAGGCTATGATTGGGAAGCCGCCATGGCCGCCAGCCTCGCGGGCGATGCGGCCACGTATCGCCGCCTGCTGGAAGAAGCAGGGCGCTGGCTCCGCCGCTACTTTGCCCGCCGCCTTTCGCCCGAAATGGTCGACGATGCGGTGCAGGAAGCGCTCACCGCGCTCCACCTCAAGCGTGCTACGTTCGAACCGGGCCGCCCATTCCTCCCCTGGCTCGCGGCAATCGCGCGCTTCAAAGGTGTCGATTGCCTCCGCAGTGCCGGGCGCAACCGCACCGAGGAACTGGACGAAGGCCTCCACGGCGTTCCCAGCCATGAAAGCGCCTCGCTCAGCGGGATCGTGATGGCCGGTCTGTTCGAGCGCCTGCGCCGCCCGCAGGCCGATGCGATCCGGCTGGTCAAGCTTCAGGGCTTTTCGGTCCGCGAGGCCGCCTCGATGACGGGGCAGTCCGAAGCCCTCATCAAGGTCAACATCCACCGCGGTCTCGCCGCGCTCAAGGCCTTCTTCGGCGAGGGTGAGCTTGCGCCCGAGTTGGTCACGCTCTGACAGCAAAAAAGAAGGGACGGATTGCTCCGCCCCTTCCTCGGCCGAGGGCCTTGTGGCTCCGGTCGTTAGCTTGTCAGGCAGCGCTTACAGCAGCTTCCAGGTGATCGGCACGGTCACTGTGGTCGCCCCGCCCGGCGGCGGCGGCACCGAGCCGGTGCGGCTCGGCAGGGCCAGTGCCTCGCGGTCAAGCGTAGTCGAGCCCGAGGGCGAGATCAGCTCCGCACGTTCCACCGCGCCCGAAGCGGCGACAAAGATCTTCACCTTGGCAGTGCCTTCCTCGCCGCGGGCCTGCGCGGCCTTGGGATAGGTCTGCTTGGCCGCGATGGTGCGGGTAACCTGGCGGATCCAGTCGACTGACTGGGCCTGGGCGGGGCCGGCAATGCAGGTGGCGGCAAAGAGCCCGAGGGCCAGGATCTTGGCGGTCTTGAACATCGTTGGTCCTTCCGGTTGGCGTTTAATGTGACGGTCCGCCAGCTTGACCGCGCTGGACGGACCGTTGTTGCGTGGGGTGGCTCCATTTGGCGCAACGGCCGTTAGATTCGCACCAAGCCGCCTTACGAGCGGCACCGGAGGGGGCGTTCACGCCATTTCGGGCCTTCAGGCACCGCAAACCTTGCTTCGCCGCGCGCCTTGAAGGTTAATGCCGCCCCATGATGAACCGCCGATTCGTCCTCGCCGCACTGCCGCTCGCCGCGCTGCTCGTTGCCGCAGCCCCGCGAAAGCGGGTGGCAGCCCAGCCTCCGCCGCCTCCGCCTCCGCCGCTCGCGGCCGCCGAACGCGTGGTCCTCACCACCGAACTCGGCACGATCGAACTCACGCTCGATGGCGCACATGCGCCGATCAGCACTGCCAATTTCCTGCGCTATGTCGATTCGCGGCGGTTTGACGGGATCAGTTTCTACCGCGCGATGCATCTGGCCTGGGGCGATCAGCCCAACGGCCTGCTTCAGGGCGGCCTGCGCGATCCCCGCCGCCTTTTTCCGCCGATCGCGCACGAGCCGACGAGCCAGACCGGCCTCAGCCACACCGCCGGCGCGCTCTCGATGGCGCGCAATGCCCCGGGCACCGCGACGGCCGATTTCTCGATCATGCTTTCTGACCTTACCAGCCTCGACGCCAATCCGGCCTCGAGCGATCCCGAAGCGCAGGCCGGCTATGCCGTGTTCGGCAGGGTCACTGCCGGCATGGATGTGGTGCGCAAGATCTGGGATTCGCCGATTTCGCAAACGCTGGGCGAGGGATCGATGCGCGGACAGATGCTGGAGGCGCCGGTCAAAATTCTCACCGCGCGGCGGATGGCGCCTTGATGGCACGCACGGCCATTTCGATGACGTCGCCGATCCGGGCAAGGTCAGCCGCGTCGATGCAATAGGGCGGCATCACGTAGATCGTGTTGCCCAGCGGGCGCAGCAGCACGTCCGCCTCACGGAACAAGCCGAGCAGGCGCGGCGCGAGCGATGACATATAGCCGCCGTCGCTCACCTCCAGATCGAGCGCGGCGATGGTGCCGCAGCGGCGCACTCCCGCCACGCCGGGGAGCAGCGCCAGCCGATGAAGCAGTGCCTCTTGGCGCGCGCCGAGGTCGGCGAGGCGGTCCATGATGGGCTCTTCCTGCCAGATCGCGATATTGGCTGCCGCCGCCGCGCAGGCGATGGGGTTGGCGGTGTAACTCGAGGAATGGAAGAACATCTTCGCGCGGTCGGTTGACCAGTGCGCCAAGAAAATCTCCTCGCGCGCCATGGTCACCGCCATCGGCATCGACCCGCCGGTGATCCCCTTCGCAAGGCACAGGATGTCCGGCACCACGACTGCCTGGTCGCAGGCCAGCAGCGTGCCGGTGCGGCCCCAGCCGGTCATCACTTCGTCGGCGATCAGCAGCACTTCGTGGCGTCGACAGATTTGCGCCATCGCGCTGAGCAGCGCCGGCGGGTACATCAGCATGCCGCCCGCGCCCAGGATCAGCGGCTCGACGATGAAGGCGGCTGGCGCTTTCCGGCACGCGGCTTCCAGCGCCTCCAGCGTGTTCGCGCCGTCGCCCACCGGGTAGGGAATGCAGCCAACATCGAACAGCAGCGGCTCGTAAGGCGCATTGAATACTCCGCGCGCGCCGACCGACATCGCGCCGATCGTATCGCCGTGATAGCTGTGCTCCAGCACGAGGATGCGCCCGCGCGGCCGCCCCGTATGCGCCCAGTATCCCAGCGCCATCTTCAGCGCGACTTCGACCGAAGTGGATCCGCTATCCGAAAAGAACACCCGCTTCAGTTCTGGCGGCATCAGGGCGCGCAGGCCTTTGGCCACGGTTTCCGCCGGTTCGTGGGTCCAGCCGGCAAAGATCAGCTGGTCAAGCTGCCCTGCCTGCGCGCGGATCGCCTCGACAATGCGCGGATGGCAATGGCCATGGGTGGTCACCCACCACGAGGAAATCGCGTCGATCACCCGCCGCCCATCGGCCGTATAAAGTGCCGCGCCCTCGGCGTGGGTCACCAGCGGAACCGGTTCACCCAGCCCGTGCTGGGTGAACGGGTGCCAGATGGCCGAGCCGCTCACGTGAAGTCTTCGAGCGAGAAACCTCGCAAAAAGGCGCCCGCCAGCGTCTCCGGCGCAAGCGAGGGAAGGACGGGCAAGCGCCCGAGCCGCCGCACCTGGCCCATGGCGCAGATGGTCGCCTCGTTGTCCTCGTTCGCTTCGCCGACAAACGCCACGCCGTGGATCGGCACGCGCCGCGCGCGCAGCGCCTCGATGGTGAGGAGGCTGTGGTTGATCGTGCCGAGCCCGGTGCGCGCGACAATGATCGTCAGCAGCCCCCACTGCGCAAAGACATCGGCGTAGGTCACTTCGCGCGTCAGCGGCACGAGCGCGCCGCCTGCGCCTTCCACCACCAATGGCCGTGCCTCGGGCAGGATGAGCGCATCGGGATCGATTGCCACGCCGTCCAGCTCCGCCGCGCGGTGGGGCGAAAGCGGCTCGGTCAGGCGATAGGCTTCGGGGAGGATCCGCGCTGACGGCAGCCCGGCCAGCATGGCCACGCTGTCCTTGTCCGCGCCGTCTGCCAGCCCGGACTGCACTGGCTTCCAGTAATGCGCGCCCAGCGCCCCCGCGAGGGCTGCGGAAAAGACGGTCTTGCCAATCCCGGTATCGGTTCCGGTTACAACAAACGCACTCATGCCTGCGCCTTTGCCAAGGCTCCCGCCAAGGCGTCAATATCTTCCGGCATAACGTTTTGTGTCAGCGAGATACGCAGTCGGCTCGTGCCCGGCGGTACGGTGGGCGGGCGGATCCCGCGAACATCGAAACCCGCCTGCTGCAGCCGCTCCGCTACCGCCATGGTGCGCGCCTCGTCGCCCAGGATGAGCGGCATGATCTGCGTGCCCGTCACCCCTGCGCCATGGGGTGCCAGCGCGGCTTCGGCATGGGCCACGCGTGCCATCAGCCCGGACCGGCGTTCGGGCTCGTCCGCCAGCATGCGCAGAGCCTCGCGCACCGCAGCGGCCATCAGCGGCGAGGGGGCCGTCGAAAAGATGAACTGCCGTGCCCGGTTGATCAGGAAATCGCGCATCACGGCGGGGCCGCAGACCAGCGCGCCCTCGCACCCCAGCGCCTTGCCGCAAGTGCGCAGCACCACCGTGTCCGCCCGCCCGTCAAGCGCCGCAGCAAGGCCCCGGCCATCCGGACCGAACACGCCGGTGGCATGCGCCTCGTCGATCAGCATGATCGAGTCGTGCCGCTCGGCCAGCTGGGCAAGCTCCGCCAGCGGGGCGCGGTCGCCATCCATCGAATAGAGACTTTCGAAGGCCAGCCACACGCGGCCCTTGCCGCCTCCAGCGCGCCATGCGGCAATCGCGTCGGCGAAGCTGCCCACATCATTGTGCTCGGCCGGAACCGCGCTGGCCCGCGTCAGCGCAAGGCCCTCGTGCATCGAGGCGTGGATCAGCGCGTCGTAAACCACAAGGTCCCCGCGCTGCGGCAAAGTCGCCAGCAGGGCGACGTTTGCCGCATAGCCCGACGAGAGGAACAGCGCGCTTTCCGCGCCGAAGAACTGTGCGGCCTCGGCTTCGAGCGCCTCATGCTCGGGATCGTTGCCGCGCAGCAGCCGCGATCCGCCCGAACCGATCGGCACGCCCCGCGCGATGGCGTCCGCCACGGCGCGGCCAAGCCGCGGTGCGCGCGCCATGCCAAGGTAGTCGTTCGAGGAAAAGTCCCGCCTCTCGCGCGCGATCAGCCGGCGGGCGCGGCCGCGCGCCGCGAGGCTCTCCAGATCGGCGCGTTGCGCCTCCCACGCATCCAATGCCGCGATCATCGCTTCGCGCCTAGCGCCCGCAGGCTGCCGCTTTGTCCGCGCGCATCGGCTCCTCCGCCTCCATCGGCTTCAGCCCCAGCCGGGCAAACAGCGCGGCATCGGCATCGTCACCGGCATTGGCCGCTGTCAGCAGCCGGTCGCCCGTGAAGATCGAGTTCGCGCCCGCGAGGAAGCACAGCGCCTGCGCCGTCTCCGACATCGATTCGCGCCCGGCCGAAAGCCTCACCATCGATCGCGGCATGGTGATCCGCGCCGCCGCCACGGTGCGCACGAATTCGATGTCATCGATCTTGGCGAGCGGGGTATCGGCCAGCATGTCACCCAGCACGGTGCCCTTGATCGGCACCAGCGCGTTTACCGGCACGCTTTCCGGATGGCGCTCCAGCGTCGCCAGCGCATGGATGAAGCCCACCCGGTCGCCGCGCGTCTCGCCCATGCCGACGATCCCGCCCGAGCACACGTTGATCCCGGCCTTGCGTACCTGCGCCAGTGTGTCGATCCGCTCGTCAAAGCTGCGCGTGGAGATGATCTCGCCATAACGTTCGGGCGAAGTGTCGATGTTGTGGTTGTAGTAATCGAGCCCCGCCTTGGCGAGCTGCGCGGCCTGCGCCTCGCTCAGCATGCCCAGCGTCATGCAGGTTTCCATGCCCATCGCGCGCACGCCCTGCACCATCGCGATGATCGCGGGCATGTCGCGGTCCTTGGGATTGCGCCAGGCCGCGCCCATGCAGAAGCGCTTCGATCCGGCATCGCGGGCCTGCGCGGCCGATTGCAGCACCGCCTGCACTTCCATCAGCTTGGTCGCTTCGACCCCGCTGTGCGCTTTCACCGATTGCGCGCAGTAGCCGCAGTCTTCGGGGCAGCCGCCGGTCTTGATCGAAAGTAGCGTGCACAGCTGCACCTCGTCTGGCCGGTGATGGTGGCGGTGCACTTCGGCGGCGCGAAACAGCAGCTCGGTGAACGGCAGATCGAACAGCGCAGCGATTTCTGCCCGGGTCCAGTCGGTGCGCACGTCCACCGAGTTTGGCGCGGCGCCGACACTGCCGGCATCATCGCGGGCGGGAATGGTCGCGGCGTTGGTCATCGTGCACTCCGTAGGTCAGGTCAGTGAAGAGAAGCAGGTACTTGTACCTAGCCGAATTGGCCCATTCTGCCTTCCTGGAAAATGCCGCCGGGTTTTTCACAGTGGAAACTCTGCCATCTTGTCCCTGCTGGCGTCAGCTTTTCGGGGGCGCGGTTAAGTCCTTATTGGCGACTTTCGCTTATGCAGGCATTTGCGGGGCAGCCGGTCGGCCTCGCGATACCGGATGGGCAGACCAGCCCGCTTCCGGACAGCAAAGCGCATAAGGCAGGTTCCGTTGGTATGAAGCATTTCGGCAAAATCGGCATCATTGGCCTCGGGTACGTCGGCCTGCCGCTCGCCGTCTCGTTCGCCCGCAAGCACGAGGTGATCGGTTTCGACGTGAGCGAAACGCGCGTTTCCACGCTGCGCGCCGGGCACGACTACACCAACGAGATTTCGCCCGAGGAACTCAAGGCCTCCAGCCTCGTCATCACGTCCTCGGTCGAGGATCTGCGCGGCTGCAACATCATCATCGTCACCCTGCCGACGCCGGTCGACGACAGCTGCCGCCCCGATTTCTCCAATATCAAGTCTGCCTGCAACGCGATCGGCAAGATCATCGCGCCCGGCACGATCATCGTGTTCGAAAGCACGGTCTATCCCGGCGCTACCGAGGAAGTCTGCGCGCCGGTGATCGAGGCCGCCTCCGGGCTAAAGAGCGGCGAAGGCTTCAAGCTCGGCTACAGCCCCGAACGCATCAATCCGGGCGACAAGGCGCACCCGCTGGAAGCCATCGTCAAGGTGGTCGCCGGGCAAGATGCAGAAACGCTCGATACCCTTGCCGAGCTTTATGGCTCGATCATCCACGCCGGCATCCACCGCGCTTCCTCGATCAAGGTCGCCGAAGCCGCAAAGGTCATCGAGAACACCCAGCGCGACATCAACATCGCGCTGATGAACGAGATTTCGAAGATCTGCGATCTGGTCGGCATCCGCACCAGCGAGGTCCTGGCCGCAGCGGGCACCAAGTGGAACTTCCTCAAGTTCTACCCCGGCCTCGTCGGCGGGCACT
>CAILIO010000314.1 GCA_903834285.1 uncultured Sphingomonadales bacterium | reverse complement strand
GCGTACAACTGTCTCCACCACCAACATCCCGATCTCGCCACCTGAAAATCCAGGCCGCTGTCTAAACCATCGGAATGGTGGTTCCCTTTTGGACGCCGATCACCCCGCTAACCGGGTTCCTTTTGCACGCCGATCCACAACCTTGATGTACCAAACGCCAGCTGAGAAGTTCGCTCAGAGCGTTGCATCGAACGGTTGAACCCACCGGACACAGCCGACATTCCCTCGCTACGCGTTGAACGGCAGTTTCCTTGCTGAAACCTGACACCCAGCTTTAGCGGAGCCGGCCAAGGATTCTGACTGTAACTGAGCCGGTTGCAGACTAGCTGCTATTGCGCGACTGATCGCTTGAAGCGAATTCTCGTTCAGCCACGAATTTAGTTATGCCCGGGCAAATCGCGAGAAATTAAGGGCTTTTGAGCCTATTGTCTCACGTCTTGTGGCTCCATGCGAACTGATGTGGACGAAGATCCTCGTCAGAGGAGGAATCCTTTTGGAGGACTTAACCTACCGCGTTGTCACGATGTTGAAATGCCCACTTTCGCATAGGCTGCTGCGAATTCCCCACTCAACCGACTGTGATCGTATGGCTCCGAGCGATTCGTCGACACGTAATGAACGACCTTCTCTCCCGAGCTGCGCGCCCAACCAGATGCCCTTCAACCGGCCAAGCACCGGTTGTCGTACTTTGCCACCAATGCTAGTGCGCACGAGATGACTATAGACGTAAAGGACTTCGAGCAGTCCTTCCTGGTTGGCGCGCTGCAGCGCGTTGCAAGCGGCGACAAGCTTGCATTCCGGGAAGTCTATCGCCGAACCAGCACGAAACTTCTCGGCATTTGCCTGCGTATCTGCTCCGATCGGCAAGAGGCAGAAGACGTGTTGCAAGAGGTTTACGCTACGGTCTGGCAGAAAGCGGCGCAGTTCGATCCCGCGCGCGCCAGCCCGATCACGTGGCTGGCGGCCATGACCCGCAACCGCGCGATCGATCGCCTTCGCGCAAGTGGCCGCCGGATCACGACGCCGATCGAGGCCATTGACGAACCTGCCGATGACAGCGCAGGCCCGCTCGACCAGTTGCTCGAGGCCGAGGGCGAGCACACCATTGTGACCTGCATAGAGGAGCTGCCCAAGCTCGATGCTGTGCTGGTGCGCACAGCGTTTTTTGAACAGACGACCTACGCAGAACTCGCCGCACGTGCCGGCATGCCTCTTGGCACAATCAAGAGCCGGATCAGACGTGCGTTGATCAAACTGAGGGCGTGCCTGTCATGAACGACGACGACGATATGCTGGCGGCGGAATATGCGCTCGGGCTGCTTGATGGCGCAGACCGGGAAGCCGTCCAGGAGCGGCTGGGCATCGACACCGTGCTAGCGCAGCGGGTCGAGTGGTGGCGCGAACGCTTCGAGCCACTTTCAGCGCAGGACAGCGCAGAGCCGAGTGACGCGGTGTGGGCGCGAATCGAGGCAATGCTCCCGAGCAACGACAATGCAGCCGAACGGCTGGTACAGCGCTGGCGGGCCGCAGCGCTCGCCGCTATGCTCGTCGCGGCGCTGCTCGGGCTGACACTCGCGCTGCGGCCCGCCCCGGTGGCGCAGCAAGTCGCTCCGGCCGGAGGGCAGATTGCTCCCGCCCCGGTACTGCTTGCCAGCGTTTCAGGCGACAACGGCGTTGTCGCCACGATTGCCTATGACAGTAAAGCCAGTCAGCTGACCATCGTTCCCGCGAAGCTCGATACCGGCAAGGGCGACGCCGAACTCTGGATCATCCCGGCAGGCGGCAGTCCGCGCTCGCTGGGGACATTCGATCCGCAGCATCCCAGCGTGGCCCCTGCCCGCGCCGATGGCCGCGCGCTGATCTCACGCGGGGCGACGTTTGCGATCTCGCTGGAGGCGCGCGGCGGATCGCCATCCGGCAAGCCCACCGGCCCGATCCTTGGCAGCGGGACGATCAACGGGACATGAGCCCCTGGCATGCAACCGTTGGTCAAAGGCTCTTGCTGATCGTCAGTCCTATCGTGCGAGGCTGGGTGATTGTGCCGAAGTATGCGCCGTAAATGGTCGCCCCGCCAAGCGGATAGCTTTGCAGCGCGCGGACATCGGCAAGGTTCTTGATCCACAGCAGGAAGCGCGTGCCGGTCTTGTCCAGAGCGAGCTCGAACTGGGCGTTGACGATACCAAAGCCAGGCAGCCGGGCATATCGGCTGTTGTCGATATTGCCGAAACTAGCCGACTTGTAGGCATAATCAGCGGCAATCGCCGCCTCGCCAAGCACGCCGAGACGGTGATGATATCGCGCGGCAAGGTTGAAGATCCAGCGCGGTGCGTCGGTGAGTGAGCCTCCGCTTAGATCGCAGCTCTGATCGCCAAGCGTCTCCGGCGGACAGGGAGCGTCTGGATAGCGATCGTAGTGCGCGTCGGTATAGGCCCCATTGGCGGCAAGCGCGAGGTGATCCGTCACGCGCCAATCGGCTTCGATTTCAACGCCGCGCGTGGAGACTTCACCGACATTGGTGAGGACGGCCCGAAACAGGCGGTTGATGGTTGCCTGATAATTGTCGATCCGCGCGTAGAACAATGCGGCGTTCACATGCGCCCGCCCGGAAAGCAGCGCCGATTTCAAGCCAAGCTCGAAACTGTCGGTCCGCTCTGGCTGCACGAGCTGGTCTTCACTGGACGAGGCGACAATCGGATTGATCCCGCCAGCCTTCGCGCCGCGTGCATAGTTTGCATAGAGATGTAGATCGGGCGTGACAGCATAGGCCAGCGCCAATGTTCCCGAAGGATCGCCATCGCTGATAGAAAGCGCCTGACGGTAGGCCGCTTGCGCCGCATTGGCCGGGCGATCGATCACGCCCCACTTGTGCTCAAAGGTGCCGCGCGCGCCGATGGTGAGCGCAAGGCGGGGCGTCAAATTCCAGTCGATTTGGCCGAATGTTGCCACGGCTTCGGTGGAAAGGTCCGATCCGGTCACACTGGTCAAGCGGTTGAACACCTGCAGCGCGGCGGGCGGCGAAGCGGTGTTGCCCAGAAAATTGGCCGCGCGCCCACCGAAGGCGAGGTGCAACGCGGAGTGCAGCGTCTGGCGGAAATAGAAGGCGCCAACTGTCCATGCGAGCCGGCTACCGCTGCGATTGGCGAGCCGGATTTCCTGGCTGAACTGCCAGTCGTCGCTGGGCACTGCGGCCGAGGCATAGACATCAGCGCTTGAAAGATCGCCGTCGAAGCCGGCGCGGTAGTGCCATTCGCGGTAACCGGTGATCGCTGTCAGTTCAGCCCAGCCGAAATCGTCGGTGAGATTGGCGGTCAGTCCGCCTTGCCGCACGCGCAGGAAGACCGGTGCGTCTGCCGCCGTGCGGTAGTCACGGCCACCGAGCACCACTGTGCCACCGGCTGCGGCGACTCGCGCGAGATAGGTCGCCGATGGGGGCCCGAACGATCCCGCGACCAACGTGCAGCAGCTGTCATCCTCATTATGATAGTCTGCAGCGAGCCGCAGACGGACCTGATCCGACGGGGTGAAGAGCAGCTGCACGCGGCCCCCGCTACGGTCCGTGCCGTTGACGCGCTGGCCGTTCGCGCGCCGCACCGGTCCGTCCTGCCCCGTATGGTAGAGCGCAAAGCGGGCGGCGAGACGGTTATCGACAAGCCCGGCTGATCCGGCAGCGCGGAGCTGGACGAAGCCATTGCTCCCGACCGTAGCTTCGATCGAGGCCTCCGGCGCAAAGACGGGTGCTTTCGTGGTAATCACCAGCGCGCCGGCAGTGGTGTTCTTGCCGAACAGCGTTCCCTGCGGCCCGCGCAGGATTTGAACGTCGCCGATATCGGTCAGGTCGTAAATGGCCATGCCCGGGCGGCCGAGATAGACGCCGTCGACGAATATACCGACCGCCGGCTCGAGCCCGTCACTCGCCGGATTGCGCCCAATGCCGCGGATTGCGACGTAATTTCCCCGCGGGTTGAAATAGCTGATGTTCAGACCCGGAGCGAGCTGCTGGAGATCGTCTATGCGATAGAGCCGCCGCTGCTCGAGCGCAGTGCCTTCAACGCGGGTTACGGAGAGGGGCACTTCGGCGGCCCGTTCCGGCCGCTTGCGCGCGGTTACGACAATGTCTTCCCGAGGAAAAGCTGCAACCTGTGTCTGATCGCCGCTCTGCGGGTCCGGTGCGGCGCGGGCGGACCATGGAGCGAACATTGCCAAGCCCATGGCCAAACAAGCCGGGAAAGCGCCCGTTTCTGACGGGATATGTTTTCGCCATCTCCACATGATCAGGCCCCGGGCACGACTCCGGCCCTCCCCCTCGTCCGCATCTTTAGCGCTGATCGCGAGGTGCTGAAAGGAGAAGCGCGGCTCGCCGTGCGGTCATGCCTTTCCAGCCAGCGCCAACCGAAAAAGGCATCAGCTCGGCAATCAGGATTGACCATAGCCAACTTTATGTTAGTATAACCCACATGAAGTTTGAAGCACTAACATAGCGACTCGATCTCCAGGGTCGTTCTTGGGGCAATGGACTGACAAAGCCGAGGGAAAGCCATGTTCGAAGATGCCAGTCGCGTCAGCGCAGACGATATGCCCAGCAATCTCTCCGTCACTACCGCACCGGAGAACCGGGAGCGCGTCGTCGAAACCATCGATCGGCTGCTGCTGCGCATCGGCGCGGGCGATTCGCGGGCTTTCAAGCAATTGTACGACATGGCGGCTCGGCGGCTGCTCGCCCGCGCAATGGCCATTCTAGGCAACCGTGACGCGGCGGAAGACGTCCTTCAGGATGCGTTTGTCGCCATCTGGCGCAAGGCGGTGCAGTTTGATCCTGCGCGTGGGTGCGGATCAGCCTGGCTCACACGCATCGTCCGCAACGCGGCCATCGATCGCCTGCGCCAGGACCGGCTCGTCGCGCGCTACCAGGTGAGCGGCGAAGATTTGCCCGAGATGCCGATCGCGCCCGAGCCCGTCGCGGACAGGATCGATCTTGAACGTTCGCTCGCACGGCTTTCGCCAGAGCAGCGCGCGACCATCTCACTGGTCGTGATCGAAGGTTGGACCCACGAGGAAGTCGCACGGCGCGAGAACGTCCCCACACCGACCGCCAAGGCGCGCACGAGACGCGGGCTGGCACGCCTGCGCGCTGCATTGACGGAGCCGAGTAGTGACTGCAAGACGTTCGGCGACTGGACGACGGCGGCGGCCTGACCGGCAGCGCCGGGCGTCTTGGATGGATTGAAGCAATGGCAGAGTTTGGTTCAGCGTGATGGCCGATGGCACCAAGTCAACCTATCAGAGTCCGCTGCGCGCCCGTCTGAAGGAACAGACCGGCCATATCATTCTCGAAGCTGTCGGTAACGTGATCCGCGAGAGCGATCTCGCCTCGGTGAGCATTGCCGAAGTTGCCCGGACCGCCGGCGTGACTGAACAGACCATCTATCGCCACTATCACACGCGCGACGAGCTGATCCGCGCCTTTGTCAAGTGGCACCTCGAACAGGCGGTTGGCGGCCCGGATATCCAGCTCCCGCGCACCATTGACGAATTGCTGGCCTGGGTCGAATCCCGCTACAGCGCGTGGGAAGCCGACCGCCAGATCGTCAGCGAGACCTATCTTTCCCCCATCGGGCGCGAATTGCGCCAGCCGCTCTATGAACTAGGGTACCAGAACCTCATGCTCATGCTCGGCAAGGAATATCCCGCAGTCAGCGAGGAGCTGCGCGCGGCGACCGCATCGGCCATGCTGACCTTGATGAGCACCGAGAACTTCGTCTTCCTTCAGCGCACGCTGGGATACGACGCCATGACAGTGCATCGTAGCATTGTGATGGCGATCAACGCCATGCGGCGTGGGCTGCGTGAGTATCCGAGCACGGCGTAGGGTCAGGTAACCGTCACCTCACCCCTGCTCGTCGGCACCCGTTCGCGCCGCGATCGCGGCCCAAGTTTCGGGAAAAGGCAGGATAGTATCGGGTGCGTCTATTTCGATCGCATCGTCTTCCGCGTCGAGCCGTGCGCGATAGCTGGCAACCAGCAGCGCAAAGCCCTCCTCGTCTTCATACCGGCTCACCGCCTCGCTCAGCAAAGGCTCGGTCAGTATCCCCAGCACATAGTCGAGCGCCAGTGCCTGGTCCGGCGACAACCCGCCATCGGCGGGCTCCTGCGCTTCGGTGGCAGGCGGGTGGTTGTTCGTCATGCTGCCATACGCCGTTGAATGAATGCCAATTTCAAGAGAATTCTTGCGATTGCCGCGCCCCGGCACTGGCAAAGATCCGGGGAGCTCTGGCTCCCCGGATCTCCGGGCGGATGCGAAGACCAAGTGGCGCGCCTGTTGCGGGAGGGTGGGAGCGCCGGCCACTGCCACTCGGGTCCAAGGCCCCCGCCAGATGGGGTCGATCGCCACGGGGGCAAAGGCGGATCGACCCTGTCATGCCGGACCGGCTGACACTCCCTCTTACGCAACCGGCGAGCAGTCCGGATGCAGCGGGCGCAAAAAAATGCATCTTGATCGGTGCTCTGCAAAAATGCGCTGGTGCGATGCATCCGCAGGCAGACCCGCCTCGTAGTATGGGCATCGGCGGACAGGTTTCGATGGAATCTCCGGTTCCTCCGATCGCGATGAACCATCGCGCTTTGCTGCAACTGCCGAACCAATCGAACGCCAACCTATTCATAGAAGGACAACACCATGAAGCATTCGCTTTTCGCCGCTGCCGCGCTTGCCGCTGCCAGCATTGCCGGGATCGCGGGCGGCGCCATTGCCGCGCCGGCCCCGGTCACCGTCGGCGGCGCGCCGATGTATGCCAACAAGAACATCATCCAGAATGCCGTGAACTCGAAGGACCACACCACGCTCGTCGCGGCGGTCAAGGCCGCGGACCTTGTTGAAACGCTCTCGGGCCCAGGTCCGTTCACCGTTTTCGCGCCGACCAACACCGCCTTCGCCAAGCTGCCTGCCGCGACCGTGCCGACCTTGCTCAAGCCCGAGAACAAGGGCCAGCTGACCACTGTGCTGACCTACCACGTCCTGCCCGGCAAGTTCTCCGCCGCTGCGCTGCGCGGCATGATCATGGCCGGCCATGGTCGCGCCATGATCAAGACCGTGCAGGGCGAGGAACTGACCTTCAGCCAGACGGGTCGCCGCCTCCAGATCACCGATGCCAAGGGCGGCAAGTCGCTGGTTACGATCCCCGACGTCAACCAGAGCAACGGCGTCATCCACGTTGTCGATACGGTGCTGCTGCCCTGAGCCGCACCGGGCCCCGGGGGGAGCGGATTCCTGTCGCTTCCCCGGGGCCACCCTTTCCTCCCAGCAACGGGCGCGCGCGAGCATCGATCATGTCTGACCCGGCCCCTGCCACCGACGCTCCCGCTGCCCGCCCTCAACCGATCCATCCTCTGATCGTGCGGCTCTGCCACTGGCTCAACGCCGCCGCGATGATCGTGATGATCATGAGTGGCTGGGCGATCCACAACGCGCGTCCTATTGCGCCGTTCCTGTTTCCAGACAGCGTGATCCTCGGCGGCGGGCTTATCGGCGGCCTGCAGTGGCATTTCGCCGCGATGTGGGTGCTTGCGGCCAATGGCCTGCTCTACCTCAGCTACGGCTTTGCCAGCGGCCGCTTTGCGCGCAAGCTGCGCCCGGTAAGCCTGAAGGACGCCGTTGTAAATGGCGCGGCCGCATTGCGAGGGCAGCTCTCACACGATGATCTCTCTTCCTACAACGGCGTCCAACGACTGCTTTATGCTGGCGTGATCGCACTTGGCTTTCTGGTCGTGGCGAGCGGTCTCGCCATCTGGAAACCGGTGCAATTGGGCTGGCTCTGCGCCTTGCTGGGCGATTTCGACACCGCTCGCCTTGTCCATTTTATCGCCATGAGCG
>CAILIO010000313.1 GCA_903834285.1 uncultured Sphingomonadales bacterium | reverse complement strand
GGTTCCTCGCTCTTCACGCGCGGTGAGACGCAGGCGATCTGCACCACCACGCTGGGCACCAAGGATGCCGAGCAGATGATCGATGGTCTCGACGGCCTGTCGTATCAGCGCTTCATGCTGCACTACAACTTCCCGCCGTACTCGGTTGGCGAAGTTGGCCGTTTCGGTGCGCCGGGCCGCCGCGAAGTGGGTCACGGCAAGCTGGCGTGGCGCGCGCTCAACCCGGTGCTGCCGACCAAGGATGAGTTCCCCTACACGATCCGCGTTCTCTCGGACATCACCGAGTCGAACGGCTCATCCTCGATGGCGACCGTCTGCGGTGGCTGCCTTTCGATGATGGACGCTGGCGTTCCGATCGAACGTCCGGTTTCGGGCATCGCGATGGGTCTGATCCTTGAAGGCGACGAGTTCGCCGTCCTTTCGGACATCCTAGGCGACGAGGATCACCTCGGCGACATGGACTTCAAGGTGGCCGGCACCAGCGCCGGCATCACCACGATGCAGATGGACATCAAGATCGCGGGCATCACGCGCGAGATCATGGCCAAGGCGCTGCATCAGGCAAGCGAAGGCCGCGCGCACATCCTTGGCGAGATGACCAAGGCACTGGGTTCGGCTCGTACCGAGCTTTCGGCCCACGCGCCGCGCATCGAGACGATCCAGATCGACAAGTCGAAGATCCGTGAAGTGATCGGTACCGGCGGCAAGGTGATCCGCGAGATCGTTGCTGAAACCGGCGCCAAGGTCGACATTGACGACGAAGGCCTGATCAAGATCAGCTCTTCCGACATCAACCAGATCGAGGCCGCGAAGAAGTGGATCCTCGGCATCGTGGAAGAAGCCGAAGTCGGCAAGGTCTATGATGGCAAGGTCGTGAACATCGTCGACTTCGGCGCGTTCGTGAACTTCATGGGTGGCAAGGACGGCCTCGTCCACGTTTCCGAGATGCGCAATGAGCGGGTCGAAAAGCCCACCGATGTGGTCAAGGAAGGCCAGGCCGTGAAGGTCAAGGTTCTCGAGATCGATCCGCGCGGCAAGGTTCGCCTGTCCATGCGTGTCGTCGATCAGGAAACCGGTGCCGAGCTCGAGGACACCCGTCCTCCCCGCGAAGCGCGCCCTGAGCGCAGCGATCGTGGTGATCGCGGCGACCGCCGTGGCCCGGGTGGCCCGCGTGGTGATCGTGGTCCGCGTCGTGATGGCGGCGGCGGTCGTGATCGTGGCCCGCGCCGTGAAGGCAGCGAGGGCGGCGGCGATCACATGCCGGCGTTCCTCAAGTCGGACGACTGATCGCTCCGGCCTGAGGCCACATGAAAAGAGGGCTCGCGGCAACGCGGGCCCTTTTTTCTTGCCTTGGCGTATGCGCCGGGGAACCATGGGCAAGGCAGTTCAGCGGGAGGGACGACGATGCGGTTCAGGCTCACCAGAGGCGTGGTCATGGCCGGGTTGCTTGCCTCATCAGGTGCGGCTCTGGCCTGCGCTGACGTGGGCTGCGATCCCACCTGGTCGCTGTTTGGCGGGGCACAGGTCTGCCACAACCGCGTGGTGATCGCGCCCGGCAACGACAGCCGCGTCAATTTGCTCGCGCTGCTGCGCGATTCTGCCGGGCTGGGGCTGACGGGCGCCGTGGTGGGCGGGGGTGACTATCCCAAGCCCGAGTACGACGAGGAAGGTTTCGGCCACATCTTCCTTGATTGGAGCATGGTGACGAGGACCTGGGCGCGCGCGCCTGATCCTAACGGCGCTGCGACGGCGGATGTGATCTCCGGCCCCTGTGACGGGCTGCGCGCCGGGACACCGGATTTCACCGCAGCACTTTCCGCCAATCGCGGCTTGCCCGGCACGGAGCGCGCGGCGCTGACTGCCGCGCGGGAAAAGCTCGCTGCGCGCTGTGCGGACAAGGCGCAGCCTGCCGTGCTGCCCGGGGTTGCCGTGAGCAGTGCTGCGGGCAAGGCGTTTCTTGGCTATCTGGCAGCCTCGGATGCCTTCTACGATGCGCGCTATGGCGAGGCGGCGAGTGGTTATGCCAAGCTGGTTGCGGCGCCTGATCCCTGGGTGGCGGAGACCGCGCACTATATGGTGGCCCGCGCCGAATTGCGCGCGGCGCTGGCGCACAGCATTGACGAGTATGGCTTTTTCAATGGCCTCAAGTCGGTCGACAAGCCGGCGGCGCTGCGGGGGAAGGCGGCGCTGGCAGACTATCTCAAGGCTTATCCGAAGGGCCGCTACGCTGCATCCGCGCGCGGGCTGGAGCGGCGCGCGCTTTGGCTCTCGGGCGATTTTTCAACGCTCGGCCAACGTTATGAGAGCCTGTTTGCGGCGGGCCCCAAGGAGGGCGCGCCACTGGTCGATCTGATCAACGAGGCGGATGGTAAGTACCTCTCTACCGGCGACAATCCCAATCCGCGCGGCGGCGGGCTGCTGCTCCTCGCGGCGGCTGACCTCATGGCGATGCGGGTCGGCGACCCCGACGACCGCAATTCCTCCGGCGGATCTGACAAGCCGCTCGATGCGGGCGTGCTCGCCAGTCAGCAAGCAAGCTTCCTGCGCGCGCCGGAGCTCTATGCGTTCCTGCAGGCCAACCACGCCTTCTATGTCGGCAAGGACTATGCGCGCGTTCTCCAGCTGATCCCGGATGATGCGAAGCGGCCGTCTTACACTCCGCTTGCGTTCAGCCGGCAGGTGCTGCGCGGGCAGGCGCTGGCGGCCAAGGGGGACGCGAACGAGGCAGGGTTCTGGCTCGAATTGCTCGGCGGCGCAAAGGCGCTGTGGCAGCGGCCGACGGTCGAACTGGGCCTCGCGATGAACTGGGAGCGGCATGGCAAGCTGCCTCAGGTGTTCGCGACCGGTTCTCCGATCACCGACCGAATGGTGCGCGAGATCCTGCTGACGCATTCTGCTGGCCCTGCGCTGCTGCGCCGCGTTGCAATTGATGCCGAGCGTCCGCAGGCCGAGCGCGATGCGGCGTTGTTCACGTTGCTCTACAAGCAATTGAGCCGGGGCGATTACGCCGGGTTCCGCACCAATCTGCCGCTGGTTCGGACCGATGCGCCGACCGACGGGCTTTGGGGCTTTGCGCCCGGTTCGGTCGCCCCGCTTGGCCTCTTCATCAAGGGCCGCACTGCGCAGGCCGGGTTCACCTGTCCGGCCCTTCAGGGGACCGTCGCCACGCTCGCTTCCGATCCGCGCGACATCCATGCGCGGCTGTGTCTGGGCGAGTTCTGGCGGCTCGCGGGCTTCGACGGGTTCAGCGTGCTCGATACACCGCCTGCACGGGGCGCTCTCGGCGGGGCGGCGAACGACTATCCGGGCAAGCCCACGCAGCGCGGGGCGATCTACGCCGCGGTGATCGCCGATCCGCGCAGCGCGCCTGACGACCGAGCCTACGCGCTCTACCGGGCGATCAATTGCTATGGCCCCTCGGGCTACAACAGCTGCGGCGGGGAGGACGTGGCGATCGCGCAGCGCAAGGGCTGGTATGACCGGCTGAGGCGGGAGTTTCCGAAGAGCCCCTGGGCGCAGAAGCTGAAGTACTATTGGTGAGGCAAGTCGCGGCGGCGCTCTTGGCCGCGCTGGCGCTGGCGAGCTGCAGACAGCCTGAAGCGTCGCGTGTCGATCCAGCCCGCTACGACCAGTTTTTCCTCTGGGCCGGGGTGTCGCCGCCGGCGGCAGTGAAGGGCGCGCGCGCGCTCTATATCCTGGGCGGCGAGATCCGGCGCGGCGGGCCGGTGCAGCTTACCGACATGCGCGCAGGCGTGCCTCATCTGAGCGGGCCGACACTCTGGCTCACGGTGCGCGCCGAGCGGCTCGATTGGGATGCCGCAACCTGGGATGCGGTGCGCGCGATGCTCGCTCGCTGGCGCGCGGCAGGTAACCGGCTGGAAGGGCTGCAGATCGATTTCGATGCGGCAACGCCGGGGCTCGATCGCTACCGCGCTTTCCTTGAACAGGTGCGCGGCGAATTGCCGCTAGGCATGCGGCTTTCGATCACTGGCTTGCTTGATTGGAGCGCTAACGGCGATCCGGCGGAACTCGCGCGGCTCGGTGGTCTGGTCGATGAAGTGGTGATCCAGACCTATCAGGGCCGCCACACGATCCCCGGCTATGCCGCGTGGTTCAGCCATATCGACACGCTGCCGCTGCCGCACAAGATCGCGCTGGTGGAGGGCGGCGAGTGGACACCGCCCGCCGCGCTGGCGCGGGACCAACGCTTTGCGGGCTATGTCGTGTTTCTGCTCAGGCCGCCTTCGCCTGCGGGTCAGGGCAGTCCCCGGCCTTGAGGATGCGGTTGCGCCCCGTTTGCTTGGCCGCATAGAGCGCCTCGTCGGCCGCCTTCAATGCGGCGCTTTTGTCAGCATAGGCAAATACGTCCGCGATCCCGCCGGAGAAGGTGATCGTGCCGAAAGGCGTATCGTTGGCGCGG
>CAILIO010000312.1 GCA_903834285.1 uncultured Sphingomonadales bacterium | reverse complement strand
GACCGATCCCGCCGCACTGGGCGCGCCCACCGGCCACGTGATCTCGGTGCGCGAGGTGCGGCTTTCGGCGGGCGCGGGTTTTGTCGTGGCGATCTGCGGCGAGATCATGACGATGCCCGGCCTGCCGCGCGTGCCCATGGCCGAAGGCATCCGCATCGACGCAGAAGGACGGATCGAAGGGCTGTTCTAGGCCCTACTTCCCCAGATCGATCGCCGGCTTCTCGGTGTCCGGGAGCGAGGCGCCCATCAGCTTGGCAAGGGTCGGCGCGATGGCGCGCATGTCGATCTCGCCCAGCTTGCGGGCTTTGGGGATGCCCTTGCCCATGATCATGAAGGTGGAGCGCATTTCCGGTGTCGCCGGGAAATAGCCGTGCATGCCCTTGACTGGTGACGGGAACGCCAGCGGCAGGGCGCCGTTCACGAAAGGCCCGGCCACCGCGCCGATCTTGAGATTGACGTAGAAGCTTGCGTCGGGATTGCCGCCCAGCGCCTTGGTCTGCGCGCTGTCCACGACAGACTCGATCTTCGCGGCGGGATCGGCGGCCAGCTTGTCGAGCACCGCCTTGACTTTGGCCTTGAGCGCGCCGTCGTCCGGCCGGGCGAGGCGGATCGCGAAGGACCCGCCCGAGCCCCACGGGGTGGCGTCCGCACTGGTGATCTTGCCATCCGACCCGAGCGTGACGAGGCCCGCGTCGATGAACGGGCGGTAGAAGTTGATCACGGTATCCACGTTGGCGAAGCCATGATCGCTGACGAGCGCGATTACCGCATCGGGATGCGCCTTCATTTCCGCGGTGACGAGATCGCCGACGAGGCCGTCGATCGTCTCCAGAGTGGCATGCGATTGCGCCGAGCCTGGGCCCGTCTCGTGCTGCGTGTGATCAAGCGCGGCAAGGTACATCGTCATGAAGCCGGGTGCGTGCTTGCCGATCATTTCCACCCCGAAGCGGGCGCGGTTCACGTCGGCTGGCAGGTCTTCCGCCTTGCCATCGGCATAGGGCAGGTGCGCCGCCTGCTCGAGCTCGCCGATAAGCCCCGGCGTCGAAACCGCATCGAGCAGATGGCGGTCGTCGGCATGGCCGGTACGCCAGATCTGCGCGAGGTTCCACGTCACGTTCTTTGCCGCGACCGAAACCGGCCAGTAGACGTTGCCGGTGGTGAGCCCCGCATCGTGCGCGGCATCCCACAGCGTGCGGGCCTTGTTGTCCTGCGCATACCAGAACCAGCCGCCCTGGTTGATCTGCAGGGGATCATAGGTCATGTTGTTGACGATGCCGTGCCGCGCCGGGGAGACGCCGGTGATCAGCGTGGTGTGGCTGGGATAAGTCACCGTCGGCAGCACGCCGACGACGCCGGTCGCATACGTGCCTTCGGCGAGGAACCGCCCCAAGTTGGGCAACTTGAGACCGCGCGCCTCGGCATCCTGCACATCGGCGGGCCGAAGCCCGTCGATGGAAATCAGGAGAACGGGAGCGGCGCGCGCTTCCCCAGCCAGCGATGCTGCGAACAGAGCGGCAGCAAGAGGAAGCGCGCGGCGCATCAGAAGCCCACCTTCACGGTCGCGAAGACCTGGCGCGGGGCACCGGCGAGCAGCGTCTGGTTGTCGCCGCTGTTGCCGAAGCCGTTCGAACCGATCGTGGCGACATAAGACTTGTCGAACAGGTTGGTCGCGTTGATCTGCAATTCCACCGGCTTCCTCATGCCAAGGTCGAACCGGTAGCCGAGCGTCGCATCGACGATCGCACGAGAT
>CAILIO010000311.1 GCA_903834285.1 uncultured Sphingomonadales bacterium | reverse complement strand
GGCGGCGGTGAAAGTGGCAGCAACCTGCTTATCGAACGCGGCCTGGAAGGCTTTCAATTGCTCCGATACCAAGCTGTCAACCGCTTTCGTGAATGCGTTGGCATCGTTGGAAAACGTGGTCTTTTTGTAAACCATATTCTCGGTGATCGATCGGATCAGTTCGGAGCGAAACGTGGTTGGCGGGCGCGGATCGCCGTAGGTGGTGACCGGCGTGTATTCGGCAGTCATAATGTCGTCGATCAGCGCGCCCATGCGGGACCGTAAGGCCGTTTGCATTTCCTCGTTGATGACGCGCGCAGTCTCTTGGTTGATCTGCTTTTGAATGCCCTGCTTGATGGTGGTCGTGAGGTTATAGACAATCTGCCGACGCACGCTCTCTTGCAGGGTCTCAACACCATTTTCGTCACCAAGGATGTCGTTCAGATCAATCTCGAATTTCACGGCTTTGTCTCCGGGGATGGGGGTAGTGGGCGCCAGTGGGTGGGACCGCGACCCGGGAAAGGTATGTCCCTGTCGTCTTGCCACTGGCCGCCTTTGCCTATTTGTGGCTCCCACCATATTACCCTAACTCTGTCGTGTTCATGCTCGTCAGGACAGTATCCGAAAACATACCGATCTGGGCCGTGGTCGCTGAGTGGCAATTTTGGCGCCGTCTCAATCGGTTGCCACAGGGCGGCTTCGTATTCGTCGAATGCGTGGTAGGCTGCGTTTAGGCTCCATTCAGCGGGCACGCAACGCCACCGCAACCCCACCACCGCTGCCTTAATCGCCTTCTGGCGCGCTTCGTCGGGGGTCACTTGCGCGGCCCCTTGATCTTGCCGGCAATGGCTTGCTCAACCAGCCACTTGACGGCGGCGCTACGGCTGGCAAACCCAAGCGGAACGGCCCACTCGTCCAAGGCTAACAGCATCCCGCTTGTGAAGCGCAGCGCAATACCCTCGGTGTCTGATCGCGGGTATTGCCGCTTTGCTGCCCGGTTGTCCGCGTATTTCTCGTAAGCGTGTTGGACCATCATTCGTCTCCCAAGTTCGCCGCCGCACGAAGCTGGCGGGCGCGGTTAAGGTGGCGTTCGGCTTCGGTGAAGCCCGCGCGCATGTGAACGCCGGACTTGATGCGGCGGGCTTCGGACAGGAAGCCGGAGTGCATGTCCATTGCGGATTGGACGGCTTCGCTGGCGGCGAATGAAGAGTTCAACACCGCAGGATCGTCCAGGCCGAGAAGGCGGTTCCAGTTTATGGCTGCGGCCTCGCGCGGTGCATGGCGAGATAGATTTCCTCCATGCAATCCTCTAAGTCTTTCGGACTGCTTTCATACGCCGCATATATTGATGCCATTACTCCCTCCCTTTCATTTCGGCGAGAAGTGCGCGGGCGATGCGGGTGCGGGCTTTAGCGGCGCCGTCATTACGTAACTCTTGCATCACAAATTGCAGGCTGGGGTTCTCTGTGTCGCTCATCGTTCACCCTCCGGCCATTCCGCCAGCACGCGGGCGGTTACATCGTGGGGAAGGCCGCAGTTTTGCAAATTCCGTAACCTTGTTTCCATGCTGGCGCGGTCAAACGGGCGCGGTGGACGACCTTCCCATTCGTCGGACGGAAAACACAGCAACGCGACAGTGCGATCATGTCGCACCTCGTAGCCCATGAAGATCGCGCGCTCGGCGGTGTCAGTCATTTTGTGCTCCCAGCCACGCGGCTTCCAAACCGAGAATGTATTGCGTGCTGACGCCAAGCGCGACGGCAATTCGCTTGGCGGTATCTTTGCCAATTCTCATGGTGGGGTTATTGGCGCCAATTTCCATGTAGAAATCCAATGCCAATCGGTTCATGGAAAAATCACCGCCCATCTTTACGGCAAGATTGTCAAGCGTCCACGACCGCGCATCAAGTTCTTCGCGGATGAACACGCTAAGGTGAAAGGGCTGCATGTCACGCTCGGCGGTGTCAGTGGTCATAGCCATCCTCCTTGTATCTCCATGGGTCCGGGCTACACACTTGCCGGTATTTATACATTCCGCGTTCGGTTGGAGTGCGCGGCCAAGTGTGCCCGCACGCGGTGCATTTCCAGCCCCAAACACTGCTCCCGTCACTGAGGACGATCCGCTCGGCGCCGCACGCGCAGGGTCTCGGCGCACTGTCGGTCATTCCGGCTTCTCCGGTGGAATGGCTGGGGCGTGGTAGCGGATGCCGGCAGCGTGCGCCGTTTCAGGGTCCACGGTTGCGTAGCTCAACCGCCATTCAGGGCTTGGGAAGTTGCGCCATGCAACCGGCATCATCACGCCGGTGTACTCATCCCGCAACCAATGCCACGGCAGGTGTCGGTATTCCGGCGGGGGTTCACAGCGGGCGGTCATCGGAGATCATTTCCAACAAAATCTTGGTATATATTCCCGCAGCCCATCCGGATAAGGAGGCAGCGAAG
>CAILIO010000310.1 GCA_903834285.1 uncultured Sphingomonadales bacterium | reverse complement strand
TCGCGAATGTCGATCCCCGTCGGGCACACCGCCACACACTGCTTGCAGTCGATGCAGTCGCCGATCGCACTCGCCGCACCCTTGGCTTCCTTGAGCGACCCGCGCGGCTCGCCTCGCCAGTGCTTGTACGTCACGGTGAGCGAGTTCTCATCGAGCATCGCGGTCTGGATGCGCGGCCAGGGGCACATGTAGATGCACACTTGCTCGCGCATGAAGCCGCCGAGCCAGAATGTCGTGAAGGTCAGAATGCCGGTCGAGGCATAGGCCACCGGCGCCGCCGTCCCGGTCCAGAATTCGCGCTGCAAGGTGGGGGCGTCGGCGAAATAGAAGATCCATGCGCCGCCTGTCACGAAAGCGATGCTGAGGTAGACGCCCCACTTGAACGCGCGCCGCGCGACCTTGGCGGGGCTCCAAGGCGCGGCATTGAGGCGAAGCTGCGCATTGCGGTCGCCGTCGATCAGCCGGTCGACATGCTGGTAGAGATCAGTCCACACCGTCTGCGGACAGGCATAGCCGCACCACGCGCGCCCTACGGCGCTGGTGACGAGGAACAGCCCGATCCCCGCCATGATCAGCATGCCGGCGACGAAGTAGAACTCCTGCGGCCAAATCTCGATCGCGAACATGTAGAACCGGCGGTGCGCCAGATCGACGAGCACCGCCTGATGCGGCGCATGCGGCCCCCGGTCCCAGCGGATCCACGGCGTACCCCAGTAGACCGCGAGGCACACCGCCATGACGAACCACTTGAAGCGGCGGAACGGCCCGTCGATCTTGCGCGGAAACACTGCGGTGCGCTTTGCGTAGAGCGGCGCGGAAACGATGGGATCTAGCGCGTTCATGGCCCTACTGCGCCGCCCCCGAAACCGGAACTGCCGCCTGAGTCAGCACCGGAGCAGGCGCCGCTTCGCCGCCGCCCAATGAGTGGACGTAAACCGCCAGCATCTTGATCGTCACGGGATCGAGCCGCCCGGTCCATGCCGGCATCACCCCGGCATGGGCGTTGGTGACAGTGTTGGTGAGCGATGCACGGTCGCCGCCATAGAGCCAGATCTTGTCGCTGAGCCTGGGCGCACCGACGCTGCGGTTCCCCTCGCCGTTTGCACCGTGGCAGACGGCGCAATTGTTGCCGAAGAGCACTGCACCGCGCGTGGAGGCCGCGCTCGCCGGGTCTTGCCTGCTCAGCACGCGGACATGGCTCACCACGTCCTGCACTTGGCTCGCCGTCAGGATCCCGTCGCGCCCGAAGCTCGGCATCTGGCTGCTGCGGGTCTGGTCGTTGCCCGGATAGCGGACGCCGTTGATCAGCGTCTGCTGGATGGTGGCGAGATCGCCGCCCCACAGCCAGTCGTCGTCGTTGAGGTTGGGATAGCCTTTCGCCCCCGCCGCGCCCGAGCCATGGCACTGCACGCAGTTCACCTTGAACGCGGCATGCCCGCCCTCGATCGCAGCGCGCTGCAGCGCCGGATTGGCCGCCAGCGCTTCGATCGGGGTCGCCGCGATAGCATTGCGGATCGCCTGGTGCTCGGCCTTCTCGTGCGCCAGATCATCGGCCAGCGCGCCCCGGCTCGTCCAGCCCAGCACGCCGGTGCTCGCCGAATGGAGCATCGGGATTGCCGGATAAAGCACGACATAGACCAGCGCGAAGGCAATCGTCGCATAGAAAGTCCAGAGCCACCAGCGCGGCAGCGGGGTATCGAGTTCCTCGATCCCGTCCCACTCATGCCCGACCTTGGCCGTGCCCGTCGCGTGATCGATCACCTTTGCGGTGTGATGGTTGTCATGCGTCATCGCTGTCATCCTCGAAGATCGAGAGGGCCGCATCGCGGCTCACCGCGCTTCCGCCGGGGCGGAACGGCCAGAGGCACAGCGCGAGGAACACCAGCGCCATGATCATCAGGCCCCAGCTGTCGGCCAGATGCCGCAGCAAGTCGTAAGTGGAATGGGTGGAGAGATGGAGGAAGGCGATCACCGGCCCTTCTCCTTCGCGAGATGTTCCTGCGCCGCCGGCGCATTCACATCGACCATCGTGCCCAGCACCTGGAGATAGGCGACGAGCGCATCCATCTCGGTCAGGCGCCTGGGGTCACCGTCGAAATCGCGCACCGTGGCACCGGGATAGTGTTTGAGGAACGCGGCGTGATCGGCATCGGGATCGGCCTGTGCCTTGAGGTCGTCATTGGCTGCGGCGATCTCGTCCTTGGTATAAGGCACGCCGACGCGCTCGAGCGTCTGCAGCGCAGGCACCATATCGCCCTGATTGAGGCCCTGCTCCTTGAGGAAGGCGTAAGTCGGCATGATCGATTCCGGCACCACCGAGCGCGGATCGCTGAGGTGCTGGACGTGCCATTCATCCGAATACTTGCCGCCGACGCGCGCGAGGTCCGGCCCGGTGCGCTTGGAGCCCCACTGGAACGGATGGTCGTACATCGATTCCGCCGCAAGGCTGTAGTGGCCATAGCGCTCCACTTCGTCGCGGAAAGGGCGGATCATCTGGCTGTGGCAGACGTAGCAGCCCTCGCGGACGTAGATGTCGCGCCCGGCCTGCTCGAGCGGGGTGTAGGGGCGCATCCCCTGCACTTTCTCGATCGTGTTATCGATCCAGAACAGTGGCGCGATCTCGACGATCCCGCCCACCGTCACCGCCGCG
>CAILIO010000309.1 GCA_903834285.1 uncultured Sphingomonadales bacterium | reverse complement strand
CTGCTCGTCGGAACCGTGGCCGGGCAGACGGTGGGCCGCACGCTGGCGACCTATATGGGATTGGTTGTGCTGGCGGGTGCGGGCCTCACGCTGCTTTGGCTGGGGGGGACAAGCGAGACCTCGATCGGAGGCTATATCGTGTTCATCGCCGCCTCACAGGTCGCGGGTATGCTGCCGCTGGCTATGGTGAGCCGCCTGATCCCCGCCGCCGACCGCGCCGGAGGCCTCGCGATGGCCAACACGATCTCGCAGGGCGGCGGATTTTTCGGTCCAATCCTGTGGGGCGTGCTGGCCGACCAGACAGGAAGCTATCACATGGGCGTGGCGCTGTTGATCCCGATGATGGCGGGATCGGCATGTTTCGCGCTGGCGGTGCGCCGACGGAGTTTGGGGCCGGGTTAAAGCGCCGCGACGACGAACGCTCAGGGCGCGGGAGCCGCACCGAGCGCCGCATCGAAGGCGGTATTGGCATCGCGGTGCGCGTCCGCCTCGGGATCAGGCGCCTTGGCAGCAGGCTTGGCGGCGGCCTTTGCTGGGGACTTTGCCAGCGCCTTGGCGGCTGCCTTTGCGGGCGCTGCGGGAGCGGGCTTGGCCGGTGGTAGGTAGGATACCTTGAGAGCGCCTTTCGCGGGAGCGGGCTTCGTGTCCATTATCGCAGGAGCCGTTTCGGGCCTGGGTTCGGGCTTAGTGCCGGCCTTGGCGTCCGGCCTTGCGGCTGTTTTGCGCGCGGTCTTGCCGCCCGCAGGCGCAAGGCTGAAGTTTTCGGCACCCTTTAGCGGCACGGCGGGCTTGGCAGCTTTTTCGGCAGCGGACGCTTCGCCTTCCGGAGCAGTGCCGATCTTCGGGGCGGGCGGTGAAGCTGCTGGCTCGGCGACTGGACCGAGCTTCCCGGCAAGGCTGCCCAGCTGCGCGGTGAGCATGCGGTCCACCGCCGGGGCAATTTCGTCGACCTTGTAGCGCATGAAGCCACCGACGACATATTCGAACAGGATGCGCGAGCCCTTCTCGGTGGGCTTGACGGTGATCGTCATCGTCGCGGCGAGCGCTTCGCTCTGCAACGGCCCGAGAGAGCCGACGAGGCGCATTGCGCGCGGCGGCTCGATGTAGACGACGCGCATGTGCTGCACGCCGCCGGGCTTTTGCGTGGCGGGTGCGCCATCAGGACGCGGCAGGACTTCGCAGAAGCAGCCGCCAACCTGGCTGTCGAGCGTGAGGTTCGCGGCATCGCCCGAGAAGGTATGCTGGCTCTGCCACCATTGTGCGGGCGTGAGGATGGTCTTCCATGCTTCAGCCGGCGGCGCGGTGACTTCCCGCGCAATACGGACCACGAAGCCGGTCTCGGTGCTGGTGACGACATCGGCCCGCGCGGAAGGAACAGCGAGGGCAAGCGATGCCATGATGAAGCCCGCGCCCCATAGCCAACGCCCGTTGTCCCGCATGATCTGACCCCCGCCTTCGCACCCGCATAGGTGCCCCGACCTAGGTCTTTATACGAGAATGGCCTCGATGGCACCCGTTACGGCGTCCATATCCGCCATTCCGTCAACACGGCTGACAATGCCGCGCGCTTCGTAGATCGGGAGGATCGGTGCGGTCTTGGCGCGGTATTCGGCCATGCGCGTGCGCACGGTTTCCTCGTTGTCATCGGGCCGGCGCTTGAATTCAAGGCACCCGCACTTGTCGCATGTGCCTTCGACGGCCGGCTTCTCGAAGTGGTCGTGATAGCCCTTGCCGCAATTGGCGCACGTGTAACGGCCGGTGATGCGCTCGACGAGTGCGTCCTCGTCGACTTCAAGTTCGATGACATGATCGAGTGCGCGGCCGCGAGAGGCGAGGATGGCGTCAAGCGATTCCGCCTGCGGTGCGGTGCGCGGGTAGCCGTCGAAAATCGCGCCCATGCCTTCGGGCATGGCGTCGAGCTCATCGCCGATCAGCGCCGATACGATCTCGTCCGAAACGAGCTCGCCTGCTTCCATGACAGCCTTGGCCTTAAGCCCGACGGGCGTGCCGGCCTTGACCGCGGCGCGCAACATATCGCCGGTCGAGAGCTGCTTCATGCCATGCCGCTCGACAATCCGCTGCGCCTGGGTACCTTTGCCGGCTCCCGGCGGCCCCAACAGGATGATGTTCACGCCTGCAATCCCCTCTTAACCGCCCGCTTTTCCGCCCGACCCCCGGGCCGTCGATCAGCGCATACGGCCTTTCAGCTTGGCCTTCTTGATAAGGTCGCCATACTGGTGCGCCAGCAGATGCGACTGGA
The DNA here is from genome assembly GCA_903834285.1 of uncultured Sphingomonadales bacterium. GTDB lineage: Bacteria > Pseudomonadota > Alphaproteobacteria > Sphingomonadales > Sphingomonadaceae > Novosphingobium. The sequence continues at coordinate 3,438 of CAILIO010000309.1, read as the reverse complement.
TCTGGGTGATGGTATCGACCGTCACGTTGACCACGATGAGCAGGCTGGTGCCGCCGAAGAACAGCGAACCCATGCCGGTTTCCGCCATGATCGCCTCGGGCACCACGCAGACCACAGTGATGTAGGCAGCACCCAGCACTGTGATGCGGGTTAGCACGTAATCGAGATACTTCTCGGTGTTCTTGCCGGGACGGATGCCGGGAATGAACCCGCCATTGCGCTTCAGATTGTCCGCCGTCTCTTCCGGATTGAACACGATCGCGGTGTAGAAGAAGCTGAAGAACAGGATTCCGAGCGCATAGAGCACCATGTACACGGGCTTGCCGTGGCCAAGGTACTGGTTCAGCCCGACAATGATCTGGCCCATGGTGGAATCAGGCGAGACCGAGCGGCCGGCGAACTGCGTGATCGTGAGCGGCAACAGCAGCAGCGAGCTGGCGAAGATCGGGGGAATCACGCCCGCGGTGTTGAGCTTCAGCGGCAGGTGGCTGCGGTCTGCCGCCATCATTCCGCGCTGGGTGACGCGCTTGGGATACTGGATCAGCAGGCGGCGCGAGGCGCGCTCGAAGAAGCAGATGAAGATCACAACGCCGATGAGCAGCACGACGATGCCGGCGATGAAGAACGGGCTCGTCGCGCCGGTGCGGCCCTGCTCGAACAGGTTGCCGAAGAACGTGGGCATCTGGGCGACAATGCCGGCCATGATGATCAGCGAGGTGCCGTTGCCGATGCCGCGGCTGGTGATCTGCTCACCCAGCCAGAGCAGGAACATGGTGCCGCCGATAAGGCTGATCACCGCACCAATGCGGAAAACGTAGCCCGGATCGACCACCGCCTGCAGGCCGCTCGAAGCGCTGAACGCCTCAAGCCCCACGGCAAGGAACCAGCCCTGGATCGCGGTGAGGAACACCGCGCCGTAGCGGGTGTACTGATTGAGCTTCTTGCGCCCGCTTTCGCCTTCCTTCTTGAGCGTGGCGAGCGCGGGATGGAGCGAAGAGGCCAGCTGCACCACGATCGAGGCGGTGATGTAGGGCATCACGCCCAGTGCGATGAGGCTCATGCGCTGGAGCGAACCGCCCGAAAAGGCGTTGAACACATCAAGGATGCCGCCCTGCGTGCGCTTGTAGAGCTCGGCCAGGATCATCGGATTGACGCCCGGCAGCGGCACAAAGCTCATGAAGCGGAACACGACGAGCGCGCCCACCGTGAACCAGATGCGCGACTTGAGCTCGGTCGCCTTCGAGAAATTGGCCAGGTTTAGCGTGCTGGCGATGTTATCGGCGCGGGATGCCATTTTCGGGTTTCAAGCCTTGCTGCTGGGCTGACTGCAAGCGGTGCCGCAGTGCCTATGTGGCTAGCCCATATAGGGAGGGTTCGGCAATGTCGAACCCCCGTTCAGCGATTTATCGGCGCGGGACGACCGAAACGCAAACGGGGGCAAGGTTTCCCCGGCCCCCGCATGCGCTGCATGCCTTACTTGGCGGCCTTCGCCACCTTGTTGGCTTCGCGGCGAACCGTCTTCTTCTCGTGCTCGCTGGGCACTGCCTCGGGCAGAGTGACCGAGCCACCGAGTGCTTCGACCGCAGCGCGGGCGCCCTTGCTGACGCCTTCGACCGCGAAGCTGACCTTGGCGGTGAGCTCACCCTTGGCCAGGAGGCGCACGCCATCCATGCCGCCGCGGGCAAGGCCGGCTGCCTTGAGCGCGGCATGGTCGATCACGCTATCGGTGGCGAGCTTGCCGGCATCGATGGCCTTCTGGATCATGCCGAGGTTCACTTCGGCGAAGTCCTTGGCGAAGATATTGTTGAAGCCGCGCTTCGGGATGCGCATGTGAAGCGGCATCTGGCCGCCTTCGAACCCGTTGATCGACACGCCCGAGCGCGCCTTGGCGCCCTTCTGGCCGCGCCCGGCGGTCTTGCCCTTGCCGGAGCCGATACCGCGGCCCACGCGCATGCGGCCCTTGCGGGCGCCATAATTGTCGGAGAGTTCGTTAAGCTTGGTCATGTGGAGCACTCGCTTTCGCTTTGAGTCGCGCTGATGGAAGCGCGGCCCATAGGCGAAGCGGACGGCAATGTCACCCCTTGTCATGGGCTGCTCTACGCGCCGATCAGCAACACCCGTCTGCAATCCATCGCCTACTCGCCAAGCAATTCCTGATAGAGAAGTACGCGCCCCAAGAACCCTTCGGCTTGGAGCAATCGTCGCGCCCACTGTGTCAACTACTCCGGCGTACACAAAGGTCCCTGGCAGTAGAGCTTGACGTAAAGCTCCCCGCGGATCTGCCAACCCGTCGACGCCTTGAACCAGTGCGCGAGGTAATCACCGCCATAGCGGGTATCACGCTTGAGCGCGGTCCAGGTTCCATGCTCCACCGCACGCTGCCCGTTTTCGGAGACACTGACGCGCGCCGGGGTGCGTATATAAGTCCCGAAGGCGGGGTCGGCAAAGTCCTGGGCGAAAAACGCCTGGAGCCCCGCCTTACCCACCGACGATGTCCCATTGCTCCACACGAAGACCGCATCATCGGCAAACACGGGCAGGAAACCGGCCATGTCGTGCGCGCGGATAGCCGCGTTGCTGCGGGCGCGCAGGGCGCGGATTGCATCGCCATCGGCGGCAAAGGCCGGCGCAGTCGCCGCGCCCGGATCGATGTCCGATGCCGTGACAATCCGCCAGGTGCCGTTTCGTTTCACCCAGGTGTCGGTGAACACCCGGCGCAGCGGCTTGAATTCGGGCGCGGCCCCGCGCTCGCTCTCGTGGCCTTGCGCCACGGCAGTATCCCCGAAGAACCGCACTATCAGGTCCTCCACATGGTCGAACGTGTTGTTCGGCCCGTCGCGCACCCATGCCATGGCCTGTTGCTTGTCATAGAGGCCGCCGTCCCCTTGGGCACCGACGAAGCCGTTATCGAGCAAGCGATCGAGCGTGCCGGCATCACCGGTCACGAAGGCGCCGCCGAAGGCATCCTCACCGCTGGTGATCGCGGCAAGATCGTCCGCTTCAGGCGCCACTGCGGCACCTGCCAGCATCACGACCGCAGCTCCCGCAACGCACGAACTTATGATTGACCGCCTCCACGATATGACCATCGCCGTTGCCCCCTGCCATAATTCCGCAAGCAGGATCCGCCACTACAGCCGACATCGTCGTTTGCAATCGGTGGTCGCGGCTGGTCGCCAAACCAAAAAACCCCCGGCATCGCTGCCGAGGGTCTTGTTTGGTGCCCGCAAGGGAACAGTGGTCAGTCGACCACAGCCACCATGTGCGGGAGCTTGGCGATCGCACCGCGGACTTCGGCGGTATCTTCGAGCTCCACCACGCGGTTCATCTTGCCCAGACCGAGACCGATGAGGATCTGCTTTTGGGCTTCGGGGCGACGGATCGGCGAACCGATCTGCTTGATCTTGATCTTTGCCATGTCTGATTACTCCACGATGG
>CAILIO010000308.1 GCA_903834285.1 uncultured Sphingomonadales bacterium | reverse complement strand
GGTGAACAGCGCCGCGAGCGCGGCGATCGGCGCGATCAGTCCGCTGGCGCTGACCGCGAGCCTGACCGGGACGGTCAGCCGCACCTATGATGCGACGACCGCAGTTACTTTGGGCGCGGAAAATTATATCCTTAATGGCTTCGTTAACGGCGAATCAGCCACCGTCACCAAGATCGTTGGTCGGTATGCTGACCCGGCGACCGGTTCGGGTATCAGTGTTTCCGTTGAATTGACCGCCAATGATTTCAGGCCGGCCGTCGGCACGGAGTTAACGAACTATACTTTGCCATTGGGGACGGTCAGCGGCCCAATTGGCACGATTTTGCCGCAGGTGAACGTATCCATTGCGCGGGCCCTGGTGGTGTCGTCTGCTTCGATGACTGAACCGGCCCCGACAAAAGCGCCGGCTTCCAGTCCCGCGTCGGCGGCGGATGCGGCCTCGGATGCAGATCCGGGAAAGGGTAGCCCTGCACTGCAGGGGCCGGTGGTCCCGTCGGTGGGGGGCTCGCCGGTGAGCGCGTTACCGCCTTCGCCAATACCTGACCGCGCGCCGCCCACCCCGCACGATTCCGCCGATGTCGGCGATCCGGTGCTGGCTTTGGCGAGCGCACCCGGTGGAAGGACTGCGTCGCAGGGCGCAGGTCTGACAAGTGTCGGCCTTTTGGTTGTCGGTGGCATGCTTGGCGCAGAGCGTTCCATTCCGGCGTCTTCCGGTCGGTTGCCCGGCTTTGATATGGCGTTCTCAGGGTCTGGGAGGGTCTTTTGATGCGCGCGCTGATTGGCTGCATCACGTTGTCGTTGTTGTTGACGGCACAGGCCCTGGCTGAAACGTCGGTACCAGTTGTTCTGTCCGACACGACCAGACCTGCCGCAGCGCAGTCTGCCAGTAAGCCCGAAACGTCGACACTGGCCGAGCGTCTCGCAGATGCCCTGCGCGCGGGGCGCCTGGCGAATTCCACCGGCCATTTTGAAGAGGCAGAGACATCCTTTCGCCTCGCACTTGATTTGCAGTCCGGTGAACCGGGATCGGGAAACGAAGCGGTGGCGTCGACGCTGCTGGAACTGGCCCTCAACGTGAGCAACCAGGGCCGGGCGGACGAGGCTCACGCGCTGTTTCGTCGAGCGGAACCGGGCGTGCAGGCCAGCGCCAACCCGATGATGCGGGCGCGTTTTGCGACCTACCGCGCTCTCGACAGCGCCAATAATGGCGATTTTGTCAACGGACTGCACTTCGCGGACGATTCGGTTGAGCAATGGGGTGCAATCGCCGAGCAACGCCAGAATGGAGAAGCCGACGACACCGCAGCCAATCTTGCCAACGGTGAATTGGCAAATGCCCTGACTTTGCAGGCAAGGTTTCTGGTGCGCCAAGACAATCTGGTCGGGGCCTATGGCGCGGCTAGCCATGCGCTGATGGTTCTGGGCAAGCTTAAGGATGTGCCGCAGCGTTTGCGCGCCGATGCCCTGCTGGCATTGGGCGAGGTCAGCGCCGGCCAGGGCAGGGTATCTGCCGCAGAGACTTACTTCAAATCGGCGATGACCATTCGCCGGCAGCTGTTCGGCGAAGGCGTGCCGACGATCCAAGCGTTGGTCGCGCTGGCAACTGCCTACCAACACGAAGGGCTCAACACTTCGGCGATCGTCACCTATCGCGAGGTGTTCCGCATGGCGCGCGCCTTGCCCTCCAGCGCCGGTGTGTTCACAGCGGATATGCTTGTGCCTTTTGCTGCGGCGATCACGGCGACGGCGCAGACAATCAGCGAGCCCGAGCAGCGACTTGGGCTTTATACCGAGGGTTTCGACGCCTTTCAGTTGGTGCAGTCTGCGGTGGTTGATCGCACGATCGCCCAAGCCGCGGCGAGACTGTCGGCCGAAACGCCCGCTCTTTCGGCGCTGATCGGTTCCATGCAGGATCATCAGCGACTGGCTGATCTGGCCCGCGTCAAGCTTGCCTTCCAGCAGTCGCGGCCAGACGACGAGCGCAGCGCCGAGGAGGTAGCGAAAAGCAAAGCGGAGCTAGCCCGTGAATTGTCGGCGTTGGCTGGGCTGCGGCAGAAGGTTTCTGCGCAATTCCCCGCATATGATTCGTTGGCGGCGCCGCATCCGCTCCAACTGGATCAGCTGCGTTCGCTGCTTCACCCGAAGGAAGGCGTGCTCTCGTACCTGATCGGTCGCGATCAATCCTTTGCGCAGCTCGTCACGCGCGATGGCGTCGTAATTGCGCCGGTGCCCGAAGGCGAGGAGGGGCTCCACGACACAGTCGTATCGCTGCGCCGGGCGCTTGAGGTGCAGGGTGGCGCGATTGCCGAGTTCAATCTGACCGAGGCCAATCACCTTTTCGACGAACTGCTCGGCGGTCTCAAGCCTGAGCTGGCGAAGCTCGACCACTTGGTGATCGTCCCAGGCGGGCCGCTGGCCAATTTGCCCTTCGGCTTGCTGGTGACGTCACCAGCCGAGAGCGACGACTACAGCAAGGCTCCTTGGCTGCTGCGCGATCTTAGCCTCGCCTATACACCGTCGCTGCACAGCTTTGGCCAGTTGCGTGCGGCCCGGCGCGGCGCGCAACCCAGCCAGCCGCTGCTGGGGTTCGGGAATCCGGTGCTACTCGGGCACGTCGGCGCGAAGGCCGAGGCAGCTGGCATGTCGGGTTTGCTGGGCAGTTGCCGCCAGGGGGGCCCCATGCCGCCGGAATTGCTGCGCCAACTTGCGCCCCTGCCGGATACCGTACGCGAACTTGAGGCGGTGGCGCGGGCACTAGGGGCGACTTCTGCCGCGCTGGCGACCGGTGCCGAGGCCTCCGAGGCGAATTTTTATGCTCGCCCTCTCTCTGATTACCGCGTGCTATATTTTGCCACCCACGGCCTTCTCCCCGGCGAATTGCGCTGTCAGGCCGAACCGGGGCTGGTGCTGACGCCCCCCATCGTCCCCGCGGTGGACAAGGCTAACGACGGATTGCTTGAATCCAGCGAGATCGCCGGACTTCGGCTCAATGCCGATCTGGTCGTGCTCTCCGCTTGCAACACGGCAGGTGGGGCAGGCGGCCCGGGCGGTGGAGCGGCCCTGTCTGGCCTGGCTGAAGCCTTCTTTCACGCAGGCGCGCGCAATATGGTGGTCAGCCATTGGCAAGTGCCTTCGGCGGCGACCACCGAGCTCATGAGCGGGCTATTCAAGGCCTGGGCCAACGGCGGGGAAGGGCGGACTGTGGGCGATGCCCTGCGCGAATCCCAGTTAGCGCTAGTTGGCCATGCGAGCACCGCGCATCCCTTTTTCTGGGCGGCTTTCGTAGCGGTCGGCGAAGGATATGGCCGAGCTTCGGGAGACAAAGCAGTGGTAGTACAATGAGGAAAACAAGGATGCGGGTACAGGCAGTCGCGATTGTGCTCGCACTGGCCGGACTGGCTAGTGCCGCCAGTGCGGCCACGCTGGTTGTGATTGAAGCACGCGGCGGTGGGATTAAGCTGGGGCAGAAAATCGACAGCGCCAATGTCATCACACTGAAGGAAGGCGAACGGGTCACGGTCATAGGACTTGATGGTGCCGCGATCACCATGCGCGGCCCTTTCAATGGCCGTCTGCCGGTGAAGAACGGCGGGAATACGGTTCAGCCTCGGGCGGCGCTGGCGGCGCTGATTGGCACTCGCAATGCCCGCACTAATTCGGTGGGTGTGATCCGCAGTGGCACCGACGCTGCGCCTTTGCCCGGGCCCTGGCTGATCGATGTCTCCCGTTCGGGAGAGCGATGCACCAAGGCTGGCAGCAAGCTCGTCTTGTGGCGGCCCGATGCCAGCCATGCGCAATCCCTGAGCGTGATGCCGATCGACCGGTCCTGGCGTGCGGACCTAGAATGGCAGGTGGGTCACCAGGAAGTCGGCGCCGGCGACTTTGTCAATACCAGTGCGGGTTCAGCTTTCGTGACGCTGATTGGCGATCAGGAGTTCACCCTCAACATCAATACCGTTCCTGCTGATCTGGACAATGACTTCGTGCTAGTTTCGTGGATGTTGGAAAAAGGCTGCATGCAGCAGGCTGATGCGCTTTTGCGTCAGATCGCCAAGGCTCAGGGGCAAGATGATCTCGCCGCCAAAGCCGCCAGCACCCTGGCGGCCACACCTGATGGCAGACCGCTGGCAGGAAAGAATTGATGTCCAAGAAACTGAAAGCTTGGTTCGCGGCGGTCAGCGTTGTCTGCTTCGCAACGATGATTGCCGTGCTGGCGGTGCAGAATCTGGGGTTTCTTTCGCATCTTGAAACCGTTGCCGGAGATATCCGCGTGGCGGCGTTGTCCAAGCCGGTGCCGCAATCGAAAGATATCGTCATTGCCGCGATCAATGAGAGCACGCTCACGCAGTTCCCCTATCGTTCACCGGTTGATCGCGCGTATCTGGCGGAGCTTGTAAAGGCCCTGGAGGCAAAGGGCCCCCGAGCCATCGGCATTGACGTGTTGCTGGATGGGCCGACTGAGCCGTCCAAGGACGATCTCCTCAAGAACGTCATCCGCGAGACCAAGGTGCCGCTGTTCATCAGCTACAGCAATTCGCCCAACGTGGTGGATGAGGATCAGTTGGCCTATCTCAATGATTTCGTTCCGCCAGACCTGCGGGCCGGCGCCAATTTCGCGCGAGATCCCAACGACGACAGTGTCCGCTGGATCTACGCAGGCGAAACGGGCGGCATGCCGATGGGTTTCGTGCGAAAGGCGCTATCGCTGGTCGGCATCAAAACGCCTGTAAAGCAGGTTGAAATCGCCTGGCGGCCCAGGCAGGATTCCGAAACCCCACCATTTGCGATTTATCCTTCGCAAACCGTGGCGCTGCTGCCCGATGATTGGTTCAAGGACAAGATCGTGCTGGTGGGCGCGGTTCTTTCGATCACCGATCGGCATCGAACGCCGCTGGCCATTATCGATTCCGGCGACGCGGGCAACATGCCGGGGGTCGTTGTTATGGCCCACGGCATTTCCCAATTTCTGGAACATCGCAGCGTCAGCCAAACTTCGTTCCCCCTGTCTGTTGCGATCACATTGATCTTTGCCCTCATCGGCCTGGGACTCGGCTTCCTGAAGCAGGGACCGGTGGTCAAGTTTTCCGCCGCGGGCCTCATCATCGCAGCGTATTGGGCACTAGCTCTTCTGGGCTATACTTATGGGATACCGCTGATACCGGTCGTGATGCCCACGCTGGCGCTGGCGCTGGCACTTTGGCTGACCGACGTGGTCGTGGGCCGTGCCGAGCGCAAGCAACGCCAGTTCATCCAGGGCGCCTTTTCGCGCTATGTCTCACCGGCGGTGGTGAGCCAGCTCGCAAATGATCCCAGCGCGCTCAGCATCACCGGCGTGCGGCGGGAGGTGACCTTCATCTTCACCGATATCGCGGGTTTTACGACTTTGTCCGAAGGGCTTACGTCGGAAAAACTTTCTGAGGTTCTGAACGACTACCTCGATGGCGCCTGCGCCATCATTCTCAAATATGAGGGGACAATCGACAAGTTCATCGGCGATGCGATCATGTCGATCTTCAACGCGCCGCTATCGCAACCCGACCACGCCGAGCGCGCAGTGAAGTGTGCACTCGAACTGGATGCTTACGCAGAAGCCTTCCGCATCGCACAAAATGCCGCTGGCGTGCCGATCGGCGTCACGCGTATCGGGATCCACACCGGACAGGCGACGGTTGGCAATTTCGGTTCGCAATCCCGCATGGATTTCACCGCGCTGGGCGATACGGTCAACACTGCGGCGCGGACCGAAGGGGTCAACAAGTATTTCGGCACCCGTATCTGCGCGACCGAAGAAACCGTGGCACAGTGCGCCAGCATCGCCTTCCGGAAAGTCGGAAATGTCGTGCTGAAGGGTAAGACAAAGCCGGTCGGCCTGTTCTGTCCGGTGTCTGAGGCCGAGTTGGCTTCAGGGCTGGTGCCGGCCTATGAGACGGCGCTGGCGCAATTCGACTTGGCCGATGGCGATGCCCCATCCGCTTTTGCCAAGCTGAAGGAGATATTCCCGGATGATGCGCTGATTGCCTATCATCTGAAGCGTGTCGCCAGCGGAACCGTGTCCTCACTGATACTACTGGACGACAAGTAATGTCGAACTGGCGGCGCGGCGCCCGTATCCTTGCTCGCCCGTTTCAGGGCCTGTTTTCCCTGGTGGCAGGGTTTGGCGGCGCTGCACCGCTTGCCGCGCAATCCCTCCCGCCCGGTAGTCCGGCGCTTCCCAGTCAGAGCGATATCTCGCGCCAGCGGGTGCCAATGCCGCTCCCACTGCCAGAGCCCAAGTTCGATTTTCGCATACAGGCGCCCGAACGCTCGGCCGTGCCCAAGGCCGTGGATGCGGTCGAGTTCGCCTTGTCGCGGGTCGCGGTCGAGGGGGTAACCGTCTTTCCGAAAGCCACGGTCGACGAGATTTTCGCCCCCCTGACACAGCATGCGGTCCATCTTGATGAAGTGCGCGCCGCCGCCGCCAAACTGGAGGAAATGTATCACGCAAAGGGTTATTTCCTCTCGCGTGTTTTCGTTCCGCCACAGAGAGTTGAAGGAGCGAGGCTGACCATTCGCGTGGTCGAGGGTTATATCGAGGCAGTCCACGTCACTGGACTGGATGCCAAAAGCCGCGCTGCCGCCTATCGCCAGCTGCGCAAGGTGATGGAACGCAAGCCGATCGACCTTGCGACGATCGAGCGGCTTCTGCTGATCCTGAACGACACGCCCGGGGTGAGTGCGACCAGTGTCTTGAAACAGGGCAGCGCGCTTGGTGCATCCGAAATGCTGGTGACCCTCGAAAAACCTCAGACCATTTTTCAGGCCTCGATTAACAATAGCAATTCGCTGATCCTTGGTCCCTGGACATATGGCGTCAACGCCATTGTCAACCGACCTCTGGGTCTGCCCGGTTCGCTGTCAATGGGGGCCGCGGTGAGCGGGCCGCGCTTCGACGCGACCCAAAGCGGCAACATGCGCTTTAGCATGGGAATCGGTTCGCATGGGTTGGTCGCAAGCGCAGGGATGCTGGTGGCGTTGGCTCATCCGGGCGCCTCGCTGCTTCCGCTGAATGTCCATAACCGCCTGGTTTCGGTCAGTGCCCGCCTGCGTTATCCGCTCATCCGCTCCCGGGCTCGCTCTCTATATCTTGAAGGCGGGCTGACGCTCAGTCGCTCGATGACCGATATTCTGGGCCAGCGCATCACCGAAGATCGCCAAACGGTGGGCGACATCGGGCTGACGTTCCAAGAGGCCCGTTTCCTGAACGGCTCATTCACTGCTGCGGCCAATGTTTTTCACGGCTTTCGCATACTGGGCGCAAGCGATCGCCGCGCGCTGCGGCCTTCGGTGGCCGGGTTCAACCCAAGCTTCACACGGATGATGTTCTCCCTGCAAAGGCAGCAGAACCTGGTACCGCGCGTAGGAGCGGTGTTTTCGATGCAGGCGCAATACAGCCGCTCCAAGTTGCTCTCGGGTGAGACAATTGCGTTTGGCGGCCCCAACATCGGTCGCGGCTATGACCCGTCGACGGTCATTGGCGATCGCGGCATCGGCGGTGTGGTCGAACTGCGCTATGATCTTCCCGTGGGCAAGCGCGGCTCTTCCGTTGCCCAGTTCTATGGCTTTGCAGACGCGGCGCGGGCTACCAGCCTGGCAGGGCCGACAACCCCCGCCACCAGCGACCGTTCGCGCTCTGTGGGCGCAGGGGTGCGCCTGATATATCCCCGGTTTACCGCCTCTGTGGAAGTCGCCAAGGCGCTGGTTCACTTTGACGGCAGCAGTCCGCGCGCCAACCCGCGTGTGCTTGTGAGCTTGTCATCGAATTTTTGAAGAATTTCTAGCAACACCATGCCGTGGTGGCATTGACGATGCTCTCGATCACTCTGGCTTTCTGGCGCGAGCGGACGGGATGCGGCGTGGTTGCTTCAGTCTGCCGCACAGGCGGCTGAAGCGGAGCGGGACCAAATGGCACCGGTCGTCCGGATCTGGTCTGAGCCCCCCAATTTCGTCCAGATTTGAGTAGAGTCTGGCCATTGAATGAGGAGCCCCCGGTTTCATGTCCCGGTATCGTGCGAGCCTCCGGCCTTCATCTGCCGGGGTTGCAGCCCTCAAGCCTCCGCACCACGTGCACGCAGACAGTCCAACAGAAACTCTTCGAATTTGCGGTCATCATCGACGACGCAAAATCTAGCGAGAGAAGCCTCCGTACCGGCACAATACTTTCCCCTAGTTTGCCCCGAGACGCACGGCCGACGGTCGGCCGTCTGCCCTTGTCGATACTGCCGAGGCCAAAGCCGCGTGTCCATATCGGAACTTCCCACCCGATACCGAGCGCCGAGCTTCAAAGGCTCACGGAGCATTTGAAGAGCGTAAATTTACGGCCAAAATGACGGTAATATTTAACAAATCTGTAATTTAATTATATTTTCGGAGGCCTAGGGTCCAAATCCCAGTAAATTTATACCATAAATAATTGATTTTTATATAAAAAATGAAACCGTCAGATCCGCACTTTATCTTGTTTTCGCCGATCACAGCTATGATAAGTCGTGTTAGATATGACTTATAAAATAGTGGGAAATCTGAAAAATCGGAAGTGAAGCAAATACACACTCTTGCACGGCGTCACATTATGAAAATTTTTCCCTTTGGTATCATTATTTTAGCGATCGGTGCCCTGCCTGGCCAGGCACTTGCTGGCGACCAGAGTGAAAATGCTCCTTGGCAGTCTGAGGCGACGGCTGAGAAAGCTAACCGTGCCTACCTTGAGGATTTGCGCATGAAGCGCAGTTCAGGCCTCTATTCGGCCCCCAATTACACAACCACGATAGGGACGCAGTATAACTGCAATGTCAACGCCAATGCCGCGGGCAACGGCGGGAGCAACAGCGCGAGCGCGAACTCGGCTTATGCGACAGGTCCATCAAGCGCCGCGACCGGCAACCAGACCAGTTCCGGCGTAAATCCGGCAACATCCGGCTCAAGTGCCGTGCTCAACAACGGGCAGGATAACTCCGGGTCGGTCACGAGCAGTGCCTCTGGCAATGCCAGCAGCGGCGCCAGCAACAATACCAGCTCGCAGGTCCTCAATACAAGCCAGCAAAACTCCGGTGCTCAGAATGCCTCGGTAAATGGCGCAAATGCCTGTGCTTTTGCCGGCGCAGCCGCAGCATCGCATTGAGCGATGAAAGATCTTGCGGATCATAGGCATGTCCAGCGCATCGCACGAAAAACGCGCATTCACAGCGGGTATCCTGCTCGTCGGCCGGGTCAATCTCATGGATGCCAGCCCCTGCCTGCAACTGGTCGGGACACGGCTGCCAGCGCAGACATTGGAGCAGTTCTTTCGCGATGCCGCTGCTGGAAAAGCGCCGGAGATTGCCTCGGCCGCAGCCCGTTCTGCTCGGATCCCCGAAGGCGCGCCCGCCGAGCCGGCAAAGGCTCCGCCGTCCGCCAACCGATGACCGAAAACGCGGCACCGAAAACGGCCCGTGCTGGCCACGCGCGGCATTCCCACGGCCGCGATCACTGTCGAGTGGCGGCCCGACAATGCCGATCCCACCGTCTACCGCCAAGGGGCAAGGCTGCAGACCCTCGCCCGTATCAGAATTAAGACCTGACTGTGTTCAGCTTAATACCTCCCAAAAACCAGGGGCATACCATGAAGAAAGCAAGTACGATGAAGGCGCACTTGATGTTGGGGGCCGGCTCGGCGCTCATCATTGCGCTCGCAGCCACTACTGCAAACGCGCAGACTGTTTCCATTGACGGTGCGGTCACCTCGGCCATTGATGGCACGCTGGTTTCCGACCAGACCGCCACTGGCAATGTGACTTCGACGTCCACCGGCGCGCAAATCAACACCAACGAAGCAAACGGCTCGGTAACCGCGAGCACGCTGAACGTTGATGGCAACCGCGTCGGTGCATCGGCATCGGGCAACGTTGACACCCTGATCTTCTCGGACACGGGTTCGGCCAACACCAGCACCGGTGCCGCCGCGGTCGCTCGCCAGGTGACCACAGGCTCTGTTGCTACCCCCACCGAGATCAAGGCCACTTCCAGCAACACCTTTGTCGAGCTTCGCACGGGTCCGGCGAGCCAGAGCAACCTCTCGCTCAAGAACAACACCGATGCCGCAACCGCTGCTGGCAACACCCTCGCCCAGTCGTTGACGCTGGACAGCGCCAACCTGACGTTTGGTGACGGCAATGCCGTGGGCAACGCCGCTTCTGCGTTGACACTTGATGGCAAGGCGCTGACAGCCAGCCTTCAGAACAACAGTAACACTTTGGTTTCCGCCAAGGTTGAAAGCTCGGATGCCCAGCTCACTGTATCTGGTGCAACGGATTCGTCACTGGCGCTTACCGGCAATACCGAGTCGGCCTCGGCCACTGGAAGCAGCGCGGCCAACGGCATTGCGCTCACCGGCGTCAATCTTGGCACCGGCGTCGCCAGCAGCACGGTTCAGAACAATGCGGCCACCAACGTCACGGCCAGTGCCGAAGGTGCTTCCGCTCTGACAACATCAGGCACCCTCAGCAATTCGTCGCAGGCTTTGACTGCCAACCGTCTGCAATCGCAGGCCACCGGCGCAACCTCGGCCAACACGCTGTCGCTGACGGGCACCGATGCCACGCTGCCCAGCGCGGCAATCGCACCGGCCGCAACCGTCAAGTTTGCGCCCACGACCCTCGCCCCCAGCGTGGTCACCGCCGCCTATGCCGCGCAGAACGCTCAGAACCTCTCGGATGGGAGCGATGTTACTGCCACCACCCAGGGCAACAATGGCAATGCTGCCTACCTGAATCAGGCATCGGCTGCCGTCTCCAACAGCACCATGGCGACCGACAGCAACATCATCTCTGCCAAGGCGCAGGGTGCAGTCGCGTCCAACGCTACCACCCTGTCTCTGGGTGCAGCGCTTGGTGCCGGCGCACCGGGCTCCAACTCGACAGCAGCCAACGTCGCTGAAGGGGCAGCCATTGCCAGCCTTCAGAAGGTGTCTGACGGCAGCGATGTTAGTGCAAAGGTTGCATCAGGGAATGTAATTGAGCCGGGTTCTAACCTCCTCCAGAACTACGTGGGCGGCGCTCTGACCAACTCTTCGGTCTCTGCATCGAACAACCTAGTTCAGGCGACGGCTGAAGCGACCAATGCTACCAACGCCTTGATCGCAAGCGCCACCAGCCTGTCAACGGCTGGCGATCCCACGGGCGTTGCCCAGACCAAAGCCTCGACCAGCAGCGTCACGGCCGATGCCACCTTCAGCATCGCCAATGCGCAGCGCACCGGAATCGGCACTGTCAGCGCTACGATCCAGCCCACGTTCAATGGAATGGTGGAAAACAACGTTCAAGGTGCGGTTTCTGGCTCGTCTGTTATGGCCAATGCCAACCAGCTTGCCGGTTTTGCCGTCGCTGACAAGGCCGCCAATTCGCTGGCTGTCAGCGGCACCAATGTCAGCACCGATACGGCTCTGGTCAATGCCCAGAGCAGCGGTGCCGATGTCAGTGCGAAGCTCGGTGCTCTGGTGCCGGGCGTGGCTTTCACGCCAATATACCTGTATTATGACGGGCGTGTTTTCCACAATGGCATTTTTGATCCGGTTACACTGCATGATGTTGCCCAAGACAGTAATGGCAATTGGGTCGACCAAACTAATGGTCACATCTTTTCCACACCTGCAGGTACACCTGCAAATGTTGGCGCGACGACCGTTATCTCTGGCGACCTCACCAACAGCTCTGTCGCCGTCAATGGCAACAGCGCGCTGGGTTCGTCGGTCAACAACTCGGCGGCCAACACCCTTGCGGTTTCGGCAACTTCGTTGAGCGGAACGGGAACGAATGACCGTGCCTACATTGCCCAAGGCACCACTGAAGCGGACAATTCGTTGACCAACCTTCAGTCGCTGGACAGCGGCAGCAGCTCGGCCACCAATGTCTATGCCGGGTTCGCCGTTAATCAGTTCAATGGCGATGTGACGGATTCGAAGCTGAGCGTTGCAAACAACACCCAGTTTGCAGAATCGCTGGGCAACAGCGCCACCAACAAGCTGTCGTCCACCGCCACCGACGTTGGTGCGGGCATCGCGCCGACTGCTGCGCTCTTCAACAGGCAGGATGCTAACACGGCGATCACCAGCGGGTCGACCCTGACTGCCAATGCCACGGCCTCGTCAACGGGTTCGAGCATCGCGATCAGCGGCAACAGCAACACGGCGCTTGGCGTGGTCAACAACGGCAGCAACACGCTGACCGTTAGCGGCACCGACATTGCCAACCGTGGCGGCGCTACGGGGTATGCGTCCTCCATCCAAGTCCAGGGCGACTATGCACTTGCCAACGTGCAGAATGCGTCTGGTTCGGTGCAAAGCACGGCCAACACCGCACTCGCGAACACAGAATACGATCCAACTAATGCCACTGCAAATGCGACCAAGGGCGTCAAGGATGGCAGCGTAGCCCTCAACGGCAACGCCACCACCGCTGAAGGTTCTGGCAACCGCGTCGCCAACCTGCTTTCGGTTGCGGCAACGGCGACCAATGGCGCTTCGGCAGTTCTCGGCAATTCGCAGGACAACGCCGCTGGCGTAACTTCGGCAGCGCAGACCACGGTCAACTACCGGTTGCAGCCCAGCACTGAAGTTGCCAGCGCCGATGCCAGCACGGTTTCGATCGATGGCAACAGCACCACGGCTCTGGCCCGTGGCAACACCGCCAACAACACGCTCAACTACGCGGCGGGCGCGCACTACACCGGAACAAATGCCCCTGCACAAGCAACGACCGGGGTTTTGGCGGATGCACAAGCGGACTTGGCCAACGTGCAGACCAACTCCGGTGCCATTGCAGCATCGAGCACCAGCTCGACCTACGCCATGGTGCTGAACGCTGGCCCCAACCCCGTGCAAGGCGCCGACACGGCAGCGGTGCTGAACAGCTCTGCCTCGGTTTCGGGTAACTCCACCGCGGCGCTGGCCTATGGCAACTCTGCGGTCAATTCGCTCACCATGGCAACCTTTGCCCAGGGCGTCCCGTCGAGCGCTGTCTCCAGCTACCAGACCAACTCTGGATCGGTTTCGGCAACGGCAGCCACCGCTGGGTACAACGCCACCTTCTCGGGCGCTGTGACCAACTCTGCCATCCGCAACATTGGCAACAGCGCGACGGCACAGGCTGTGGGCAACAGCTCGATCAGCACCATCGGCGGCTGATCGACCAAGGAATTGGCCCGGCCCTCCCCGTGGGGGCCGGGCTGATGACGCGGCGCCCACAAGGTGCCAATGCAAGAAGCAAGAGACTGGAGGGAGGTGTGCTGGTTGCACCTCCACCCTTTTTTCAGGCGGTACGGCGGCGTTGTCGGAGCAAACGTTCTGATCGGGTAGAAGGGCGGAACCGGCCAAGGCGGAGCCAAACTTGCCACTGTGCAGGTTAGGAACCGGTCGCATCGGGCACCGCAAAGTGCTACAAAAAAATTACATCAAAAACGGTGCCCCGTTGAAGTCGGTCGGCAAGCGAAAGGGACCCTCCCTGCTCACCGCAGCATGGGACTGCCCGCGCTTTCCACCGATGCTGCGGTGAAACCGGCAGGGACCGAGGCATGCTGATCGCGCAAATCACTGATATCCACTTGGGTTTCGAGCCCGACAACCCCGACGAATTCAACCGCCAGCGGCTGGATCGTGTGGTGGCAGAACTGGCTGGCATGACGCCGCGTCCGGATTTGCTGCTTGCCACTGGCGACCTGATCGATCGGGGTGACCGCGCTAGTTACGAGCGGCTGAACGAGGCGCTTTCCGGCCTGTCCTTCCCCGTCTACTACGCGCTGGGCAACCATGACGAGCGCGCCAATTTCGCGGCCGTTTTCCCGGAGGCGACGTTCGACGGCGGCTTTCTGCAATATGCCATCGAAACCCCGGCGATGCGCATTCTCGTGCTCGATACACTGGAGGAAGGACGCCACGGCGGCGCTTTCTGCGAAGCGCGGACCGCATGGCTGACAGCGCAGCTCGATGCTGAACCGGACCGCAAGACATTGATCGTGCAGCACCATCCGCCGGTCGAAGTGGGTATCGCGTGGATGAACACCGATCCTGCTGAGCCGTGGACCATGCGGCTGGCCGAATGCCTGCGCGGACGGTCCAACGTGATCGGGCTGATCTGCGGGCACATCCATCGCGCGGTAACGGCGCGGTGGGAAGACCTCGTAGTGGCGACCTGCCCCTCAACGGCGGCGCAAGTAGCGCTGGACTTTCGGCCCATCGATCCCGATCTGCCCGACCAGCGCCCGCTGATCGTGGCTGATCCGCCTGCCTATGCGCTCCACTGGTGGAACGGGCGCGAACTAGTTACCCACTGGCAGACGGCGGAGGACCACAAAGTGCTCGCGCGGTATGACACGAACCTGCAGGGCATGATCCAGCACGTGCTGGCCGAACGGCCGAGATAACGCACCATTGCCAGGTTTTCTTGCCGCCGACGCTGCACCAAGCTGCGCAGCCTGACCGGCGTCGCGGCATTTCGCCACTTCGCGCCTTGCCGGCACGGGCTTAGCAAAATTGCCCTCGGGGCTGAGGCGGCGATAAACCGGGGGTGGGGGAGTGGTGCCGATTGCCCGTTCTGCTACTTTAACTCCTCGCATGATACCATCTGGCTCGTTGTGCTTACGAGCCATTCAGCGATTTAGGCGGATGAAGGCACTTCAGAAAAGCGCTTCAGTCCACGCCTCGCTTTAGTAAGGCGCTTGGCCCCACTGGCCGTGTGGCAGTCGCGCGGGGCTTAAAGTCGTTCTCATCCGGCGACCACTCCGCGATTGGGAGACAAGTTGCGGTTAAACTGACCGCTCCGCCACTTCCCGTTGCAATGCGGTATTGATGGATTTCGCCGAATGAGCCTGTGCCTCGGGCTATATCGGGGTATCCAGGCGGGGCAATTCCCCGGATGTTCCGCGCCGGGGTATGGCACTCGCTTTCGGACACGAACCAAGGACGGCAACGCCAGCCAAGCGTAGCTCCAAGCTGGTCGGCGCGATGGGGCTGTACCTGCGCGTGCGGTGCGCTTGCGGGAAACTCCGGCACGTGCAGGACCAAATCGCCGGCCAGGAAAAGCTCCCCGCGCTCGGCTCCTATCCCGATGTGCCCCGCGCGGCCGCCCGCTTTCGGTGCGATGCGGCGCACAGGCTGTGGCAGGCCTTGCAGGCGCGCGGTTATGACGCGTTTCATAGGTGGCGTGATGATCTGTTGGATGCCGCCAAGAATAATTTCAACTGAATTGATAGAGTATTGACAGGGCGGGCTCGAAGCGCGAGTACCCGGCGCGGACGGGCGCTTGGAGTCCCGGTGGCCCGGCCCCGCGTCAGCGGAGCTGCCCGAGCTGAGGTGTCATGTCGATAACGGCGCGGGTCTTCCTGCTTATCCTCTTTCTGGGCGG
Organism: uncultured Sphingomonadales bacterium; assembly: GCA_903834285.1. GTDB lineage: Bacteria > Pseudomonadota > Alphaproteobacteria > Sphingomonadales > Sphingomonadaceae > Novosphingobium. The sequence goes on along the minus strand of CAILIO010000308.1, from coordinate 16,870 downwards.
CCTCGGTCTCGGCACCGCGCGCTGGTTTGTCGGTCCCACCCGAAACGCGATCGTGATCGGTTACCAGACCGGCGTTGATCCGACCAAGCTGGCGCAGGCCGACGGGCTTTACGACAAGGCTCTTGGCAAACCCGTCATCTGGCGCAAGTTTGACAGTGGCACCGATGTCATCACCGCGCTCGCGGCAGGCGATATCGATTTCGGCGATCTCGGTTCCAGCCCGCTCGCAGTGGCAGCGACGCGCCAGTTGCCAATCGCGACGATCGCGCTGATCAGCCGCCTTGGCCGCAGCGAGGCGCTTGTCGCGCGCGGCGGCGCGGGGATCACCACACCGGCGGATCTGGTGGGCAAGAAGGTGGCGGTGCCCTTCATCTCCACCTCGCACTACAGCCTGTTAGCCGCGCTCGGACACTGGGGCATCGATCCGGCACGGGTGCAAGTGCTCAACCTGTCGCCACCCCAGATTGCCGCCGCATGGGCGCGCGGCGATATCGACGCGGCTTATGTTTGGGACCCGGCATTGGGCGGCCTCAAGGTGAACGGCACCGTGCTCACGGGCAGCGATCAGGTCGCAAGGTGGGGGGCGCCGACCTTTGATGTCTGGGTCGCCCGGCGCGATTTTGCAAAGGCCAACGCGGCTGTGGTTGAGGCCTTCGTGCGGGTGACAATTGCCGCGCAGGACACATATCGCCGCGAAGGTGCGCGCTGGACGGCCGGTTCGCGCGAGGCCCGCGCGATTGCCGCAGTCACCGGCTCGCGGGTGGAGGATGTGCCGAATCTGCTCGCCAGCAACGATTACCCAACGGCGGCCGAACAAGCCTCGCCCGCCTTGCTCGGTGGCGGGCTTGCGCAGGCGCTTGCCAACACTGCCGCTTTTCTCAAGGCGCAGGGCAAAGTCGACCGCATTCTGATCGACTATCGCCCCTATCTCGATCCCACCGGCGTGCGCCGAGTGGCTGAGGAGCAGAACCATGCCCGTACTGTCGGTTGAGCGTGTCAGCGTCACCTATCGGAGCAAGCGCGGTGCGGTCGCCGCGCTGGCGGATGTTTCGGTGGATGTGCCCTCGGGCGAGATTGTCGTCGCGCTGGGGGCATCGGGTTGCGGCAAGTCGACGCTGCTCAATGTCATGGCGGGCTTTCTGAAGCCGACGACCGGAGCCGTGACGGTCGGCGGCCTGCCCGTCACCGGCCCCGGCACCGACCGCGCGGTCGTATTCCAGGACGATGCGCTGATGCCCTGGCTTTCGGCCCAGGACAACGTTGCCTTCGGACTGCAGATGCGCGGTATGGGCCAAGCCGAACGGCGCGATGCGGCGCGCGAGATGCTAGCGCAAGTGGGGCTGGAAGCCTTTGCCGGCCACGCCATTCACGAAATGTCGGGCGGCATGCGCCAGCGTGTCGGCCTCGCCCGTGCGCTCGCCGTCAAACCCGATTTCCTGCTGATGGATGAACCGCTCGGCGCGCTCGATGAACTGACCCGCGAGCGGATGCAGATGCTGGTGCTCAACTTGTGGCAGCGGAGTGGCAAAGGCATTTTCCTCATCACCCACAGCATCGAGGAAGCGTTGTTCCTTGCGACCCGGCTCGTGCTGCTGAGCCCGCGCCCGGGGCGGATCGTTCAGCGCTACGAGACCGGCTTCGCGCGCCGATTCCTTGCAGGTGAGCCGGTGCGTGCGATCAAGGCTGACCCCGCGTTCGTGGCAATGCGCGAGGAACTTTCGAACGCCATTCTTGCCCATGAAGAAGAGGCGCTTGCCCATGTCGGCTGATCGGGGGCGCAGCAATGCACTTGCTACGCTCGCGTCGCTGGGCGCCATCCTGGCGCTCTGGTGGGGCGTGACCGCCAGCGGCCTGATCGCGCCGCTGTTCCTGCCGGGCCCCAGCGAGGTGCTGCTACGGCTGGTCGATCTGGCACGGCATGGCTTTGTCGGCGCCAGCCTGCTTCAGCATATGGCCGCGAGCCTCGCACGGGTCGGGCTGGCCATGTTGTTCGCGGTCATCACCGCGATCCCCGTGGGCATGGCGATGGGGCTCTATCCAAGGATCAATGCCGCGATTGATCCGCTGATCGAATTCTATCGCCCGGTGCCTCCGCTCGCTTATCTGCCGCTGATGGTCATCTGGTTCGGGATCGGCGAGCTCACCAAGATCCTGCTGATCTACCTCGCGATCTTCGCGCCGCTCGCCATCGCGACGGCAAGCGGGGTGCGCCGGGTCGATCCGGGCCGCATCCGAGCCGCGCAATCGCTGGGCGCGAACCGCGACCAGATTGCCTGGCTGGTGATCTTCCCCAGCGCGCTGCCCGATATCCTCACGGGCCTGCGCATTGCGCTCGGCGTAGGCTGGTCCACGCTCGTGGCCGCCGAACTCGTGGCGGCAACGCGCGGGCTGGGTTTCATGGTCCAGTCCGCCTCGCAAATGCTGGTGACCGATGTGGTGTTGGCGGGCATTTTCGTGATCGCGCTGATTGCTCTGGCGATCGAACTGGTCTTGCGCTGGGTGGAACGGCGTTTTGCGGGCTGGGCCAGCGCGGGGTGATCGCGCTATGGGCGATGCGAATCGCCCGCGCAGAGTGGAGACCGACGATGCCCTTGACTCTCGAACCCATTACCCCGGCGCTCGGCGCGGTGGTGCGCGGCGTGGATCTTTCGCACCCGCTCGATGCGGCAGGCTTTGCCGCAGTCGAGGCCGCGCTTCTCGCCCATCAAGTGCTGTTTTTCCGCGATCAGGACATCACGCAGGCCCAGCAGCGCGATTTCGCGGGGCTGTTTGGCCCGCTGCATATCCACCCCATCTATCCGCATTCGGATCAGGTGGCCGAGATCATGATCCTCGACACCGATCTCAACGATCTGGCCGACAATGCGCTGTGGCATTCCGACGTGAGCTTTTCCGAACTGCCACCCTTGGGCTCGGTGCTCGCCGCGCGCGTGCTCCCGGAGCTGGGCGGCGATACGCTGTGGACGAGCGCCACGGCCGCCTATGACGCGCTGCCCGAGCCGCTCAAGGTGCTGCTTGCCGAACTCACCGCATCGCATGATCTGGCCAAGTCGTTCCCAGTCGAGCGCTTTGGCGCCGATCCGGAATCGCGCGCGCAGCTGGAACGCGCCAAGCAGAAAAACCCGCCGGTCACCCATCCGGTGATCCGCACCCACCCCGCGACCGGCGCCAAGGCGATTTACGTCAACGAGGGCTTCACCACGCATATCAACGGCCTGCCGCAGGATGCCAGTGACAGCCTGCTGAACTTGCTGTTCCGCCATGTGATCCGTCCGGAATTCACCATGCGCTGGCGCTGGCGCGCGGGCGATGTGGCGATCTGGGATAACCGGATCACCCAGCACTATGCGGTGGACGACTATCGTCCTTACCGCCGCGTGATGCACCGCGCGACCGTGATCGGCGACCGACCGTTCTGATCGTGCCGAGGCGGCGCCTCGGCCGGTTGCGCTCAGGCGGTAGCAAGCCCGAGCTTCTTCCCGCCCGGCTTGGAGTTTGACGCGCTGGTCAGGGGGATGGGGCTGAGCGGCTCCAGCGCGGCGGCAGCGATCATCACGGCGCGCATGACCGGCGAACGGCGTCGCTCGAACGAGCACACGATATAGCCTGTCAGCAGCGATTCATCGGGCTGGCAGTCGAGCATGCGGTAGACAATCCGCGGATCGGGCGGGCATTCGGCCGAGAAGAACAGGCTGACCCCCATGCCGAGCGCCACCGCCTCGCGAATGGCTTCGCGGCTGTGCAGCTCGAGCCAGTGTGCCGGCTCGAGCCGCTCGCTATTGAGCAGCGATTCCGCCGCCCGCCGTGCAGTCGAGGCGGGTTCGCGGATCAGCAGCGTCTCGCGCTCGAGGGCGGCCAGCGGAAACGTCTCCACCGAGGCCAGACGGTGGTTGGCAGGCAGCGCAACCTTGAGGAAATCGACGAAGAGCGGTTTGTAGGCGAGGCGCGCATCTATTTGCGGATAGCTGATGATCGCGACGTCGGCGCGGGCATCGCGCAGATGGGCCAGCGAATTGGCCGAATTCTCGATCTGGACAGCGATTTCCCGGCGGCTGTTGGCCCGCAGAAGGGCCTGCGTCAACCGGACCGCATAGACTGGCGAATCCGACACGAGCCGGATGGAAAAATCGCCCCGGTTGCCTTGCTCGGTCAGCAGTTCGTCGATTTCCTCCGATGTCGAGAACATGCGCTGGGTCAGCAGCAGCAATTCGCGCCCGACCGGCGTCAGGTTGAGCGGTCGATGGCGCCCTTCAAACAGCGCCTGCCCATACCGGGCCTCCAGCGATTTGATATGCTGCGACAAAGTCGGCTGCGACAGATTAAGCCGCCGGGCTGCGCGGCTGAAGCTGCCTTCGGTCGCCACGGCGTGGAATGCTCTGAGATGTTGATGGTTTACCGGCACGGTCCAGCTTCCACTAACAATGATGTTTGAAGCCCACGTCCCCTGTGTTTCTGGATATTTCTGCAGAGTGACAGTTCCAAGACAAAATTGATTTTCTCAATAGTCCGGTTTGAGTCTTCGTATTGGATCAATTTGGGCGGGTGCTTAGGCCCAGGCCCACAAGAGGCGGACCATGCCATCTGGCGTGAGGCCGAGTCGGGGAGAGCACCGTGATCCACTCCAAACCTCATGAGGGTTCCATGATCAGCACGCGCGTTTCCGTCCGATCCGGGTTTCTTTTGACGAGCGCCGCCAGCGCGCTGTTGTTTGGCAGCCAGGCATTCGCTGCCGACCAGCCTGCCGATGACGCCACCGCCGCAGCCCCTGCCGGCAATGGCGAGATCATCGTGACCGCGCAGCGCCGCGATCAGTCGATCCAGGACGTGCCGCTCACGATCCAGGCGCTCTCGGGCGATTCGCTCAGCAAGCTCAACGTTGCCAACTTCAACGATCTGCTAAAGTTTACGCCGAACGTGACGCTCGGCAGCAACGGCCCCGGCCAGGGCGGGATCTTCCTGCGCGGCCTCTCGGCAGGCTTCGCCGGCAACCAGTCGGCCGCCTCGGTCGCGCCGTTCCCCAACGTTGCGCTCTATCTCGATGATCAGTCGATGCAGTTCCCGGCGCGAAACGCCGACGTCTATGTCGCCGATCTCGAGCGCATCGAAGTGCTGGAAGGGCCGCAGGGCACGCTGTTTGGCGGCGGCGCCGAGGCCGGTGCGATCCGTTACATCACCAACAAGCCGAAGCTCAACGAGTTCTCGGGCAATCTCACCGGCAGCTTCGGCGGAACCGCTGGCGGTGCGCCGAACGCTTCGGTGACCGGCGTCATCAACCTGCCGGTCATCACCGACAAGCTGGCGGTGCGCGCGGTGATCTACCACGATCACCACGGTGGCTACATCGACAACGTGCGCAGCAAGTTCACCCGCCTCGCCACGGATCCCGGCATGGTGTCCTACGGGATCGTTCCCTCGCCGACGAACCAGTCGAACGGCGGGCAGTACGACAACTATGCCGTCGCGGGGAACGACTACAACCCGGTCGATTACACCGGCGGGCGCATTTCGGCCAAGTGGGCCGTGACGCCGGACTGGGATGTGCTGGTCTCCGAAGCGTTCCAGGACCTGCAGACCAAGGGCACGTTCAGCGCAAATCCAATCGGATCGGATTTCCAGACGCTTGGGCCGCTGGAGACGACGACGTTCTCGCCGAATTACAACTCGGACAAGTACTGGAACACCGCCTGGACGGTGAACGGCAAGGTCGGCGACTGGAAGATCGTCTACACCGGCGCCTACATGACGCGCCATATCACCACACAGCAGGATTATTCGAACTACTCGCGCACTGCGGGCGGCGTCTATTATCAGTGCACCGGTCCGGGCACGGGCTGGAGCACCGGCGAACCGTTCTGCTATTCGCCGGTCGTCAACTGGAAGGACAAGGTGCGCAACACGCACCACAGCGAGGAACTGCGCATCAGCTCGCCGGAAAGCGGCCGCCTTCGCGTGATCGCCGGTGCGTTCTACGAGAAGTTCAAGATCAACGACATCATGCGGTTCAACTACCGCACGATCCCGACTTGCACGACTGCGCTGATCGGCGCTGGACTGACCTGCTCTGGCGTCGTGCAGACCTATCCGGGGTCGACCGCCAATGAGCCGGGTCTCGAGCCCTCGGACACCACGTTCGGTGAAGATACCCAGCGCGGCTACCGGCAATATGCCTTCTTCGGCTCGGCCGATTTCGACATCCTGCCCAACCTTACGATCACGGCGGGCACCCGCTATTACAACTACAAGGAATTCGAGGTCGGTTCGCAGTACCAGACCCGCACCGGCCCCTCGTTCGAGAGCTGCGTCAATGTCCTTGTTTGCAACCTTGCGATCAAGGACCCGACCTATAATCCGGCTGCGCATGGTGGTCTGACGGCGGTGCAGTTCGATGCCTCCAAGGGCAACGTGAACATCGACGCCAACAACGACAACGTCACGTACCACGGCTTTCGCAGCAAGGCGGAAATCGCGTGGAAGCCGCGCGAGCACACCCTGGTTTACGCGCTGTTCAGCCAGGGTTTCCGTCCGGGCGGCTTCAACCGCACGAGCCGGCTGATCCTGCCAGATATCAACGGCACGCCCCAGCTTGTCCGCCCCAACGGCTATGCCCCGGATTCGCTCACCAACTGGGAAGCCGGCCTCAAGACCGATCTGTTCGATCACAAGGTTACGTTCAATCTCTCCGCCTACTACATGGTGTGGGAGAACATCCAGATCGGGTTCTTCAATCCGGCGGGCGGCTTCGGTAACACGCAGTTCTTCACCAATGGCGCGAACTTCCACGTGAAGGGTGCCGAGGTGCAAATTGCCGCGCGGCCGATCGATGGCCTCAGCCTGCAGCTCGGTGCAACCTATAACGACAGCAAGCAGGTCACCTCGCCCTGCTTCATCTCCGACGTGACCAAGACCACGCTTGGCAACACGACGGGCAAGGATTCGACCAGCCTCGGCAAGTGCATCACCAGCTTCTACAGTGGCAAGAACGAACGCAAGCTTCAGGACCCGTTCGGCGCGACCGGCGTGTCGCTGCCGTTTGCGCCGAACTTCCAAGCCAACTTCCGTGCGCGGTATGAAATCCCGTCATCAGGCAGCCTTAAGTGGTTCGTGGCGGGCGCGGCGACCTACAACGGCCCGCAGTACAACGTGCCGGCGACCTATCCGAGCGGTGAGGTCCTCAACGACAGCGTCACCCAGGGTCCCAACGGCGCGCTGATCCCGGGCACCACGATTCTGCGCTATCGCCAGCCCGCCTATGCGCTGGTCGATGCCTCGTTCGGGTTCAAGCGTGACAACTGGGATGTCACGTTCTTCGGCGAGAACCTGACCAACACGCACGCCAGCACGTTCACCACTTCGGGCCAGTTCATCAAGGCGACCGTGCCGGTTCGTCCGCTGGTCTATGGCATCAAGATCGGGACGAGCTTCTGATCTACGGCGCCCACATCAGGCCACTGGCCGACCGGCCATAGGCCTGATGGGCATCGCAAACGCATGCCACAAGGTTGGGCTAAAGGGTCGGGCGGCGCGTGATGCGTCGCCCTTCCTTTTGCGGCCTCGCCCTCGTAACAGGACCCATGCCCGGGATTGCTTGCTGATGACTGCACAGCCTCAGACTTTGCCGCAAACGGACCCGGTAGCTGAAGCTCCAAGCGATGCCGATCTGCACGCGCTGCGCGACCGGCAAAGGGCAGGCGACCACCTGCAGGCTCTGGCCGGCGCTCGCGGCTTGCTGGCGCAGTTCCCCGAGGACCGCGATCTTCGCCTGATCGAGGCAAGCGCGCTGCGCCACCTGTTGCGGATCGACGAAGCACTTGCCGTGCTTGATCGCCTGTCGGACGTCCATCCGCGCTCCAGCCTTCTGCATCAGGAACGCGCGCTGTGCCATGTCGTCCGGCGCGATGCGCCCGCCGCTATCGCGGCGTTCCAGCATGCGCTCAAGATCAATGCCGCGCTGCCCAAAAGCTGGCAGATGCTGGAAGGCCTGCAGCGCCTGACCGGCCAGCACGATGCCGCCGCCGCAACAGCGGCGCAAGGCGCATGGCTCGATGACGTGCCGGAGGAGATCGTCACCGCCATCAGCCTGTTCAACGATGGCGATCTTGCGCGGTCGGAGCCGCTGATCCGCGCGTTCCTGGTGACCCAGGGCGATCATCCCGAAGCCATGCGGCTGCTCGCCCGGATCGGTATGGCGCATGAAGTCTATGACGATGCGGAAATCCTGTTGGCGGGTGTGCTGACCCTGATGCCCGGACACCGCGCGGCCGCGCTCGAATATGCGCAGACGCTCGCGGCCCGGCACAAGTATGCCGAGGCCGAGGCGGCGCTGGCGCCGCTGATCGCCGAAGACCCCCGCAGCACCGTCCACCGCACGCTTGCTGCCACGGTCGCGGTCGGGCTCGGGCGGCAGGAGGAGGCTATCGCGCTCTATCGCGGCCTTCTTGCGGAATTGCCCGATCAGCCGTTGCCTGGCACGGACCCGCAGCAGCTTGCCGTGACGCGCGCCGATCTGAACTTGTGGTCGGGGCACGCGCTCAAGACCATTGGCGATACGGCGCAAGCGATCGCGGCCTATCGCGCGGCCATTGCGGTGCGTCCGGCGTTTGGCGAGGCCTGGTGGAGCCTCGCCAATCTCAAGACCTACCGCTTCACGCAAAGCGAGATCGCGGCCATGCAGGCGGCCAGGACGAACAGCGCTACGGCCGAGGATGACCGGGTGCATCTTGCCTTCGCGCTCGGGAAAGCGCTGGAGGACAGCGGGCGTCCGGCCGAAGCATGGCAGAACTACGCCGATGGCAATGCGCTACAACGCGCCAAGAGCCGCTATCGCCCGGATATTTTCGAGACCAACACCGCCGAGCAGAAGCGCGTGTGCACGCCGGCCTTTTTTGCGGAGCGGGCGGGCTGGGGTGACCCGGCGCGGGCCCCGATTTTCGTGCTGGGCCTTCCGCGCGCCGGCTCGACGCTGATCGAGCAGATCCTCGCGTCGCACCCAGAAGTCGAAGGCACGCAGGAACTGCCCGATATCCAGAGCATCGTGCTGGACCTTCAGGGCCGCGATCCCGATCTCGACAGGCCGCGCTATCCGGGGGCCCTCGCCGATCTCGGCCCCGAGGATGCCCAGGCGCTAGGCGCGCGCTATCTGGCGGGAACGCGGGTCCACCGCGTGCTTGGCCGGTCCTTGTTCATCGACAAGATGCCGAACAATTTCCGCCATGTCGGCCTGATCAAGCTGATTCTGCCAAATGCGGTGGTGATCGATGCGCGGCGCGAGCCGATGGCCTGCTGCTTTTCCAATCTCAAGCAGCTCTTCGCGCAGGGGCAGGAGTTCACCTATTCGGTCCCCGACATCGCGCAATACTACCGGACGTACCTCGAACTCATGCGCCATTGGGATCAAGTGCTTCCGGGCTTTGTCCTGAAGGTGATCAACGAGGATGTGATCGAGGATCTCGAGGGGCAGGTGCGGCGGATGCTCGATCATTGCGGCCTGCCGTTCGATCCGGCCTGCCTCGCGTTCTACCAGACAGTGCGCGCGGTGCGGACACCGAGTTCGGAGCAGGTGCGCCGACCGATCAATCGCGACGGGATGGACCAGTGGCGCCGCTTCGAGCCCTTTCTGGCCGAACTCAAGGACGTGCTTGGCCCCGCGCTGGAGAATTGGCGTGATTGAACGGCTTCAGGCAGGCTCTGATCATGCGCGTGCCGCCATCGCGATGTCCGTTAAACCCGCGCAGGCCTTGCTGGCCGCGGGCTCCGGCGCGGGGCTGCTGCTGTGTAACCGATTTGCCGTAGAGCGGGCCTAGTCCAGCATGATGAAAAAGGCTGATACCATGGCGCGCGAAACGCTGGAGAGCGAGCGAGGCCCGGCCAGCCTGCCGCTGCTTCTGCTCGGTGGGCTCGCCGCGTTCAGCGCCTATTTCGCGATGTACGCCTTTCGCAAGCCGCTGACTGTCGCGACATACGAAGACGTCGGCCTCATGCCGTTCGGGCTCGATTACAAGTCGGCGCTCGTGATCATGCAAGTGCTCGGTTACGCGCTGTCGAAGTTGATCGGGATCCGGGTGATCGCCGCCTTTGGCCGCACCGGGCGGGCGATGGCCATCGCCACGCTGATCGGCATCTCGTGGCTTGCGCTGGTCGCCTTTGCCCTTGTGCCGCCGTGGCTGGGGCTCGTCTGCGTGTTCTTCAACGGGTTTCCGCTGGGGATGATCTGGGGGTTGGTGTTCAGCTATGTCGAAGGGCGGCGCTTGTCCGAACCGCTCGGCGCGATGCTCTGCGCAAGTTTCATCGTTTCGTCGGGATTGGTGAAATCGGCTGGCTCGCTGATGCTCCACGCCGGGGTGAGCGAGCAGTGGATGCCGGCGCTGACAGGCATTCCCTTCATGCCCGTGCTGCTGCTCTCGCTGTGGTTTCTGGAACGCCTGCCGCCGCCCTCGCCTGAGGACGAGGCGGAGCGCACCCGGCGCGAGCCGATGCACCGGCCCGCGCGCGCGGCTTTCCTGCGCGATCATGGCCTGCCGGTGGCGCTGCTGGTGACGGGTTACGTCGTGCTCACCGCGATGCGCGATTTCCGCGACAACTTCATGCCCGAGATCTGGGCCGCGCTGGGGCAGGGCGGCTCGGCCGCGGTGTTCTCGCAAACCGAGACTCCGGTGGCGGTGATTGCACTGGTGGGGCTGGCCGCGCTCATGCTGGTGAAGAACAACTTGCGCGCGCTGCTCGCGATGCACGCGCTGATCATTCTGGGCGGGCTCATGCTGGGGCTGGGGACGCTGGCCTTCGAGGCAGGCTGGCTCGCCCCGATGCCGTGGATGATCCTCACCGGAGCGGGGCTCTATCTGGCCTATACGCCGTTCAACGCGATGTTGTTCGACCGGATGATCGCCGCTTTCGGCAAGGCCGGCAATGCCGGTTTCCTGATCTACATCGCCGATGCCTCGGGCTATGCGGGCAGCGTGGCGCTGCTGATCTGGCGCAGTCTGTTCGCGCCGGGGCGCAACTGGCTGCCGGTGTTCATCGACTGCGCCTATCTCGCCGCGGTGCTGATCGTGGGCTTCACGCTGAGCTCGGCCATCTATTTTCTCCGGTCGAACCGGCATGCGGAGACCCATGATCATGCGTGATATCGTCGTTGTCGGTGCGGGGATTGTCGGCCTTGCGCATGCGCTCGCAGCGGCCAAGCGGGGCTGGCGGGTGACTGTGATCGACCGTGACGCGCGCGCCAACGGCGCCTCGATCCGCAACTTTGGCTTCGTCACGGTGACCGGGCAGGAGCGCGGCCAAGTGTGGGACCGCGCCCGGCGCAGCGCGGCGATCTGGCGCGAAGTGGCGGGGCCTGCGGGCATCCGTATCGAGCAGGAAGGCCTGCTCGTGGTCGGCCAGCGCGCCGAGGCGGGCCTGGTGTTCGATGCCTTCATGGAAACCGAGATGGCCGAGGGCTGCACCCGGCTCACCGCGCTTGAATCGCAGGACGTGTGCCCGCAGGCCAGCGCGCCCGCCGGGGCGCTGCGCAGCACGGTCGATCTGCGGGTGGAATCGCGCGAGGCTATTCCGCGCCTGACAGCATGGCTGGCTGCGGCGCATGGCGTGACTTTCCGGTTCGGCGCGGCGGTGGTCGGGGTCGAGACCGGCTGCGTCACGCTGGCCAATGGCGCGCGGGTGCAAGGCGATATGGTCGTGGTCTGCCCGGGCGACGACTGGGCCTCGCTCTTTCCCGAGATCTATGCCGAGGCGGGGATCACGCGGTGCAAGCTGCAGATGCTGCGCCTTGCTGCGCCCGGCTGGCGGCTGCCCTCGCCGGTGATGAGTGACCTCAGCATGGCGCGCTATCTGGGCTATGCTGATCTGCCCGAGGCTGCAGCGATAAAGGGGCGGCTCGAAACCGAGGAAGCCGAGGCGCTGGGCTGGGGCATTCACCTGATCGCGGTGCAGAGCGCCGACGGTACGCTCGTCGTGGGGGACAGCCATGACTACGGCCCCACCCCCGATCCGTTCAGCCACGAGGCGATCGATGCCGCGATCCTGCGCGCCTATGCCGGGGTGCTCGGCCGGCCGCCTGCGGTGGTCGAGCGTTGGACCGGGACTTATGCCTCGGCTTCGGGCCACAGTATCGTGCACACCCCTGCCGAAGGTGTCCGGCTGGTCGTGGTGACCAGCGGCACGGGCGCTTCCACCAGTTTTGGACTTGCCGAGGATGTGATCGGCAGCCTCACTTCCAGCGAAAGGACCAGCGCATGATCCCCGGCCTTCAGGCAGTTGTGTTCGATTGGGCGGGCACCATGATCGATTTCGGCAGCCGCGCGCCAGTTGTTGCATTGTGCAAGGTGTTCGCCGCCGAGGGCGTGCCGATCGAGGAAAGCGAAGCGCGCGCGGATATGGGCATGGCCAAGAGCGACCATATCGCCGCGATCCTGCGGATCCCGCGCGTGCGCGCCGCCTGGGTGGTGGCGCATGGGGCCGAACCGGACGGCGCGACGGTCGATCGGCTCTTCGCCGCAATCGGGCCAATGATGCGCGAAGCGGCGGCCGAATGCACGGTGCTGATCCCCGGCGCTGCCGACATCGTGGCAAAGCTCCGCGCGGCGGGGGTCAAGATCGGGTCCTGCACCGGCTACACCCGCGAGATGATGGCCGATATTCTGCCTGCCGCCGCCGCACAGGGCTATGCGCCCGATGTGCTGGTCTGCGCCGGGGACACCGCAACGGGCCGGCCCTCGCCGCTGATGCTCTGGAAAAACCTCGTCGAGCTAGGTGCCTGGCCCGCGTCGGCTTGCGTCAAGGTCGACGATGCTCCGGTGGGGATTGCCGAGGGTCTTGGCGCGGGTGTCTGGACGATCGGCATCGCGGCGAGCGGCAACGGCGTCGGCCTCTCGGCCGAGGCGCTCGCTGCCTTGCCGGAAGACGAGCGCGCGGCGCGGATCGCGGCTTCGCGCGCGGTGCTCGAAGCGGCAGGCGCGCATCTGGTGATCGATACGGTGGCCGATCTGCCGGAGGCACTGGCCCGTCTCGCGATCGGCTGAGCGGGCGCCAACCGCCGATCACGCGCTGGAGCCTCTACCGTATCAGGACAGGTTCCAGCCAGCCGATGCCGTCTCCGGTTGCTGGGCGAAGAACCGGTTTTCCGGGCGCGGTAGGCCGAGATGATCGCGCAAGGTCGTGCCTTCGTAGTCCTTGCGGAAGATCCCGCGCCGCTGCAATTCCGGGATGACTTGCGCGGTGAAATCGTCGAGCCCGCCGGGCAGCCATGGGAACATCACGTTGAACCCGTCCGATCCGCGCTCTTCCAGCCAGGCCTCCATCTCGTCGGCAATGGTCTGCGCGGTGCCGACGAACGCGAGGCCGGCATAGCTGCCGGCGCGCGCGGCGAGCTGCCGGATCGTCAGGTTGTCGCGCCGTGCCAGCGCGACGGTCTTGTCGCGCGCGCTCTTGCTGGCGTTGCTTTCGGGGATTTCAGGCAGCGGCCCATCGGGATCGAAGCCCGAAACGTCATAGTTCAGCATGATATTCAGCGAACGGATGCCGCTATCGTAGTGGACCAGGCTGTCGAGATGCGCGCGCTTGGCCCGCGCGTCCTCCACCGTATCGCCCACCACCACAAACGCGGCGGGGAGGATCTTGAGGCGATCGGGATCGCGGCCGACGGCCTTCATCCGACCTTTGACATCGGCGTAGAAGGCCTTGCCGCCATCAAGCGTCCCTTCCGAACCGAAGATCACTTCGGCCGTTTCCGCCGCCAGCTGCCGCCCTGCGTCCGATGCGCCCGCCTGCACGATCACCGGCCAGCCTTGCACCGGCCGCGCGATATTGAGCGGTCCGCGCACCGAAAGCTCTGGCCCCTTGTGGTTCAGCACATGGAGCTTGTCAGGATCGAAGTAGATGCCCTGATCGACATCGCACACGAAGGCATCGTCGGCCCAGCTGTCCCACAGCCCGGTGACGACATCATAGAATTCGCGCGCACGGGCATAGCGGTTGGCATGCGCCAGGTGTTGCTCGCTGCCGAAGTTGAACGAGGTTTCCGGATTGCCCGTCGTCACGATGTTCCAGCCCGCACGGCCGCCGCTGATGTGGTCGAGCGAGGCGAAGCGGCGGGCGATATGATAGGGCTCGTCATAGGTCGTCGAGGCGGTCGCGACGAGGCCGATCCGTGTCGTCACCATCGCGAGTGCGGAAAGCAGCGTGAACGGCTCGAACGAGGTCACCGTATGGCTGCGCTTCAATGCCTCGATCGGCATGTTGAGCACGGCAAGGTGGTCCGCCATGAAGAAGGCGTCGAACTTGGCCGCCTCCAGCGTGCGCGCGAGGCGCGTGATATGCGCAAGGTTGAAATTGGCATCGGGCGAGGCGCCTGGATAGCGCCAGGCCCCGGTGTGGATCGAGACAGGGCGCATGAAGGCGCCGAGGTGGAGCTGGCGGGACTGGCTCATTGGCTGGGCAACCTCTCCTGAAAAGGGAAAGCGGCTGAAGTGCGCTCGGCCTGAGGCTATCGGCCGGGCATGTGGTGGTTGTCAGTAGTGGATCGCACGCGGACTGCCGCCGCCGGCGGCAATCGCATCGCCGGTAATGGCATCGCTGCGCGGCGAGGCGAGGAAGGCGACGATCGCGCCGATTTCCGCCGCATCGACGATCCGGCCGATCAGGTTGCCGCCGAACAGTGTCTTCTCCACCTCGGCTTCGGAGACACCGTCCGCCGCCGCGCGCGCCGCGATCAGCGCGGTGGTCTTTTCGGTGCGCGTCGCGCCGGGGTGGACCACGGTCACGTTGACGCCCTTGGGGCCGAGTTCGTCGGCCAGCACCTTGGTGAGCGCCGAGACGGCGACATTGCGCGCCGATCCCGGAATGGTCGTGGTCATGCGCGCGGCCAGCCCGCTGATGTTGATGATCCTGCCCCAGCCGTTTGCGACCAGATGCGGCGCGGCGGCCCGCGCCACACGCAGATAGCCGACCACTTTGGTATCGAGCTCTTCGAGCAGCACGGCCGATTCAACCCCCGCTACGCCCGGGACTCCTGCGGGAAGCCCCGGGCGCGCGGCGTTGTTGACGACAATGTCGAGCCCGCCAAGTCTTTCCACCGCATCCGCGATCAACGCATCGACTGCTGCGTCATCACGCGTATCGGCAGTCAGTGCATGTACCTCACCGCCGGTTGCGGCTGCAAGGTCCTGTGCAGCCGCTGCGGCACCGGCAGCATCGCGCCCCGAGATAACGACGCGGACGCCTTCTTCCAGCAGCGCCCTTGCGATGGCCTTGCCGATGCCCTTACTGCCCCCGGTAACGAGCGCGCGCTTTCCGGTGAGGAACAGGTCCATGGCGGGCGTGGCCTCAGTGACCGCCGGCCGCGTTCTTCTCGATATCGATCAGGCGCGCCTGGAGCACCTGGCCGGTATCGAGCAGCGTCAGCTTGCGGAAGCCGCCGCCGTGCTGACCATCGCGCAGCGGATTGACCTCAACCGCGACCCGGTCGCCGACCTTGAGCGACTTGCGGCTCCAGCCGAGGCGGGTGAGGTTGCCGGGGCTGGTGAGCTCGACCGCCCAGACGCCGCCCGCATTGCCGGGCGCGGTCACATCGAGCAGCAGCGCCACGTGCGGGTTCACCCAGCGATACTCCTTTACCCGGCCCTGCAGGGTCACGACTTTGGCGGGATCGAACATGGCAAAGCTGTGGTGGGCCTGGGCCACGCCTGCGGCGCTCAGGGCAACTAGAGCCGCAATCAGGGTCTTGCGAATCATGGGTCTGCTCACTTGGCTGGTGGTGGCAGGATATTGCCGTCCTGCTGGTGCGTGGGAACATAGATCTTGTTCCCCCATTTGTCCGTGCCTTCCTCGAAATCGCCCTGGCGGCAAACACCTTCGACTATATCATAGCTGCGCTTGCGGTTGCGGTAGTAGATGCGGCGCGTCTCCCACGGGCGGGTGAGAATCGCCGGCGCCTCGATCACCAGATCGTGCGCCAGTGTGTCGGGCGCGATCAGGTGGATGCGCTCGTGCACCACGGCGCCTTCGCCCAGCGGAACGCCCACCGCCTCGCTGATCGCGAGGAAGACCTGCGGCAGGATACCGCGCGTTTCGACGACGAGGGTGTCACCTTCCCAGTGGCCGACCGAGGTGCCGTGGAAATTCGGGTCGGGATCGTCGGGCAGCTTGCGTCCATCAGTGTAAATCCGGCGCAGTCTGTTCCCGTCGGATTCGCCGAGCAGCGTGACCCGGCCCGGCGTAAACAGGAACTCGTTGGCGTTATGGGTGATCAGGATCAGGCTCGGCATGCCGTGGGGCAGGCAATTGAGCAACAGCCCGCGTGGGCGGCCTTCTTTCTCTTCCTTGTCCCAGAAGGCCACCTGCGGCTGCACTTCGGGCTTCCACGGCACCGGGTTGGTGGTGATCTGCTTGTCCTGATCGGTGATGTCTGGAAACCAGGTGCCGCTCCAGTCGGGCAGCTTGCCGAGTGCGGCCCAGTCGGCGGCGGTTGGCGCGGGATCGATCACGTCGGGCGGCGGTGTTTGTGCCATTGCCGGCACAAGGCTGGTGAATGCCAGTCCCAGGATCGCAGCCGTTGTCGTACCATGCAAAGCTCGCATTCCAGACCCCGTTCTCATGTCGCCTTGGCCGTATGGTCGCGATTGCTGAACGAAAATCCAGATTTTCTTGTTTGATATTGATCTTTTCTCGCTGGAAACCACATTCTGGCCGCGCAAGGGCGGCGGCGGCTCGATGTTCGATGCCGCAAGAATACAGGGGTGGGTTCAACCGATCGACGCAACGCCTCATTCTCGAGATGAGAAGGAGTGGTGCGATGAAGCAGCGTCGTCGGATATACTACTCGGCCGCTCAGCGGGCAGAGATCTGGGACAAGTGGCAGCGCGGGGAGTCGATGAGT
>CAILIO010000307.1 GCA_903834285.1 uncultured Sphingomonadales bacterium | reverse complement strand
GCGGGCCTGGTGCTCACAATCGATGCACTCGTAAACAACCATTCCGCCAATGAATACATCTGGATGCCAGCGACGACTTTTCCGGCTAACGTGGCCGACTATCAGTCCTTGTTCTCGTGGCTGGCGACGAACGCCGGACAGGGCACGTATCCCGGAAATCCACAAAAGATTCACCTTGTCGGCGATTCTTCGGACTCGCATGGAATGATGTACGCCGCGATGATCCCGAAAGGTTCGTGCCTGCAAAGCTGTACAAACTACGGCGGGCAGTGGAGCGATGGAAACAACGGCGGGTCGTCGAACAGCTCAACCGCTTACACGCTTGTCGGCCCCTTCTACTTTTTTTGCGTGCCGCTTGACATGCAGTACATGTTCACTAACGCCACACAGCCGACCGGAGTGCAGGCTGTGATCGCAGCGGAACTGGGATGTTTCCCCGGCACCGACTGCAAGAGCGCGAATTACATCAAATCGGTTGGCACGTCTTCTTTGGTGGCGACCTCTGCGATACCGACGAGCCAGATATTCATGACCACGGGAACCGGCGATACGACAACGCCTCCGTGCCCAACCGGTCAGACATGGACTACCAGTCCGACCACAGCGGCCTGCAATGGCAACATGTACGCGGCCAGCGGACTATCGTGGGAGGTATTTTTCAGCACAACACCGAACGGGGGCGCGGCCCCTCACGGCGCGGACTGTACCGTGAACAACACTTTCGCGGGTAGTCCAGGCGAGTGCTGGGCGATGCTGCAATCGGTCCTTAACGGGTTGGGGTGGAAAAAGTCTGCGGCATCTGGCGTGGCAATTTCATCAGGAGCGTCAAACTAAAATGGACAAACAGGCGCAGGAGCGGGAAGACAGAGCCGAGATTATTCGACTGCTGAAAAAGATTGTGGAGTTTCTGACAGGAGATAAGAAATGAAACGCATTGCTTTGGCGGCAATCGCCCTGGCTCTGACCGCATGCAACCAGATAACGGTCGGGGTAGCCATAGCCGGGATCGGCATCGCCGGTGTCGGCCTGCAAAGCTACTGTGCATCGGCCGGCACGTGTTCGCCGGGCACGGTTGCACTGGCGGGCGTCATTATTCGAGAGGCGCAGATGGATGCATCCATCCTGACCGGCGGCCAAACGACGGTTCAAAAATCTCTGGAGGTCGCGGCTAACCTCAACATGGACCTGCTGACCGCTAAGGCGCTGCCGCAGACTCCCGCGGTCGTCGGCGTAGAGTCGGCCATCGAAGTGACAATCCCGCTTATCGAAGCGCTCACGTCGCCCGCGCCGAAGGCATCGCTGACCGCATCCGGGCCGGGGGGCTATCCGATCAAGATCAAGCTCACAGCAAAGGACCGCAAGGCGCTGGCGGATATGTACAACCGGATGAAAGCGGCGAGTATGTCAGTCGCTCATTAGCCTGCCTGCACGTTCGAAAAACACGGGCGCTCCGGCATCGTAACGGAACGCCCGCAATCGTTACATGTTCTTGTGGCAGACGCCGCAAGGTACCGGCGGCGGATCGGGCGGCGGGTCCTGGCCGCCTATGATATCCGGCACCCAGATGGTCCCGTGCTGGATGGGATTGTAGGGTGGCGGAGTATTTGGCCGTCTGCGCTCATAATCGTGAGCTTGTGCCAGCAGCGCGGTGGCAAGCGCGGCTGAAATGAGGATGTTTCGCATCAGTTTGTGCAATAACATCCGAGCCCCAAATAATTCCACATTTCCCATCCGAGCATCGGAGGGTATGCGTAGATGCAGGTGTAAGTGGGATTGTCCGAGTTGCATCCCGGCCACTTCCACTGTTCGGCGTGCAGCGCGGTCGGCTGAGTAGCCAAGGTCATGAATACGGTAAGCCCGGCAACGCGGGCGCCGTTGAGCAGTTTCTTCACGCTTATGCAGTGCTGTGGCGTGGGAAAATTCTCAAACTATTTCACCGCCAGGATACCGTGCCAACCCGGAAAATTTCAAGGCCCTCCCGCTCCGTCACACTCGCCTTTGCGCCAGCGCATCTTCCCTGCTCACCGCCAGGTTGTATCCGCTCCGCCTCAGCGCCTCGGCCCGCACGAACGGTTTTCGGACCAGAACGGCCTTTGGCGCATTTCCGGGTACTTCCCTATCGGTTAAGGCCGCGCAATTCGATGGCGGTATGGGTTTGGCGGCTGCAATCGGCATTTCCCGCGACTGTGCCAGCCACCAAACCAGCAGTTCATGCTCCCGATGAGAGCAGACATCCTCCGATTCGCAAATAAAACAGCGGCAGAAATACGTCATCGTTGCCATTGCTCCTCCTCTACCGCCGTTCTCGCGCGCTGCTGGGCCTGCCAGCCCTTGGGTACCTTAAATTCCCATGTCATCGCTTCTCCCTCCCACGCTCCTGCGCTTCCCGCACGGACCGAATCTGGGCTTCAGTCGCGGGCCTTGTTTCCTGCGCCGGGCGTGCGAAACCGAGCGACACCCGAATCAGCGCTTGCAGTTCGCTTTCGCCGGGTTCGATGTTTATCCATGCTGGCGATAATTTCTCCGCGAACCGCGGCAGGGCCACGGCGCACGCCAAAACCAGTTCTTTCGATTCCTGGCCGGTGACTTCGCTTTCTCCTGCGATCTGGCGCATCTGAGGGGCCGGCAGTTGCTTCGCTCCGGGGTTGAGTTGCTCCGATGTCAGACCTTCCGGGTAAACCTGCGACACCGCTTCAATTCCATCCGCTGGCTTAAACTTCATACAGAACACCGCGCGCAGCTCGCCAGGGCCTTCCCACTTCGCGTACAGGCCGCTTGTCATCCGGTCCACGAGCCAGCGCACCTGAGACTCTGTCGTGGCCATCTTCCCAATCAGGCGCACGATCGCCAATCGCGCTTCCGGTTCGCTCGGGTAAAACGGCAGCACAGCCAGTTCGGCCGCGATCTGCATCACCATGTTCAGATTCATCATAGGGGGTCCATCCCGAGCGAGATCCGTTTCTGCATCACTTCCATCATGGCTTCGGTCGAGGATTTCTTCGGGCCGCCGATCATTGCATCGGACGGGGCCGGTGGCATCCCGGCGCGCACCCAGCCCACGAAGGTCAGCGTGCAATACCTCCAGCCGTTGCGCTCCTGATAGCGGCACCAGTCCGCATGCCGCCCGCGGAATTTCTCCCAGTCGAACCCGCCGCGCTGCGCCTGGTCCCTGAGAAGTTGCAGCACGGTGTCGCGGGGTTCCGTTCTGTGGTGCTTCAGATGCCGATCAAACCCTTCTTCGAGTTCGGCGAACTGCCCATCGGAAAGAACAGCTTCGTTCGATGGGGGCTTGGGGGTTCTACATGCTTCATTGCCTTGATTAAAGTCAATAAGGAACGCGCGCGCGGGTGCGGCAATGGGTTGCCGGAGGTGCGGCAATGGGTTGCCGGAGGGTGCGGCAATGGGTTGCCGGAGGT
>CAILIO010000306.1 GCA_903834285.1 uncultured Sphingomonadales bacterium | reverse complement strand
TAGGCAATCTCGCCCTTGTCATCGGCAAACAGGGTATTGTTGGAACTGTTGGCATTCCACTCGGCGACCCCGAGAAAGGCCTTGAGATCGGTCGCCTTGGTCCGGAAATAGCTCTGCCACAGCGCATGGATCGGGCTGTTCATCATGCTGACGGCGATCCATTTGCCGCCTTCCTCGCGCACGATCGGGCCGTTTGCGGTCCGATAAGTGGTGAAGCTGCGCGGCTGCAGGGCGCCATCGGCCTGCCGCACTTTGAGCGTGATCACCCGCGTTTCGACAGGCTGCCAGACAAACGGCGGGCGGCCCTTTACCCAATAGGCGCGGCCGGCAACGGTCTTTTGCTGTGCTGGTGTCGGCGGACGTACCGTCTCGGCGAATTCATCCACGCTGTCGACGCCGCTGGTCGTGTGCATCCAGCCGGCATGGGCATTGAAACCCTGGTAAATGAAGAACTGGCCCCATGTCGCCGCACCATAGACATTGAGGCCTTCCTCGCTGGTGACCTGCTGTTCGGCGCGGAAGAAGAAGCTGGTGTGCGGGTTGATCAGCAGCAGCGCATGGCCGTCCTTCGTGCGCGAAGGGGCAAGCGCAATGCCGTTCGATCCTTGCGGCTCGGGCGGCGCGGAGGGGAGCGGGTCGGCCCGTGCCACCTTCTTCTGCCCGTAGAACGCCTCGAGCGCGGACAGCGAGACCTTCTCGATGTCACCGCCGATGCTGCCTTCGGTGAAGGTCAGCGCCATCCACGGCTCGAAATGGGTGAGGACCTTGGGTTTTACCTCGGGGTGATCGGCAAGATACGCATTGAGGCCAGCGGCCCAGGCATCCATCAGCGCGCGCAGCTTGGGGTCGGCCGCGTCATAGCTCAGCTTGCGGTGTTCGGGGTTGTTGAACATGCGCATGCGCAGGTCCTGCCACATGGCGGTTTCGCCCTCGGCTTCGGCGAGACGGCCCATGCTGACGAGGTAGTTGCGCTCGATTCGCGGGAAGTCATCCTCCGCCTGCGCATAGATCATGCCGTAGATCGCGTCGGCATCGGTCTTTCCCGAGACGTGCGCGATACCCCACTCATCCCGTTCGATTTTCGCTTCGCCGATTATTTCGGACGTTTTCCCGGCAGCGTTAACCGGAACTGCTCCGATGAGGAGTGCCGCTACTGCGACGGCGTGTGCATGCTTCATTTTCCACTCCCGACCAATCGTTCTCAACATATGCTGGCAAGTGTTTGGGATCAAATGCCGTTTTATTGAATTTTACAGAAATGACATCATCCGGTCGCTGCGCAAATCCTTAGCAAATGGGTTAACTCCTTAGGGTTATTACGCAGCCTTTTTACTTAAAACGTCGTTGGGCATGGTGCGCACATAAGGCAGCAAGCCAAGGAGACGCATGATGGGGATCATAGGGACTACCGGCACGGGCCTCGACCGCGCCATCGATCTTATTGCCAGCGATTACGGCCTGAACATGGGCCTGTCCGGCGCGGCGATCCGCGAAGGGGCGGCTGCGGCCGATGCGATGAACGGGTTGATCGTGAACGCGATCAAAAGCCTTGGCCTCGCCAATGACGGCGAGATCACCGTCTCCGACATCTACTCGATCAATTCCTTCATCCGCTACGCGAACCTCAGCAAGTTCAGCCTGCTCTATGGCACCAACAACAACGGGATCGAAACCGGCTTCCAGCGTGTTTCCGGCGACGGCGCAGTCACGCGCCTGTTCGGCGAGGCCGGGGTCGACCGGGTGCTCGACGGGATCTACAGCATCGCCTTCGACATCAAGGACGGCCACCTGACCTCCCCGACCAATTACTGGGGGCCGGGCGTCGACGAGGTGGCGCACTGGCTCAATACCCTGCTTGCGCCCGAACTGGCGGCGGGTACGCTCAACAACAAGGGCGCTGATCCGCAAGCGCACGGCACCACCGGCACGGGCCTCGATCTTATCGCCGAACGCCTGCTCGATGACATCGGCCTCAATCATCGCATCTCGCAAAAGCAGATCAACGATGCCTCGCGGGCCGCAGACGGCATGGCCAAGATCATGCTGCAGGCGATCAAGGAAACCGGCGTCGCCGACGACAACAAGCTCGACTCGATGGACATGGTTGATCTCAACCACTGGATCATCGTCAACAAGCTTTCGGAGTGGACCATTCTCCACGGTGACGACAACGGCGCCTTCGAGAGCGGCCTGCACTATGCGCAGGGTGACGGCGGGCGCGACTATATCTACGGCGACCTCTCGGTCGACACCGTGGCGGACGGTATCTACCACATCGGTTTCAAGATCAGCGGCGATCGCTTCGAGAACGAAGACGGCAATGCGAACCAGCGCATCAGCGATACCTCCGACTGGATCAGCCTGCTGCTGGCGAAGGACCTTGCCTCAGGCTCGCTTCATTCGAACCACGCACCGGTCGATGCGACCACGCTCAAGCCCAATCTCGTGTTCAGCCGGGCCGGTCTCGTCACCGACGACGGCACCAAGGGGGCGCTGGATATCGGCAAGCTGCCCTCCACCAGCGTCTCCGAAGGGACTATCGCGCTCGACTTTCTCGCCAACCATGCCGACGATGGCGGCACGCATGTGGTCTTCTCTAAGGACGGCGCTTCGAACGCGGACGGCGACATCACCGCCTTCGTTCGTGACGGCCATCTTTATGTGATCCTGCAGGACGGCACGCGTGACTGGTGGCTCCAGGCCGAGGACGTCACGATCGAAAGCGGCCGGCAGTATTCGCTGGCGATCACGTTCGGGCAGGACGGGCTGGGGCTGTTCCTCGACGGCAAGCGCGTTGCTGCCGATGTCGACGCGACGAGCGGTCTTGGTCCGAACACGCGGAGCCTTGTGCTGGGCGCGGGTACCTGGGGCCGCGATGCGAGCCATCCTGTTCAGGTCGACAGCCACCTCGATGGCAAGGTGGGCAACCTTGCAATCTACGACCGCATCCTCGACCCCTTCGAGCTGCGCGCGATCAACCACTCCGGCGATTTGCCCGCCCAATGGGTCGGCACGGCTGCGATCGAGGGTGACCAGCCTGCTGCGCGCGCGGGCACTGGCCTCACCGGCGAGGTGTTCGACCGCGGCACCAGCTTCGCCTCGATCGACGATCTCATCGCCCAGACTGCGACGACCTCGGCCAATTACCATCTCACCGCCAAGACGGTGAACTTCGGCGGGTTCAAGGAAGTCGCGACGCTGAGCCAGTTCTTCGACGGCAAGGCCACTCTGACCGACGGCGGCGACAATACCGCCATGAACACCATCGGCCTGAGGCTTCAGGGATATGTCTGGCTCGAACAGGGCCAGCACCTCGTCAATGTGCGGTCGGACGACGGCTTCCTGCTCAAGCTCGGCGGGGACACGCTGTCGAGCTTTGCCGGCAACCGCGGCTTCACCGGCACGAGCGAGACGATCAATATCGACAAGTCGGGGCTCTACGCGGTCGACCTCTATTACTTCGACAACACCGGCGCCGAAGGGCTGCGGCTGGAACTCGATGGCGATCCGGTGGGCGCGGACCGGTTCTATGCCACTGTCGACGATTACAAGGCCGCGCTTGCCGCCAACGGCGCGATGCCGAAGGGCGGTCTCGCTTATGCCTACGATGGTCCGACAGGCACCACCGGAACCGGGCTCGACCAGCTGATCCAGATCGTCGGCGAGGATGTCGGCCTCAGCAACAACATCTCCGCTACGCAGATCCGCGAAGGGGCTGCGGCGGCCGACAAGCTCAATCACATCATCATCGATGCGATCAATGCCACCGGCGCGCTGGACGACGGACATCTCACCGTTGCGGAAACTTACGACATGTCGGCGTGGATCCGGGCGAACCGGTTGGCAGAGTTCACCGCTGCGCACGGCAACGACACCGGTATGGTCGAGACCGGTTTCCATCTGATCCAGGGCGATCACGGCGCGAGCTATCTGCTGGGCGACAGCGCGATCGATACCGTGATGGACGGCATCTATGACATCGGTTTCAACACCCAGTGGGATCGTTTCCTCAATGAGGACGGGAACGCCAACGCCCGCGTCGAGACGGTGACCTACTGGCTCAACGAGCTGCTCGGCACGACGCCGCTGCCGCCGCCGGGTACAGGCACGCCGCCGCTTGTCGGCAGTGCCGCGGCGCCCAATGTCACGGTGACCGAAGGGCTGAATGTCCGGCTTGCGACCGATGCCAAGAGCCTCACGCTGGCCGGAACTGCCATGAACGGCGCGGGCAATGCGGCGGACAACACCATCACCGGCAACAACCAGGGCAACCTTCTCGAAGGCGGGGCCGGCAATGACACGCTCGTCGGCGGTGCTGGCAACGACACGCTGATCGGCGGTGCCGGCAAGGATACCATGATCGGCGGGACCGGCGACGACACTTATTGGGTGAACAGCGCGGACGACATCGTACGGGAAGACGGCTCGCTGGCCGGCGGCATCGACACGGTTGTCGTCAGCGGCAACGGAATCGCCGCCTACACGCTTGGCGCCTACGTCGAAAACCTTTCGGTCGATACAGCAGTCGGGATCAAGGGCACCGGCAACGGCTATGCCAATACGATGACAGGCAATGTCGGCAACGACACCTTCGTTGGAGGTGATGGCGATGACAAGCTCTACGGCGGCGCAGGCAGCGATGTCCTCTACGGCGGGACGGGGTGGGACTGGCTCGACGGGGGTGCGGGTGCGGACACCATGATCGGCGGTCAGGGCAACGACACCTACGTGGTCTCGTCGGTCGGCGACGTGATCGTCGAGAACGCCAACGAAGGGACCGACACCGTGCACGCGGCGATCAGCTACACGCTGGGCGCCAATCTCGAGAACCTCATTCTTGATGGCACGGCGGTACAGGGCAATGGCAACGCGCTCGACAATACCATCGCCGGCAATGACGCGAGCAACACGATCATTGGCGGGGCTGGAGCGGATACCATGGTCGGCAAGGGCGGCAATGACGTCTATTCGGTCGACAATGTCGGCGACAAGGTGGTCGAAGCGGCCAACCAGGGCGTCGACACTGTAGTCTCGAGCGTCAGCTTCACGCTGGGTGCCTATATCGAAAACCTGACCCTGACCGGCAGCGCCGCGCTGTCCGGAGCCGGAAACGCCTGGGCCAACTGGCTGACTGGCAACGACGCTGCGAACAACCTCTACGGGCTTGATGGCAACGACACGTTGCTCGGCAAGGGCGGCAACGACACGCTGGTCGGCGGCAAGGGCGCCGATACGCTGACAGGCGGGACCGGGGCGGACAGGTTCGTCTTCACCAGCCTCACCGATTCGACCGCCGCGGTCGCCGGCCGCGACAAGATCACCGACTTCTCGCACGCCGAGCACGATCTGATCGATCTCTCGAAGATCGATGCCAACGGCGCCGATGCCGGGGACGGGGCCTTCAAGCTGGTCACGGCGTTCGATGGTACCCATGGCGCGCTGACGGTATCGGCGCAAGGCACGCAGTGGCTGGTGCAGGGCGATGTGAACGGCGACAAGGTGGCGGACTTTGCCATCCTCGTCAGTAGCACGAGCGCGCTGGTGGCGGCGGACTTCGTGATGTGAGGGGAGAGGCGGCGGGCCGGTTCGGCCCGACGCCCGTCAGCGACAAAAAGAGGGGGGG
>CAILIO010000305.1 GCA_903834285.1 uncultured Sphingomonadales bacterium | reverse complement strand
CCCAGCGCAGCGGCTTGTGGCGTGCGCCGTTATCGTTATCCGCCCCATTTTGCGGGTGCGTAATATTATGTCACAATAGTGAACTAATCATGCGGAGCCTACCCCGGCAACCGCGCAAGGGCAAGCCGGAGGAAGGTTAAGATTCGTCCGCAGTCGCGCTGTCAGGCCGCCACGACTGCAGCCTCCAGCCGCACCGCGTCCATGGTCAGCGCGAGGGACCGGTGGCGCTGCGCCGGATCAAAAGTCGAACCGGCAACAATCAATTCATCCGCCCCGGTCCGCACCTGAAACGCCCTGAGCTGCGCGCGCACCGTCTCCACGCTGCCCACCGCGCTGACCTGCCGGATATGATCGAGCATCGCGAGCGAGGCGGGCGGCAGGCTTTCGCGGTAGCCGGGGATCGGCGGCGGCAGCTTGCCCGGCGATCCGGTGCGCAGCCGCACGAACGACTGGTCCATCGAGGAGGCAAGCAGCACGGCTTCCTCGTCGGTTTCGGCGGCGGTCACGTTGATCGCAGCCATCACATAGGGCTCGGCGAGCCGCGACGAAGGCTCGAACCGCTCGCGATACAGCGCCAGCGCGGCATCGAGATGATCGGGCGCGAAGTGCGAGGCGAAAGCATAGGGCAGCCCGAGCATGCCTGCGAGCTGCGCGCCGAACAGGCTCGACCCCAGAATCCACATCTCGGGATTCGCGCCCAGACCGGGGGTGGCCTGCAACGGCAGGCGCGGATCGCCCGCGAAGTGCAGTTGCAGCTCGACCACGTCGGACGGGAACTCCTCCGCCGCCTTGTGGATGTCCTTGTGCAGTGCGCGCAGCACGCGCTGGTCGGCCCCCGGCGCGCGGCCAAGGCCAAGGTCTATCCGCCCCGGAAACAGCGCATCGAGCGCGCCGAACTGTTCGGCAATCACCATCGGATTGTGGTTGGGCAGCATGATTCCGCCCGAGCCGATGCGGATGCGCGACGTGGCATGGCCGATATGCGCGAGCACGACCGAGACGGCGGCCCCGGCGATGCCTTCCATCCCGTGATGCTCGGCCACCCAGAACCGCGTGTAGCCCAGCTCCTCGGCCGTGCGGGCGAGCGCAGCGGTTTCGACCAGCGCCTCGCGCACCGTGCCGCCTTCGCGCACCGGCACCAGATCGAGCACGGCGAGTTTGAGGGGCTTGCGGGTCATCGCTGGGTCTCCGGCGCACTGGTCGTTGGCGCAGGCGCAGGACCGAGCTGGTCCAGATACCCGCGCGCTGCCTTGGCTTCCGCGCTTTCGGGGGCGAGTGCAAGCACCGATTCCCACGATTTGCGCGCCGCCGCCTCGCGCCCGCCGAGCACCGCGATGACCCCCGCCTCAAGCCCGATCTGCGGCCCCAGCGGATCGCCATGCGCTGCAAGGCCTGCAGCCACTTCGATATCGCGCTGCGCCCGCTCCAGATCCGTGTCGCGCCGCGCGAGCGTGGCGGAAAGCAGCCAGCCCTCGGCATCGTTGGGCGCGAGCCGGTGCGCCTCTTCCAGCGCGCCGCTCGCTTCGGGAAGGCGATTCAAAGCAACCAGCGCGCGCGACCGATCAGTCTGCACCGAACCGCGCGCCGCATTGTCTTCGGCGGCGGGTGCCTTGGCGGGGATCGCAGCGAGCGCCTTGTCAAACCACGTCAGCGCGGTTTCGGCATGGCCGCCCGCCAGCGCGGCATTGCCTGCCATCGCCTGCAACGCGGCTGCCGCCGTGACATCGGCAGCGGGGACTTGCCCTGCGCTCTCGGCAAAGGCCGCTTCGGCCCCGGCATAGTCGCCCTGCTGCATCAGGAGCTGCCCAAGGCACTGCGCCGCCGCGCCGCGCCCAAGGCTGGGCGCGCCATTGGGCACATTGGCGGGCTGGCTTTCCGCGAGCCACGCGCGGGCCGCAGCAATGCCCGCCGCCAGATCCTTGTCGCCCAGAGCAAGGCACAGCGAATAGCGCGTCGGTGCCGGCCGAGCAGGGGCTGCAACGGGCGCTGCGCTCTGCGTCGCCGCCGGAGTCGAAGATTGCGCCGCACCGGGCACCGGCGGCGGGACTTCGGTCACGTGCTTGCGCCGGGGAATCGGCAGCGCGGAGGGCGCTTGCGGTGAGGGATTGGGCCCGACCTGCTGCCAGACCACCGACGGGAAGGGTTCGGCGGCAAACAAGGCGAGGGGCAATAGCAGCATGGAATGTCCTTCAGGCCGGGTTCGGCAAAGCGCCCAGCGTATGCAGCAGCAGCGCGATATCGGCGGGGCGCGAGAGGCGGTGGTCCCCGTCCTTGATCAGCAGCACCTGCACATCGGCTGAACGCAGCGCCGCTGCCAGCCGAAGGGAAACGTCCCACGGCACATCCGGGTCTGCCTGCCCGTGGATGAGCCGCACCGGGCCATCGAAGGCGATGCCGCGCGCCAAAAGCAGGTTCTGCTGCCCCGCCGCCCAGAACCGCGCATGGGTCGGCGTCGGCTCCGGGCCATAGGGGTTGTCCTGAAACAGCGTTTCGCCGCGCGCGAGCACCGCCTGCTGCGCTGCGTCATAGCCCCAGTCGGTGAAATCGGGTGCGGGGGCGAGGCCGACCAGCGCCGTGACAATACCCGGCAGCGCCTCTGCCACCAGCAGCATCAGCCACCCGCCCATGCTCGAACCGCACAGCACAACGCTGTCGATCCCGAGGCTGCGTATCAGCGCCGCCACCTCATCGCGCCATCCCGGCAGCGTCTTTTCGGCAAATGTGCCCTCGCTCTGGCCGCAGCCGGTGTAATCGAGCAGCAGGCACGCCCGTCCCTCGGCCTCGGCCCAGCGCAGCACCGCCTGCGCCTTGCCGCCCGCCATGTCGGACATATAGCCCGGCAGGAACACGATCGCAGGAAGGCTGCCCGGTTGGAAGCGATAGGCCATCCGCTCGCCGGACGCCAGGGTGAAGTGCTCGATCATGCCGCCCTTGTGCCACCGCGCCGGCAATGGGCAAGTGGCACAAACGCTATCTTTACGCCCGCCATGCTAGCGCGCCCGGCATGACAGCCCGTTTCCTCTCCGCGCAAGCATGGTTCGCCACCAGCCGGGGCGAGCTCATCGCGCTCTTCGCACTGTTCACGCTGCTGCGCGCCGCCGCGATCCTGCTCGATGTTGCGCCCAGCTCGGACGCGGCGTGGTACTATTCGCGTGCCGACATGCTGGCGCAAGGGCTCGGCTATCTGGGCGATCACGGCGAGCCGACCGCTTACTGGCCGCCGGGCTGGCCGCTCGCGCTGAGCCTCGCGTTCAGGGCCTTTGGCACTTCGACGCTGACGGTGGGGCTGCTCAATCTCGTCTGCGCGGTGGTCGCGGCCTGGCTGACTTATGATCTGGCGCGGCGGCTGTTCGGATCAGAATTGGGCGCGCGCATCGCGCTGTTCCTGCTGGCGGTCTATCCGAACTCGATCCTCTACGTGCCGCTCGCGCTCACCGAAGTGTTCTACACGGCGCTGCTGCTCGGTGGGTGCTGGCTGCTGATCGCGCGCAAGGGCGGGTTGCGGCTGGTGCTGGCGGGCCTCGTGTTCGGCGTCGCCACGCTGGTCAAGGCGCAGACACTGGTGGTCGTGCCGCTGATCTGCCTGATCGGCCTGCTACGCGACGGCGATGTCCTGCGTCGCACCCCCGGCGTGATTGCACGCGGCGCGTTCATCATCGCGGTCGCCGCGCTCACCGTCGCGCCGTGGACAATCCGCAACCATGCAGCGCTCGGTGCCTGGGTGCCGGTTTCGACCAATGGCGGGGCTACGCTCATCACCGGCAATAACGACACCGCACGCGGCGGCTTCACCCCCGAAGACCCGGTGGTAGTCGCGCTCGTGGCGCGCAAGGATATCAATGAACTGCAGCGCGACGCAGAGGCGACACGGCTCGGCAAGGACTGGATCAAGGCGCACCCGGTGCGGTTCGCGGCGCTGATGCCGCTGAAATTGCTGCGGCTCTGGGGGCCGGACGGCGAGGGGCAATGGCCCTATGAAACCGATTCCGCCGCCTATCGCGCCGCCCCGTTTGCCTTCAAGGTGCTGCGCGCGGCCAACCAGCTGTGGTATGTCGCGCTGCTTGGGCTGTTCGCGGTGGCGGGCTGGTTGATGATCCGCCAGCGGCGGGCTGCGGGCGAGCGGGTGATCGACTGGTGGGTGCTGCCTTATGGCATCGCGCTGTATCCCAGCATGATCGCGCTCATCTTCTCCGGCCAATCGCGCTTCCATTATCCGGTGATGCCGTTCGTGTGCATGGCGGCGGGCTGGGTGCTGGCGGTCTGGCTGGAGCGGCGCGCAGCGCGCAACGCATAACTGGCCTTCCGGCGCGCGCCGGTTTCTGCCAAAGCGCCGCTGATCGCTAAACAAAGCCAATCCTTGCGAGAGCGCCCATGTCCGAAATGTTCAAGATCACTCTGCCCGACGGTTCCGTGCGCGAAGTTGCGCCCGGCACCACCCCGGCAGACATTGCCGCCGCGATCGGCCCGGGCCTCGCCAAGGCCGCGATCGGCGCGCGCGTGGACGGTGAGCTGTTCGACATTACCCGCCCCTTCGCAGGCGACGCTGCGCTCGCGCTCGTCACCGTGCGCGATGAGGCCGACGCGCTCGAACTGGTGCGGCATGATTATGCCCACGTACTGGCCGAGGCGGTGCAGGCGCTGTTCCCCGGCACGCAGATCACGTTCGGCCCGAGCACGGACGACGGATTTTACTACGATTTCGCACCACAGGACCGCGCCTTTACCGAGGATGATCTCCCCGCCATCGAAGACGCGATGCGCAAGATCATCGCGGCAGACAAGCCGCTGCGGCGCGAAGTCTGGAGCCGCGCCGATCTCATCGCGCGCTGGCAGCAACAGGGCGAAACCTTCAAGGCCGAATGGGCCGCCGAACTGCCTGAAAATGAGGAGCTGACGGTCTACTGGTCCGGTTCGGACTGGCTCGACATGTGCCGCGGCCCGCACCTTGCCTCCACCGGCAAGCTCGATCCGGCGGCCTTCAAACTCACGCGCGTTTCTGGGGCCTACTGGCGCGGCGATCAGGCCAACGCCATGCTCAGCCGCGTTTACGGCACCGGCTGGCTCAACAAGAAGCAGCTCGATGCGCACCTCATGCGGCTGGAAGAAGCCGCCAAGCGCGATCACCGCAAGCTGGGCGCGGAGATGGACTTGTTCCACCTCCAGGCCGAAGCGCATGGTTCGGTGTTCTGGCACCCCAAGGGCTTTCGCATCTACCGGGAGCTCGAGGCCTATATGCGCCGCGCCATCGACGGCGCTGGCTACAAGGAGGTCAAGACCCCGCAGGTGATGGACGCGCGCCAGTGGGAGCAGTCCGGCCACTGGGGCAAGTACCGCGAGAACATGTTCGTCATCCCCGACGAAGTGCCCAACACCGAGGACGAAGGCCCGGTGATCTCGGGCGAGGCCGACTGGATGGCGTTGAAGCCGATGAACTGCCCGGCGCACGTCCTTATCTTCCGCCAGGGCATCAAGTCCTACCGCGAGCTGCCGCTGCGTTTCTATGAAAACGGCTGCTGCCACCGCAACGAACCGCACGGCGCGCTTCACGGGCTGATGCGCGTGCGCCAGTTCACGCAGGACGATGCGCATATCTTCTGCCGCGAGGACCAGATCGTCAGCGAAGCGCGCGCCTTCTGCGCGCTGGCCGACCGGATCTACAAGGACTTCGGCTTCACGTACGCGATCAAGCTCGCGCTGCGCCCCGAGAAGCGCTTCGGCAGCGAAGAGATGTGGGACAAGGCCGAGGAAGAACTGCGCAATGCCGTCATGGAGGCCGGGCTCGCCACGGCGGAATACGGCTGGGAGGAGCTCCCCGGCGAAGGCGCGTTCTATGCGCCCAAGCTCGAGTGGCACCTGACGGACGCGATTGGCCGCACCTGGCAGGTCGGCACCCTGCAATCAGACCGCGTGCTGCCCGAACGGCTCGATGCAAGCTACATCGGCGAAGACGGCGAGCGCCACCGCCCGGTCATGCTCCACCGCGCGATCTTCGGATCGTATGAGCGCTTTATCGGCATCCTGATCGAGCATTTCGCCGGCCGCCTGCCCGCCTGGCTCGCCCCGGTGCAGGCCGTGGTCGCCACCATCGTCTCGGACGCCGACGACTATGCGCATGAAGCCACCGCCGCCCTGCGCGCCGCCGGCATCCGCGCCGAGACCGACACGCGCAACGAGAAGATCAACTACAAGGTGCGCGAGCACTCCTTGCAGAAGGTCCCCTACCTGCTCGTGGTCGGCAAGCGCGAGGCGGAAGAAGGCACCGTCGCGATCCGGACGCTGGGCGAACAGCACCAGAAGGTGATGCCGCTGGCGGAGGCCATCGCGATGCTCAAGGCCGAAGCGACTCCGCCGGACCTGCGGAACTGATCGCGCTCGATCTTCCGCTACTTTCGCTCGGCCTCTGCGCGCTCGCGGCGTTTGTCGCCGCCTTCGTGCGCGGCCTGGCGGGGTTCGGCATGGCGATCCTGCTGGTGCCCCTGATCGCGCTGGTCATCCGCCCGGGCGAGGCGGTGGTTGTCTCCAACATGCTCGGCCTGCTGATCGGCCTCGTCGGCGCGCGCAAGGTGTGGAACGTCGGCGAGAAAAGCGCCGGGGTGATCGGCGGCCTGGCGATGCTGCTGACCCCGCTTGGCCTGCTTGCCCTGTTTGCGACGCCGCCTGCTGTGGCCCGCGTGCTGATCGCAGTCGTGGCGATCGGCGCTTTCGCGATGGTCTTGCTGCCAGCCAAGCCCGGCCATGCCCCCGGCCGGCTCGAAACCGGACTGACCGGTGCCGCAACGGGCCTGCTCACCGGATTTGCCGGCATGCCGGGCCCGCCGGTCGTGCCCTACTATCTGCGCCGCCCGATCCCGCGCGAGGTGGCGCGCGCCTCGATGCTGACGGTGTTCCTGCTTACGTCGACCGCCAGCACGGCCGCGGCGCTGGCCTTGCGGCTGGCCTGCTGGCGCGATGCGCTTTTTGCGCTCCTGCTGTTCGGCCCGGTGCTGATCGGCAATCATCTGGGATCGCTCGCCTTCGGCAAAGTCAGCGATACGCTGTGGCGCAGCTTTGTCGGCTTCCTGCTGGCGCTTTCCGCGCTCATGGCCGTTGTCCGCCTGCTCGGCTGATCGGCCTGTCGCAGCGGCTGCATGGGTAACGCCAAATAAACTCTCTCCGGTCCATAAGTGTCGGCCTCTAGACAAGCGGACGGACTGCTGATGACGATCAATTTCCCTGAGCTTGCTCGCCAGGCGGCGGCCGACGGCGCGATTTCTGCCGACGATGTGCTGGTCCTGCGCCGCACCGCCTGGCCCGACGGGCGGATCGACCAGACCGAGGCCGAGGCGATTCTGGCGATCAACGAGGTCGTCTCCGCCAAGAGCCCCGAATGGATCGACTTCCTCGTCGAAGCGGTGGGCGAGTATGTGCTGAACGGCACCGAGCCCAAGGGCTATGTATCCGACACGGTTGCCGACTGGCTGATCACGCGCCTCGATCAGGACGGCCGCCTCGATTTGCAGGCTGAACTCGAACTCCTTGTCCGCGTCCTCGAAAAGGCGCTCGGCACCCCGGACCGCCTCAAGGACTATGCGCTTGCGCAGATCGAACGCGCGGTGCTGACCGGCGAGGGCCCGACGCGGGACGGCGGCGCGCTGAGTGCAGGCTCGATCACCGAAGCCGAATGCAAGCTTCTGCGCCGCGTGATCTTCGCCAGCGGCGGCGATCGCCCTGCGGCGGTCAGCCAGCGCGAGGCCGAAATGCTGTTCCGCCTCAAGGACGCCGCGCTCGGTGCCGACAACGCGGCCGAATGGCAGCGCTTGTTCGTGCAGGGCGTGGGCAACTACTTGCAGGGCTGGAACAATGCGCGCGGCGTGACCCGCGAACGCGCGGCCGAGCTCGAAAACTTCATGAACGATACCTCCAGCAGCCTTGGCCGCTTCTTCGGGCGCATGACCCGGGTCGGCGCGCAGGGCCTCGGTACGGCCGCGCACGACCTGCTTTCGGGCGGAAAGCCCGCGCGGGACTATGCCGGTGAAGTCGGCGCTGACGCGGCGATCACCTCGCCAGAACAATCCTGGCTCGATGGCCGCATTCAGGCGGATGGCCAGACCGACCCGCTCGAACAGGCGCTGCTGGCGTTTCTTGCCGAAGCATAAGCCCGCTCTTCACCCGCTGTTAGCCATGCGCACAGCAGGAAGTGTTTACCGGAAAGGCTGCATAATCACCCCATCGCAAGGGGACGGCTATGCACATTCCGGCCAGAATGCTGACGCAGGCAGACACGGTGGAGAACCGCCGCGTCCAGCGCACGCGCGCGGGCAATCCGGCGACCGGGCGCGTCCAGCGGATCTATGATATCTCGCGCTATGGATGCCAGATCGAGAGCAACGATCTGGCCGATGGCGCCAATGGCCAGTTCGTCGAGATCGATTTCGGCACCGTTGTCACCCGCGCGATCATCCGCTGGTCGGACCGCGCGCGGCTCGGCGTCGAATTCGCAAGGCCGCTGGGTTCGCGGCAGGTTGATGCGCTGCTGGCCGAGCCCGTGCCGATCCGGCTCCGGCGGCTCTAGGAAATTCAGGCGCCGGTATCGGCGAGGGTTTGGGCCACGATGGCATTGGCATGACCGTGCCCCATCCCGTGCTGTTCCTTGAGCATGGCGACAAGCTCCATGTGTTTGGCCGGGAGCGCTGCCCGCACAAGGTCTTTCCATTCGGCGATCGGGCGGCCGTACGTCTTCTCGATCGAGGGAAAGTAGGAGGCCGGGCCTTTGATCTTGGCGTCGCTCATAGCGTGCCAAGGATCACAAACCCCCGCACCCCTGTCAACTCGGGCTATGCCGCCGGCTTGTACTTCGCCGCGTCGGTGGTGAACTCGGCATGCCCCAGGCTGCCGAGGTAGCTGCGCACTTTGCCGACGAGGCGTTGGTCCGCCAGATGCCGCACGACCGGCGTTCTGGCGGCGACGCCGTAGAGCCGCATCTGCCCCATGAGACCCACGCCGACGGCTGTCGCGCGCATCCGGTCGATCGCGCGAATTTTGACGCCAAAGCGCGCCGCCGCCTTTTCGCTGCCGTCGCAGAAGTTCTGCATGAAATAGACTTTGGCGAACGAGCGTTCGAGCCGCGCGCGGATCTGGCCCTGCGGGGTCGAGGTGTCGATCAGGTCGGCTTCGAGCGTCGCGCGCAGGAGGCCGCCGCAGGTCGCTTCGTCAAACCCGGCACGCAGCGAGAGCGCGCGGGCGTTCCAGGCATCGACGATCCCCTGCGGGGTCTCGGCCAGCAGGTCCTCGGGCAGGCCGAGCAGGAAGCAGCGGTACCGCGACAGCTCAATCTGCGCGCGCTCGTCGGGCGTGAACGCGCTGCGGCCCTCGCGCAGCACCTTGGACGAGATCAGGAAATCCGAGATCAGCCCGGCGGGCATCTGGTCCACTTGCGGGATCGGAATGCCGTAGACCGTCTGGTCCCAGCGCCTTGTCGCTCCTTGGCTTTGTGACAGCACATTGAAGCGCACCATCGAATGCATCAGCCGCACCATCGCCGCGGCCTTGAAGCCGGGGCCGAAGCGGGCGAGCGCACCGGGCAGCACCGATGTGCCGAAGAACGTCGCGGTTTCCTTGATGCGCCGCGCGGCGGTCTTGTTCGAAAGCGTGCCAGTCAGCGCCATTGGCAGCGCGGCGTACTTGTTCATGAACGTCGCGATGAAGGCGCCGCGAATCGCCCAGGGCGCGGCATTGGCGAAGGAAACGCGCTGCAGCCGCGCGCCTTCCTCGACCATTGCCCTGTCCACCCAAGCCGGCGTGGCTTCCATCGCGCGGATGAAGGTGACGAGCGGAGCGGGCGCACCCTCGACTTTGTCCAGACCCTTGTCGCAGGCCTCCACGAGCATGTCGACCAGCCGCTTGAAGCCGTATTCCGGCATCAGCGCGGCATAAGCATCGGCCACCGCATCGCCCATCATGGTATAGGCGCCCATGCGCTCCATCAGGTCGCGGTTTTGGAGCAGCGTGGCCGCGACCTTGGGATAGGCGCGCAGTTCGCTGCCCGCGACGTCACCGTCCAGCAGCAGGCGTTCGGGATGGATCGCAAAATCGACCCCGCCATACATCGCCGGGTTGTCGGTGCGCTGCGCCGCGATGCGCTCGCGCAATTCGGCGATGGGTGTGGGCACTCCGCTTAGACCGTGAAGCTCTCCCCGCAGCCGCAGGAGCCCTTGGCGTTGGGGTTCTGGAACACGAAACCGGCGGTGAAATCATCCTCCTGCCAGTCCATCGTGCTGCCAATCAGATAGAGCACCGAGCCGCCATCGATGAAGAAGGTGCCGCCCGGCGTCTCGATCCGCTCGTCCATCGGATTGGCCGCCTCGACATAGTCGACAGAGTAGGCAAGGCCCGAGCAGCCCCGGCGCGGGGTGGAAAGCTTGACGCCAATCGCCCCCTCGGGCGCGCTCGCCATGAGCTTTGCGATCCGTGCATCGGCCGAGGGCGTGAGGATCACGGCAGCGGGGCGCTGGCGGATTTTGGGGCGGACGGGGGCTTCGGTGGTCATGGCTTCACCTATATGGGGCTTATTCAGAGCATACCAAGTTCGAGCTTGGCGTCATCGCTCATCTTCTGCGGATCCCAGGCCGGATCCCAGACCAGATTGACCTCCGCATCGCGCACGCCGGGCACCGCTTCCACACGCAGCTCGACTTCGGCGGGCATCGATTCGGCCACCGGGCAATGCGGCGTGGTCAGCGTCATCGTCACCACGACCGAGCCTTCCGGGCTCACGTCCACACCGTAGATCAGGCCAAGATCGTAGATGTTGACCGGGATCTCCGGGTCGAAGATCTCCTTCAGCGCGGTCACCACGCCTTCGTAGATGTCGCCGCCCGGATCGCCCGGCGCGGCGTCGACCGGCTTCTCCGAAAGAAACCCTTCCAGATAGTCGCGCTTGCGCTCCAGCTTTTCAGCGGGGGTCTCCACAGCCTCTTCCACGCGCGCGCGGCGCGGAGCCTCGACGCCTTCGACTTCCTCGATCTCGATCCGGTTCATCGACTTGTCCTTACCCGAAAATCTTCATGGTCCGCTCGATGCCGCGCAACAGGGCGGCGACATCGCTCTCATCGCTGTAAATGCCGAAGCTGGCGCGCGCGGTGGCAGGCACGCCGAGATGCTCCATCAACGGCTGTGCGCAGTGGTGACCCGCGCGGATCGCCACGTTCTCTTCGTCGAGGATCGTGCCGAGATCGTGCGGATGCACGTCTTCCAGCGCGAAGCTGACGATCCCGGCGCTGTCATCCGGCCCGAACAGGCGGACCGAATTGATCCGGCCGAGTTCGGCCCGTGCGAGCGCGACCAGCCGCGCCTCGTGCGCATGGATGGCATCGAGACCTTGTGCGGTCAGAAAATCCACCGCCGCGCCAAAGGCAATCGCCTCGACAATCGCCGGCGTCCCCGCCTCGAAGCGCTGTGGCGCGGGGGCCCAGGTCGTCCCGGCAAAGGTCACGCGGTCGATCATCGAGCCGCCGCCCTGCCATGGCGGCATGGCCGAGAGGATGTCCGCCTTGGCCCAGAGGGCACCGATCCCGGTCGGGCCATAGAGCTTGTGCGCTGAGAACACGTAGAAATCGCAGCCCAGCGCCGCCACATCGACCGGCAGCCGTGCCACTGACTGGCAGCCATCGAGCAGGATCTTGGCGCCCACAGCGTGTGCCAGCGCGACCGCCCGCGGCGCATCGAGCACCGAGCCGAGCACGTTGGAGACATGCGCGAAAGCGACCAGCTTGTGTGCCGGGGTCAGCATCGCCTCTGCCGCATCGAGATCGATCCGGCCATCCTCGGTCAGCGGGCAGACGTCGATTTCAAGGCCGATGCGCGCCTGGATCAGCTGCCACGGCACGATATTCGAATGGTGCTCCAGCTGAGAGAGCAGCACGCGGTCGCCGGGCTTGAGATGGCTCACGCCCCAGGTCTGCGCGACAAGGTTGATCGCCTCGGTCGCGCCGCGCGTGAAGACCAGTTCTTCCTCGCGCCCGCCGATCAGCGCCGCAACCTTGCGCCGCGCGGCTTCATAGGCGAGCGTCATCTCCGCCGAGCGCGTGTAGACGCCGCGGTGCACCGTCGCATAATCCGCGCCCATCGCGCGCGTCATGGCGTCGATCACCACTTGCGGCTTTTGCGCGGTGGCGGCGGTATCGAGGTAGTGCCAGCGCTGGCCGTCCTTGTTGACGAGACCGGGCCAAACCGCTGCCAAACCATCTCCGTTCGCATCGAGCGAAGTCGAGATGCCGCGCACTTGCGTTTCGATCATGCTCACAGCAAGTTCTCCAGCCCGGCCAGCGCGGCCTCGGTCAACGCCTCGGAATCCGGCGCGCCGACAAAAGCCTCCGCGATAAAGGCATGGAGCATCAGCTTCTTGGCCTCCGCGGGCGGCAGCCCGCGCGATTGCAGGTAGAACAAGCCTTGCGGGTCGAGCTCGCCCACCGCGCAGCCATGCGCGCACTTCACGTCGTCGGCGTAGATTTCGAGCTCGGGCCGCGCATTGGCGGTCGCCGTGCGGTTCAGCAGCATCGCGCGGATCGATTGCTCGCCATCGGTGCCGATTGCCCCCCGCGCGACATGGACCTTACCGAGATAAGTTCCGGTCGCCTGCCCGCCGAGCACCGAGCGCACGACCTGCCGGCTCACCGCATCGGGCTGCAGATGGCGCACCTCGGTCACGATTTCCAAGGTCTGCGTGCCGCCGCCCAGCTGCGCCGCGCCGAAGTGGAACGATGCGCCCCGGCCCAGCACCGCCGTCACGGCAATCCGGCCATAGGCATGCCCTGCGTTGAGAACGCGCAGGTCAAAGCTCGCGCCATCCTCGAGCGTGATGAGGAGTTCGCGCGCTTCAGCCGCATCGCTGCGTGCCGTGATCGCCAGCGCATCGGTCGCACCAGCGGCGACGCGGATTTCCTGCACCGCCAGCGGCCAGAGCGGCGCCAGCGCGGCCAGATCGGCATAGCGATAGGCCTCGTCCTTGCGAGTCGGGAGCGCCAGACTAGCCATGGGTCACCTCGCAGCGCACCATCGGCATCGCGGCTTCGGAGACCTTGGCGCTGTTGCGTTCCAGCACGTGGAGCACCAGCATCTTGCCGTCCGGGCTCAGCACATAGTCAGCCGTCAGTGCCACGCCGAAGTCATCATCGCCTTCGCGTACCAGGATGTGCCGTTCGCCCAGCGTTTCGACCGCCTTGACGACGCCCCAGTAGTCGCCCTCGGTGTTCATCGAGGCCGTGACGATGCGGCGCGCATACTTGTCGCCGCACAGCGCCGAAGAAGGCGCCCATTCGCCGAGGAATGCCGCTGGCATGACGGCTGGCGGCGCAACGGGAGCAGGCTCTGCCGCCTGTGCAGCAGCAAGGGCAAGCAGCAGGCTCATGCCGCCACCGCCTCGTAGCCATGCTCTTCAAGCTGCAGCGCCAATTCCGCCCCGCCCGACTTCACGATCCGGCCGCCCGCGAGCACATGGACGAAGTCCGGCTTTACGTAATCGAGCAGGCGCTGGTAGTGCGTGATCAGCAGCACAGCCTTGTCGGGCCCCCGCATGATCGCATTGATGCCCTCGCCGCAAATGCGCAGTGCATCGATATCGAGGCCCGAGTCGGTCTCGTCGAGGATGGCCAGTTTGGGTGCGAGAATTCCCATCTGCACCATTTCGGCGCGCTTCTTCTCGCCGCCGGAAAAGCCGACGTTCACCGGGCGCTTGAGCATGTCCATGTCGAAGCGCAGCAGCCCCGCCTGCTCCTTGGCGAGCTTGATGAAGGCAGCGCCCGAAAGCGGCTCTTCCCCATGCACCTTGCGCTGGGCATTCAAGGCCTCGCGCAGGAACTGCAGGTTGGAAACGCCGGGAATCTCGACCGGATACTGGAAGCCCAGAAACAGCCCCGTCGCCGCACGCTCGTGCGGTTCGAGCGCGAGCAAGTCCTGGCCGTCGAAGTCCACGCTGCCGCCGGTCACTTCATAGCCCGGCCGGCCGCCCAGCGTGTAGCCCAACGTCGATTTGCCCGCACCGTTGGGCCCCATGATCGCGTGGATCTCGCCCGCATTGATGTTCAGCGACAGGCCCTTGAGGATCGGCTTGTCGGCAACAGTGGCGGAAAGGTTGTCGATTGTGAGCATCAATAGTTCCGGGGTGAGCGCGGCGCGGCGCGCCTGGGGGCGGACCGCTTGGCGCGGCGTGCGGTGTGACTGTCGCGCATCGCATCGGAAACGCGCTGCGCAGCGGCGGTGGGATCAGCGAGCACTTGGGCGGCGGCAATGCGCACCACCCGGTAGCCCACTTCGGTCAGGCTCTTGTCGCGCGCGGCGGTGAAGGCCGCATCGGCATCGCCATCGATCTCGACCACCAGCATCAATTGCTTGCAGGCGAAATCGACAATCGCCGAGCCAATCACCGCCTGCCGCTTGAAGCTGTAGCCGCCGGTCTCGACGCGGGTCAGCGCATCGGCCAGCGCTTCCTGCGCATCGCTGGGATTGCGGCGCATTTCGCGCGCCCGCTCATGCAGAACATCGAGCCGCGATTCGGAAATCGCCCAGCCGCGGCCCTTCTTCTGCAAGGTCGGCGCATCATCCCCGCCGAAGCGCACCGAAAGCTTGCGCTTGGCCGGGGCTTCCGCCGCCAGAACAAAGCGCTTGTGCACGCGGTCCACCGGCGTTCCGTCCTTGAGCGGTACGCCCGGCGTCACATCATGATCGACGAACCCCTGCTTGGCATAGAACGCAAGGCCGCCGCTGTTATCGCCCCGGATCGTCGCGTTGATCACGTTGAGACCAAGCTCCGTGGCGCGCTCGGTGGTTGCGGCAAACAACGCCGAACCGATCCCGCGCTGCGTCCCGCCAATCCGCGCAAAGGTGGCGATATCGCCAACGTTCTCGGGCAGGCCGGGATAGCGCCCCAGCGTCTGAAAGCCGAGCAAGGTACCGTCCTCTTCCTCCGCCACAAAGCAGCAGTGGACATTGGGCCCAGTGAGATAAGCCGCATCCAGCGCCTCGGGCGTGAACGGCTCCTGCAGCGCCGTCGTTCCGCCAGCCGCAATCACCGCGTTGAGCAGGTCGGCAAGTTCAGCGGCGTCATTCGCCGTCACGGGGCGCACGGTAAGGGTCATAGTATCGCTCACCCGACCGACCCCTCAAGCGAAATGCCCAGCAGCTTCTGCGCCTCCACGGCAAATTCCATCGGCAATTGCTGCAGCACTTCGCGCGCGAAACCGTTCACGATCAGCGCGATGGCGTCTTCCTGCGCCAGCCCGCGCTGCATCGCGTAGAACAGCTGGTCGTCGGAAATCTTGCTCGTGGTCGCCTCGTGCTCGATCGTCGCCGAAGGGTTGCGCACCTCGATATAGGGCACCGTGTGCGCGCCGCAGTCCGCGCCCAGCAGCAGCGAATCGCACTGGGTGAAGTTGCGCACGCCTTCCGCTTGCGGGGCCACGCGCACGAGGCCGCGGTAAGTGTTGTTCGAATGGCCCGCGCTGATCCCCTTGCTGACTATCGTCGAGCGGGTGTTCTTCCCGTTGTGGATCATCTTGGTGCCGGTATCGGCCTGCTGGTGGTTGTTGGTCACCGCCACCGAATAGAACTCGCCGACCGAGCCTTCCCCATTGAGCACGCAACTGGGATACTTCCACGTCACCGCAGAGCCCGTCTCGACCTGCGTCCACGAAACCTTGCTGCGCGCGCCCTGGCACAGCGCGCGCTTGGTCACGAAGTTGTAGATCCCGCCCTTGCCCTCGGCATCGCCGGGATACCAGTTTTGCACGGTCGAATACTTGATCTCGGCATCGTCGAGCGCGACAAGCTCGACCACGGCGGCATGGAGCTGATTCTCATCGCGCTGCGGGGCGGTGCAGCCCTCGAGGTACGAGACATAGGCGCCCTTGTCGGCCACGATCAGCGTGCGCTCGAACTGCCCGGTATTCTCCGCGTTGATGCGGAAATAGGTGCTCAGCTCCATCGGGCAGCGCACGCCCTCGGGAATGTAGACGAACGTGCCGTCCGAAAAGACCGCGCAATTCAGTGCGGCAAAGTAGTTGTCCTGCATCGGCACGACGCGGCCGAGCCACTTGCGCACGTGCTCCGGATATTCGCGGATGGCCTCGCTGATCGAGCGGAAGATGACCCCCGCCGCTTCAAGCTCCTTGCGGAAAGTCGTAGCCACCGAAACGCTGTCGAACACCGCATCGACCGCGACCTTGCGTGCGCCCTCGACGCCGGCGAGCACTTTCTGCTCCTCGAGCGGAATGCCGAGCTTTTCATAGATGCGCAGGATTTCGGGATCAACCTCGTCAAGGCTGCCGAGCTTGGGCTTGGTCTTGGGTGCAGCCCAGTAGTAGGCCGCCTGATAGTCGATCGGCGGAATCGAAAGCTTGGCCCAGTCGGGCGTCTCCATCGTCAGCCAGTGGCGATAGGCCTTGAGCCGCCACTCCAGCATCCATTCCGGCTCGTCCTTCTTGGCCGAGATATAGCGCACCGTGTCTTCGGAAAGACCCTTGGGTCCGTATTCCTGCTCGATGTCCGAAGACCAGCCATACTCGTAATCGGCAACGCGAGCCGCCGCATCGCGCGCGGCCTGGTCCTTGACTTCCACTTGCTCGTTCATGCCGACACCGAAACGCTGGAGGGTACTGGGCGCGAAAGCTGGGTGAGCGAAACGCCCGCCAGCGCCCCGCGCAGCGCGGCATCGACCTGTGGCCAGTGCGGACGCACGGTGCAATCGGCCTCCAGCGTGCAATCATGGCGGCCATGCACGCTGCACGGCGCCAGCGCGATCGGGCCTTCGACTGCCTCGACGATATCGGCGAGCGAAATCGCCGCCGCCGGGCGCGCCAGCTTGAGCCCGCCGCCCAGCCCGCGTGACGACTTGAGCAGCCCCGCCGCCGCCAGCTTGCTGACCAGTTTCTGGACTGTCGGCACCGGCAACCCGGTCTCGTCCGCCAACTGCTGCGCCGAAATGCGCGCGGCGCCGGGGCCATGGCGCCCGCAATGCCGTGCGGCGGCAGTCATCGTGACCACGGCATAGTCGGCCATGCTTGAAAGTCGCATTGCGGCGGTTCCTGCGAAATAGGGAGCCCGACCTGAAATCGGACTGATCTGCTCCGGTTATCTAG
Organism: uncultured Sphingomonadales bacterium; assembly: GCA_903834285.1. GTDB lineage: Bacteria > Pseudomonadota > Alphaproteobacteria > Sphingomonadales > Sphingomonadaceae > Novosphingobium. The sequence continues at coordinate 27,117 of CAILIO010000305.1, read as the reverse complement.
GCGATGCCTGTGCCCAGCGCAAGCCGTGGGTCATGCTCCGGACTGCCTGCCGTGCGGACAGGGGCCGGCGCGATGCGCCGCCTTGCGCGCGCGGTATCAAAAGCGCACAAAAAAAGGCGACCGTGCCAGGGCACGGTCGCCATAAAGTCGAGAACTCGAATGCATTGCTGCACCGAGCCCTTCGGGTCGCATGAGTTGATTAGATCACTGCCGCGCATAAGAATTGTACGGATTCGACAAAATCGGTGGCAGGCATGTCACAGCCGAGTGAATTCAATGCTTAACCCGCGGTTAACCAACAAATCGGTTGCAATTGCCGCTTGGCGGATATCGCCGGGGCGGCAATAGAATCACGCACCCGTCATCGGGCCGGAGGGAAACGCACCAGCATGCTCTATTCGATTTGCCGTCCCTTGCTGTTCCGCATTCCCGCCGAAACTGCCCACCGCCTGACCATAGCCGCCTTGTCCGCTGCGCCGCGTAGCAGCCGCGCCGTGCCGCAGCCGCTGCTTTGCCAGCGAGTCGCGGGCCTCGTCTTCCCCAATCCGATCGGCATTGCCGCCGGGTTCGACAAGAACGGCGAAGTACCCGACGCGCTGCTCGGCCTTGGCTTCGGCTTTGTCGAGGCAGGTACCGTCACCCCCCGCCCGCAGGAAGGCAACCCAAAGCCGCGCCTGTTCCGCTTGATCGAGGACAACGCGGTCATCAACCGCATGGGCTTCAACAACGCCGGCGCGCAAGTCGTCGCAGCCCGACTCGCCGCTCGGCAAAACCGGCCCGGTGTCGTCGGTGCCAATATCGGCGCCAACAAGGATTCGGCTGATCGGATCGCCGACTATGCGGCGATGACGCGGATCATGGCCCCGCTCGCCAGCTACCTCACGGTCAATATCAGCTCGCCCAACACGCCCGGCCTGCGCGCGCTGCAGGATCCCGCCGCGCTGGCCGACCTGCTCGACGCGGTGATCGAGGCGCGCGGCGCCTTGCCGACCAGGCTGTTCCTCAAGCTCGCGCCCGATCTCACCAGCACCGATATCGACGCGATCTGCCGCATCGCGCTCGACAAGCACCTCGATGCGCTGATCGTGACCAACACCACGATCACCCGTCCGGCGCTGCGCTCGCCGCTGGCCGGCGAGGCAGGCGGGCTTTCGGGCGAGCCGCTGCGCCCGCTGGCGCTGCAGGTCTTGCGGGACTTCCGCGCGGCCACCGGCGGGGCTATTCCGCTGATCGGCGTGGGCGGCATCGCCAGTGTCGAGGATGCCTGGTCCCGGATCCGCGCCGGTGCCAGCCTGATCCAGCTCTATAGCGCGCTGGTCTACGAAGGCCCGGGCCTGGTGCAGCGCATTGTCGAGGGGTTGGCCAAGCGCGTGAGCGCCGAGGGCATGAGCAGCATTGCCGAGGCGGTCGGCAGCGAATAACGCTGCATGATGGCTTTCCGCTTCGTCCGCTCGCTCGCGCCCGCCGCGCTGTTCACTCTTGCGCAGGCCTGCGCGCCGCTGCCCAATGCGGCCCGGCCGGTCACCGCGCTGGCGCCGGAAGCTCTGCCGGCTGCAGAGGACATGGGTGTCGTCACCGCAGCCGATCCGCGCGCGGCAGCCGCCGGCGCGGAAATGCTGCGGCTTGGCGGTTCGGCCACCGATGCTGCCATCGCAGTGATGCTTGCGCTCACCGTGGTCGAGCCGCAAAGCTCGGGCATCGGCGGCGGCGGCTTCCTCGTCACGGCCGATGCCGCGGGCAAGGTGGAGAGCATTGACGGGCGCGAGATGGCGCCTGCTGCCGCCACGCCCGACTGGTTCAAGGTCGATGGCAAGGTGCTCGATCACAGCGACGCCGTTCCCGGCGGACGCAGCGTCGGCGTACCGGGCAACTTGCGCCTCGCCGCCCTCGCGCATGCCCGTGGCGGCAAGCTGCCATGGCGTGTCCTGTTCGGCCCGGCGATCCGCCTGGCAAGTGACGGCTTCGTGATCACCCCGCGCCTTGCCAGTACGCTCGGCTTCGCAAGCGATATCGCCGGACTCGATCCCGCCGGGCGGGCGCTGTTCTTCGGGGCGGACGGCATGCCGCTCCCGGTCGGCACCGTAGTGCGCAACCCCGCGCTTGCGGCGACCTTCGAGAAGATCGCCGCGCTGGGGGCAGACAGCTTCTACCTGGGCGACAACGCCAAGGCGATTTCCGCCAAGGTCGGCACAAGCCCTCGCAACCCCGCGCCGATGTCCACCGCCGATCTTGCCGCCTACAAGGCCGTGCCGCGCGATCCCATCTGCGCCCGCTACCGCGTTTGGCGGGTGTGCAGCATGGGGCCGCCCTCGGCCGGCGGCGTGACCGTGCTGGAGACGCTGGGCGCGCTCGAACGGTTCGACCTCAAGGGCATGGGCCCTGCCTCGCCCACCGCATGGCACTTGATTGCCGAAGCCGAGCGGCTCGCCTTCGCCGATCGCGACACCTGGCTTGCCGATCCAGATTTCGTCCCCGTGCCGACGGCAGGCCTGATCGACCCGGCCTATTTCGCCGCGCGCTCGGCGCTGATCTCCGATACCGCAACAATCGACAGCGCCGCCCCCGGCAAGCCTGCCGGCGCGAGTGATCGTTTTGCCATGGCCGCGCCCATTCCCGAGTACGGCACCACACATTTCGCGGCAGTCGATCGCTGGGGCAATGCGGCGAGCTACACCTCTACGGTCGAAAGCGCCTTCGGCTCGGGCCTCATGGTCGGGGGTTACTACCTCAACAACGAGCTGACCGACTTCAATCTCGATCCCATGCGCAATGGCAAGCCCACCGCCAACCGCGTCGAGGCCGGCAAGCGCCCGCGCAGTTCGATGAGCCCGGTCGTCGTCTACGGCCCCGATGGCCACTTGCGCCTGATCGCGGGCGCGGCGGGCGGCTACACGATCCCGCCGCAAGTGATCCGCGTGATCGTGGGCACGCTCGACTGGAATCTCACCGCGCGCGAGGCTATCGCGCAGGGCATCGTCATGCCCGCCCCTGGCGTGCTCGCGGTCGAGGCGGGCACGCCGCTCGCCGCCATGGTCCCCGCACTCCAGGCGCTCGGCCATCCCAAAGTCATCGCCGTGCCGATGCGCCTCAAGGCGAACGCCATCGAATGGGTCCCTGGCACCGATGGCAAGAACCACTGGGTGGGCGCGGCTGATCCGCGCAGCGAAGGCGCGGCCGCTTCACCTTGATACCATATCCACAGGGCTTCTTGCCCTTCCGCCACGGCACTCCTAGTTTCCAGCCCCGATAACAGGCCCGCACACCGGGCACATCGGGCCAGGGGATCGTTACACCGTGCAGCTTTCCGACTTCGCGTTTTATCCCAATCTCGTCGCCATGTTCCTCGATCGGGCGGAGTTCTTCGGGGATCGTCCGTTCCTCTGGGCCAAGCGGGGCGGCACTTGGCATTCGCTGAGCTGGCGCGAGGCGGCGGACCAGGTCTGCCTGCTGGCCGAATCCTTGCGCAGCCTCGGCCTCGATCCGGGTGACCGGGTCGTGCTCGTCTCGGAAAACCGCCCCGAATGGTGCATCGCCGATCTCGCGATCATGGCCGCCGGGCTCGTCACCGTGCCCGCCTATGTCACCAATACCGAGCGTGACCATCTCCATGTGCTCGAAAACTCGGGCGCCCGCGCTGTCATCGTTTCCAATGCCAAGCTTGCACAGCCGCTGCTCACCGCCTGCCTCAGCGCGGCGCCGGTGGAGCACATCATCGGCATGGAGCCGCTGCGCCGCATGCAGTCAGAACGAATCGGCTTCCATGACTGGTCGGCGCTCACTTCGGGCAATACCGTCACTGCGCGACTGTCGGTCGCCGCTCGCGTTGCCGCCATCGGCCGCGGCGAGACCGCCTGCATCATCTACACAAGCGGTACCGGCGGTGCCCCGCGCGGGGTGTGCCAGCACCACGGCGCGATCCTGTGCAATGTCGATGGCGCAGGGCATGTCGTGGCGGAAGATCTCGGCTGGGACGCGTCCGGGCGCGAGACCGAAGTGTTCCTCTCGTTCCTTCCCCTCAGCCATGCCTATGAGCATTCGGGCGGCCAGTTCCTACCCATCGGCCTCGGCGCGCAGATCTACTATGCCGAAGGGCTGGAAAAGCTCGCCAGCAATATCGAGGAAACTCGGCCCACGCTGATGGTCGTCGTCCCCCGCCTGTTCGAGGTTCTGCGTGCGCGCATCATGAAGCAGGTCGAAAAGCAGGGCAAACTGCCCAACTACCTGATGGCCCGCGCCCTCGCGATCGGCGCGCGCAAGGCAGGCGGCGCCAATGTGCTGCGCCGCCTGATCGACGCGCCGATGGATTTCTTCATCGAACGCACGCTGCGCCCCAAGATCCGCCAGCGCTTCGGCGGGCGATTGAAGGCCCTCGTCTCGGGCGGCGCGCCGCTCAATCCCGATGTCGGCCTGTTCTTCGATGCCATGGGCCTCACCATGCTGCAGGGCTATGGCCAGACCGAGGCCGGCCCCGTGATCAGCTGCAACCGCCCCAAGGTCGGCCTCGCGATGGACACCGTTGGCCCGCCGCTACGCGGGGTCGAGGTCAAAATCGCCGAGGACGGCGAGATCCTCGTGCGCGGCGAACTGGTGATGCATGGATACTGGCACAACGATGCCGAAACGCTGCGCGCGATCCCGCAAGACGGACCGCAGGCAGGCTGGCTCCACACCGGCGACATCGGCCATTTCGACGAAAAGGGCCGCATCAAGATCACCGACCGCAAGAAGGACATGATCGTTAACGACAAGGGCGACAATGTCTCCCCGCAGCGGATCGAGGGCATGCTCACGCTCCAGCCGGAGATCGGGCAGGCGATGGTCTCGGGCGACAAGCGGCCTTATATCGTCGGCCTTATAGTCCCCGACGCCGAGTGGGCGATGGAATGGGCCCGTGCGCAGGGCGAGAAGTATGACATGGCCGCGCTGTCAGACCTCCCCGCTTTCCGCACCGCCCTCCGCGCTGCGGTCGACCGGGTGAACAAGGACCTCTCGGTGATCGAAAAGGTCCGACAGTTCGCGCTCGCGGACGAGCCCTTCACCATCGACAACGAGGAAATGACCCCCTCGATGAAGATCCGCCGCCACAAGATCAAGGCGCGCTACGGCTCGAGGATTGACGCGCTTTACAAGAGCTGAGTGCCGAAGCGCGGCCGCCTTCAGGCCGCGCGGCGGACCGGCACATCAAGGATCCGAGCGCAGACGAGGCTGCCAAGCGCGGTCCCGACGGCAAAGCTGGCGGTGAAGCCCCAGAACAGCCCGAACGGCAGGACGCCGAGAAATCCGTTGCCGATACCAAACAAGCGGTTGAGGACGAACAGCACCCCGCCCGCGGCCAGCGCGGTACGAGACCCGCTGCCATGGCGCTCCCGCAGGAGCGCATAGAGCCACGCGATCCCGCCCATGTAGGCAAAATGTGCGAGCATGAACCAAGGGCCTGTGAGCGCGCTCGCACTGAGCCCATGTGCCGTCTCGAAAGCCTGCATGCCGGGCAGCATCACGAAGACGCTCCACGGCGTGTCGATAGCATTCAGGACAAGGCCACCCGCGATTCCGGCGAGGGCGATCCGCTTCGTTTCCGTGCTGGACATTTCCGAATCTCCTTTCATAACGTCAATATATGGACATTATGCGATGATCGAAAGAATGTCAATATATGGACGATAATCATACGAGCGCCCCGGACCAGCGGCTCGGCTTCCTCCTGTATCGGGCTGGTCTCGCTGTCTCGCGCGGGTACGAGCGCGCGCTCGGGCCGCTCGACGTTTCCGCGACCGAAGCGGGGCTCCTCAGCGCCTTGCACTACAGCGGACCAGGGCATGTCCGCGCGCTGGCGCGGCTGCTCGGCATCGGCCGGCAGACGGTCGTCAACGTCACCCGTTCGCTTGAGGTGCAAGGCTGGATCACTCGCGCGCCGGCACCCGGCGATGCGCGGCTATCGATGTTCCACATCGCGCCGCCGGGCCGCGAAAAACTGCGCGAAATTGAAGTGGTCGCGCGCGATTTCGACGCGGCGCTGCGCGGCGTGATCGGCCCCGATCAGGAGCAGACGCTGACTAGCGAACTTGCCCGTATCGTCGCCGCTTCGTTTCTCGCTTACGAGGATTGAGCGGCGACGACAGCTTCACGGTTCCGCGATATTGAATGCCCCCGGCATCGGATCGAGCGCCGCGAGCCAAGCCTCCACCGCCGCGCGGTCGCCCTCCACCTTCAGCCCTGCCGCTTCCAGCTGCGCCAGCGGCAGCTTGAGGAACAGCAGCCCTAGCAGCAGGCGGCGCGGGGCCGTCAGTGTCGCCGCCGCGTCGGGCGCTGCGCCCATGCGCGCCAGCATTGCGGTGCCGGTCAGCTCGACCCCCGCAGTCTCGCCGCGTTCGGGCATCACGAGATTGATCGCCGCGTGCCGCCCCGCCAGCTTCACCGGATCGATCCGCGTCGCCACCGAATCGAGCAGGAGCTGCGTCGGCACCGCCGCGATCATGTCCTGGCTCTGGCTTGAGGTGGCAGAGGCAATCCGGCCATTCCGCAGCTCGCTCGCCGCGGCGAGGAACTGGTTGCGCCAGATCGCGCTCTCAGCCTGATAGCCCTGCTGCTCATAGCTGTCGGCCAGCAAGGCGCGCGCCACCTTGTTGGCGGGATCGGCGAAGACCGCCGCGCTCAGCAGCTCGGACGACCAGCGGTAATCCCCCGCCTTCATCGCCGCGCGCCCTTGCGCGATCACCTTGGCCGGCCCGCCGATCGCCGCGACCAGCCGCTTGGCATGCTCCACCGCCGGCCACGGATTGAGGTTGGCGGGCACCGCATCGTACCAGCCGAGGTAGAACTGGTAGACCGCCTTCGCATTGTGGCTGTAGGTTCCGTAGTAGCCATGGTTGAACCAATCCGCGGCGAGCGAAGCCGGTTGCACCAACGCTTCTGCAATCTCCGCCGGAGTCTCGCCCCGGTTCATCAGCCGAAGCGTCTGGTCGTGCAGCACGCGGTAGTTGTCGCGCTGGCTCGCCAGCATCCGGCTCACTTCCGCTTGCCCGAAGCGCGGCCAGCAGTGGCTTGAAATCACCACATCGCTGCGGCTGCCATAGAGCCGCAGCGCTTCATCCAGATAGCCGGCCCAGGCCCGCGTATCACGCACCTTGGCGCCGCGAGGAGTGAGGATATTGTGCAGCGAACACGTGCTCATCTCGGCCGAAAGCAGCACCTTCGCGGCGGGCAGATAGACATTGAGCTCGCTCGGCGCCTCGCTCCCCGAAACGATCTGGAACTCCATCGGTACGCCATCGACCACCCGCGTTTCACCGGTCTTGCTGACAGTGTCGCTCGGCGCGATCAGCGTGATCGTGCCCGATGACACGCCAAGGCCGATGCCGCTCCCCATCTGCCCCTCGGCGCCCGGCACAAGGCCTCCGCCAAATTGATACTGCGCACGCCGCCCCATCGCAGCCCCGGCCAGCACGTTCTCGCTCGCCGCTTCCTCGATGAAATGCGCCGGCGCGATGACCTGCACCTTGCCCGACGCCACGTCCGCTTCGGCCACCACACCGCGCACGCCGCCGAAATGGTCGGCATGACTATGGCTGTAAATGACCGCCGAGACCGGCCGCGTTCCGAGCTGCGCATTGACGAGCGCAAGCGCCGCCGCCGCCGTCTCCTTGGTCGTGAGCGGATCGACCAGCACCCAGCCGGTCTGCCCTCGGATCACCGTCATGTTCGAAACGTCGAACCCGCGCACTTGCCACACCCCGTCCGCCACCGCGAAGAGGCCATGCTTGCGGAGCAGCCCGACTTCACGCCACAGCGACGGATTCACGCTGGCCGGCGCGGGGCCCGAGACCCAATCGTAGGCGACCATGTTCCACACCGCCCTGCCCGCTGCATCGCGGATGACCGGATCGGCCGCGCTCGCGACGAATCCTTGCGCGGCAAAGGCCGCATCGCGCCCGTCTTCCGGCGGCAGCGTTGCCGCCACGGCTTGCTGCGCTGCCAGTGTTGCCGCGCTGGCGGGCTTGGACGCGAGGGTGGGATCGGCGGGCGGCGCGGCCTCTGCAAGGGCGGGCAAGCTCGCCGCCAAAACCAACGCAATCGCTTGTGTGCACGCGCGAAAATGCATCGCAGTCCGTCCTTTTATTCTTGTCGAGGCAGCTTGTCCGTTCGCGCCCCGGCTGACAAGAGGGGCGCAAAATCCGGCCCTCTTGCAAACAACACAAGCCAAACCGCTCGTATTGGTCTATGGGACGCGCTTCTTCCGGCGTGGAGGCGGTGCGTTCCGGCCGCCACCGCATGTCCGGGCACACGTTATTCCCCCGAAAGCACCATGCCCTTTTCAAAACTCCCCCCCGCCCTCGGCGCCGCCGTGGCAGCCCGTGGCTATGCCGCACCCACCCCGGTGCAGGCCGCCGTCCTCGAAGCCGATGCCGAGGGGCGCGACCTTGTCGTCTCCGCGCAGACCGGCTCGGGCAAGACGGTCGCATTCGGCCTCGCCATGGCGGCGCAACTCCTCGCCGGCGAAGACCGCATGGGCCCCGCCGGCGCGCCGCTCGCGCTGGTAATTGCCCCCACCCGCGAACTCGCGCTGCAGGTCAGCCGCGAGCTGGAGTGGCTCTACGAACAGACCGGCGCGCGCATCGCCACTTGCGTCGGCGGCATGGACGCCTCGCGCGAACGCCGTGCGCTTGGCTATGGCACCCACATCGTCGTCGGCACCCCGGGCCGCCTGCGCGATCACCTCGAACGCGGCGCGCTGCAACTTTCCGCCCTGCGCGTCGCCGTGCTCGACGAGGCCGATGAAATGCTCGACATGGGCTTTCGCGAAGACCTCGAGGCGATCCTCGACGCCACGCCGCAAGAACGCCGCACGATGCTGTTCTCGGCAACGATGCCCGCGCCGATCGTCGCGCTCGCCCGCCGCTACCAGAACAATGCGCTGCGTATCTCGACCGTCACCGAGGAACGCGGCCACGGCGACATCGACTATCAGGCAATGGCCGTCGCCCCCGCCGATATCGAGAACGCCGTCGTCAATCTGCTGCGCTTCCACGAAGCCGAGACCGCGATGCTGTTCTGCGCCACGCGCGACAACGTCCGCCGGCTCCACGCCAGCCTGACCGAGCGCGGCTTCGCGGTTGTCGCTCTCTCCGGCGAGCACAGCCAGAACGAGCGCAATCAGGCGCTGCAAGCCCTGCGCGATCGCCGCGCGCGCGTCTGCGTCGCCACCGATGTCGCCGCGCGCGGCATTGACCTGCCCTCTCTCAGTCTCGTCGTCCATGTCGAGATCCCGCGCGATGCCGAAACGCTGCAGCACCGCTCGGGCCGCACCGGGCGCGCCGGCAAGAAGGGCACCGCCGTGCTCATCGTGCCCTATCCGCGCCGCAAGCGGGTGGAGGCGATGCTGCGCGGCGCGCGCATCCCGGCACAGTGGGTGCCGGCGCCTTCCGCCGCCGATATCCGCGCTGCCGACAACGACCGGATGATGGCCGCGCTTCTTGCACCTGTAGAGGCGAGCGAGGAAGACCGCGCACTCGCCGCCCGGCTTCTGGCCGAACGCAGCCCGGAAGATATCGCCGCCGCACTCGTTCAGGTTCACCGCGCCCGTCTGCCCGAGCCCGAGGACATGATGAGCGGCAACGATGCCGGCCCGCCCGTTGCGCGCGAGCCCCGCGCCGGGTTCGAGCAGAGCACCTGGATGCGGCTCAACTTCGGGCGCGATCAGAACGCCGATCCGCGCTGGGTCCTGCCGCTGCTGTGCCGCCGCGGCCATGTCAGCCGCAGCGAGATCGGCGCGATCCGCATCACCGCCGAGGAAACGCTGTTCGAGGTGCCCACGGCGATCGCCGCGCGCTTCCTGGATGCGGTGCGCCGCACCGCCGAGGAGGCCGACGAATTCGAGATCCATCCGATGGATGGCGCCCCGCGCGAGGAAGCCCGCAAGCATCGCCGCGAAGGCAAGCCGAACCACGCGCCCAAGCCCTATCGCCAGACGGCCCGTCCCGAAGCACCGAAGAAGCCGCACCGCAAGGGCCCTTGGCGGGCCAAGCCGGACCGAGCGAAGTAGGGCTGCCTGCGGCGGTCAAGGGCTAGGGCCCATGACCGCCAGAGAAATTTCCATCGTCATTGCGATCGTAACGAAGCAATCCAGAGCGGCTCTGGATTGCTTCGCTACGATCGCAATGACGCATGTATCCGTGTGGCGCGGACGAGGCCCCTCAGGCCGCTTCTTCCATTTCGACGTATTCGGGGAAGAAGCGCGGTGCTGTCATCGACCAGGCGGGCGCCGTCGCAGCCGCTTCGCTGATCGACTGGAGCAGTTCCTTGCGGCGGTCCGGGCGAATATGCGGCAGCGCAGCAGCCCCGCAAAACGCGCCGGGCAGCCAGGGGCGCACTTCCGCACCGATCAGCCGTTCATACAGGAAGCGGTAGGCCGAGAAGCTTTCGATGCGGCCTTGCGCCAGATCGAACGTGGTGACGCGCAGGAGCGGGCCCATCACGGCTTCGAGGTCCTCGAGGCCGGCGCTTTCACCGCCATCGACTTCGTTTTTCAGCAGGCCGCGCAGCAGCTTGAGATCCTGGTACATCACATATTGCGTACGGATCGAGGCCGCTTCGGCAGGGCCTCGCGCCCAGCGGCGAAAGGCATCGTGGCGGGCGAGACCGACATCGAGGCTGCGCCGGATATAGCGCTGCTCGCACGGTGAGAATCCCGCAAATTCACGCATCTCGGTCAGAACAGACTGCGCTGTCTTGGTCTTGGCCATGAGCCCCTCGCTTCGCTTTCCTTGCCGGAAAAACCGCTCCTGTCCGGCGTTGAGGCTGAAGCTAAGCCTCCTTGGTTAGGAAGTGCTTAATTGGTTAATGCGATCTATGCCGGGCGATCGAGGCAAGGCTTTGCAAGACATCGCGGATAGACTGCTGGTGGGCGGGTCGGCGGTGCCAAGCGCGCACATGCCGCCGCCTGAACCGTCAGCGGCGGCGGTAGCGGAAGTACCACACCTCGTGCCCCTGCGCGCGTGCCTTTGCCTCGTAGCGGGTCTCGGGCCAGCCGCCGGGGCGCTTCTGGAAATCACCGGGGGTCTGCGCCAGCCAGTCAAACTGGTGGGTATGGCTGCGCATGATCATCAGCGCGTGGCGCAGATAGACGGGGTGATCGGTGCCGAAGCGGAATTCGCCGCCCGGCTTCAGCTTTTGCGCGATGAGGTCCACGGGCCCGTCGTTCATCATGCGCCGCTTGGCGTGGCGCGCCTTGGGCCAGGGATCGGGGTGGAGCAGATAGACGAACGACAGCGCCGCATCGGGCACGCGTGCCAGCACTTCGAGCGCATCGCCATGGTGGATGCGTACGTTGCGGATCGGAATGCCGGTGGCCGTGCCGTCAGAGCCGCGCCCGCCGTCGACATGCACCAGCGCCTGCGCCACGCCGTTGAGGAAGGGCTCTGCGCCGATAAAGCCATGATCGGGCAGCATGTCCGCGCGCCCCGCCATATGCTCGCCGCCGCCGAAGCCGATCTCGAAATGGAGCGGGCAATCCCGGCCGAACAGCACCTGCGCCGTCACCGGCCCTTCACCAGGCAATGCGATCTGCGGCAGCAGGGTGTCGATCAGCGCCTGCTGGCCCGCACGCAGTGGCTTGCCCTTGGCGCGGCCATAGAGGCGGTTGATGGTGAGCGGATCGCCCGGCTTGTGCGCGGTCATGGTGCGCGCCTGTGGCAGCGCTGCGATTTGCGGTCAATGGCCGGGATCAGAACCCACGCCTGATCCCGATCGTCCAGCGGCGCGGCGCGCCGGGCCCGAGAAAGCGCGGCGAGGACGCGCCGGGGGCTTCGGCAACCGGCACCGAGCCGATTTGGCCGAAGGTGCCGAACGTGGCGTGCGCGCGGTCGAACAGGTTGCGCACCTCACCGAACAGCACGAACTCGCGCACGAGTTCAATGCCCGCGCGCACATCGACCAGCATATAGCCCGGGACCAGAAGCGCGCGGTTCGATTCATCGCCTAGCAGCACCTGACCCGACCGCGCCGACAGCGTGCCGCCAAGACTGAAGCGCCGCCAAGACCCCGCCTTGCCGGCATAGTCCAGATTGAGATTGGCGCTGTGGCGCGGCACGCCGGGCAGCCGGTCGCCGGGCCGCACCGTGATCGCCCCGTCCTGATCCGCTGCCGGATTGCCGGGGCTGGCAATATGCACGAGCGAACGGTTGGTTGCATCGCTAAAAGTGTAAGTCACGCCCACCGTGAGGCTGCCGCGCTCGGCATGGAGCGACAGCTCGATGCCTTGCCGCCGCGCATTGCCGAGGTTCTGGAAGTAGGCGCGGCCGCGCACCCCCGAGGCGACACGGCGAATCTCGTCGCGGCTGTCGGCGCGGTAGATCGAGGCGAGCCATGTCATCCGCCAGCCGCCCGCCGCGGCCTTGCCGGATGCGCCCAGTTCCCACGTGCGCGCCACGACTTGCCGCAGCGGCGGATCGGCAACGAAGAAATTGGCAAGGCTGCACGGTGCCCCCGGATCGGCGCAGGAAAGCTCCGCCGGTGTCGGCGCGCGGTTGGTCTCGGCATAGCCCGCGCGCAGCGACAGACCGGGGGTGGCATCCCAATCGAGTTCGAGGCCGGGATTGAGCCGGGTGAAGCTGTGCCGCCCGTTGAGCGCCGCCCCGATTCGGTCGTCGAGCCGGATCGCGGCGTAGTTGTACCGCAGCCCTGCTTCGAGGCGCAGGCGCGGTCCCAGCGGCAGCGTTTCCGCCGCGAAGAACCCCGCGTAGAAATTGCGCGCGACGACAGAGACCGGCGCGATCGCATTGTCCGCCTGCGCGATCTCGGGGCCGGCCGGCTGCACCCCGCGCGTATCATCGAGCATGCCGAGCGCGGTTGTTGCGGCAAAGGCGCTGCGCCCGTAATCAAGGCTGGTGCCGATCGTCAGCACGTTGGAGCCGCCCAGCAGGGGCCTCCGGTCAGTGATCTGCGCGAGCAGGCCATACGCGCGCGACTGCAACTCGCCGCGGTTGAGCACCGCATAGACCGGATCACCCGCCAGCGCAGGGATCGGGCGGCCCAGCCGGTCGGTCAGCGCTTCAACCTTGGAGCCGGCTTCAAGGCAGAGCGACCCCGGTGCGTCCTCGCAGGGCGCGATATCGGCCGCATCGCCGTTGCGCGCGCGGCTGGTCTGCCACTGTGCATACAAGGCCGCCTGCAGCCGCGTAGTTGGCGCGAGATCGGCCCATGGGTGGAGGCTGACACGCGCAAAGCGGTTCTCGGTCCGGTCGGGATGCGTGAATACCGCCGCGCGCCGAACGGCCAGCAGGTCCTCGGGCGCAGCGCCATTGCCGCTGAGCCCGGTGCTGGCGAGGATCAGCTTGCCGTGAAGCCCGGCCGTCATGCCGTCATAACCGAGGTCGGCATAGCCGCTGGCAAGGCGCGAGGAGCTGAAATCGCGCCAGCCGGTCTCGCCGCGCGATTGCACGGCGGCGAACAAGCTCCACCGCCCCGCCGCGCCGCCTGCCGCCAAGCTCACGTCATGCGCCCCATAAGCGCCGAGCGAGGCGCTGCCGGTCACGCCCGGCTCGCTGCGGCCGGTCGCGGTTTCCAGCAGGAGCGCGCCGCCCAGCGCATTGAGACCGTAGACCGGGCTTGAATCGACCAGTTCCACCGTGCGCAGCGCCGCATCGGGCAGCAAATCGAGCGAGACGGTATCGCCGAAGGGCAAATTGAACCGCGCGCCATCGAGATAGGCGGCAAGGCCCTGCGCCTGCCCCTGCGCGCCCGAGGCCGTCTGCCCGCGATAGACCAGCACCGGCTGCCAGGGATTGCCCTGTGCATCCTGCAAGGTGACGCCAGGCAGTTGGCGGGTCAGCGCGCCGATAAGGTCGGGCCTGCCGCCGCGCGCCAGGTCTTGGCGCGAAAGGGCAAGCGCGTCGTCGCTGTCCACCCCGGCGCCCGGCGCGGTGACGAGAATCAGCTGTTCCGCGTCCTGCGCGAACGCGGCACCGGGCAGGCTGCACGCCGGCAAGGCGGCAACGGCAAGGCATCCGCCAAAGTATCTGGTGCGCGGCCCTCTCATCGATAAGGCCCGCTATGCCTTGCGGGCGCAGCAGACAAGAAATTTGGAACGAAGCCCCGCTGGGGCATGTGATCACCCGCCGGCCAGGCCCCGGCCGGAGACCAACACCTTCCGCCGGGTGAGCTGAGCGCCTTCCCAACGCAAGCGGCCCGCCATTGCTGACGGGCCGCTGCGCACAGGAGGTCGAGTACCGGGGGGATTTTCGGCCGATCAGGCCGCTTCGACATCCAGCTTGTCGTCCGGATCGCGCAGGACATAGCCGCGGCCCCAGACCGTTTCGATGTAGTTCTCGCCGTCGCAGGCGTGCGCCAGCTTCTTGCGCAGCTTGCAGATGAACACGTCAATGATCTTGAGTTCAGGCTCGTCCATCCCGCCATAGAGATGGTTGAGGAACATTTCCTTGGTCAGCGTGGTGCCCTTGCGCAGCGAGAGCAGCTCGAGCATCGCGTATTCCTTGCCCGTCAGGTGGACACGGGCACTGTCGACTTCGACCGTCTTGGCATCGAGATTGACCGAGAGCTTGCCAGTGCGGATGACCGACTGCGAGTGGCCCTTCGAGCGGCGCACCACGGCGTGGATGCGGGCGATGAGCTCTTCGCGGTGGAACGGCTTGGTCACGTAATCATCCGCACCGAAGCCGAAGCTGCGGACCTTGGAGTCCATCTCGGCAATGCCGGAGAGGATCAGCACCGGCGTCTGCACCTTGGCGACGCGCAGCTTCTTGAGCACGTCGTACCCGTGCATGTCGGGCAGGTTGAGGTCGAGCAGGATGATGTCGTAATCATAGAGCTTGCCGAGATCGAGGCCTTCTTCCCCGAGATCGGTTGCATAGACATTGAAACCTTCGGTCGTGAGCATCAGCTCAATCGCCTTGGCCGTGGTCGGCTCGTCCTCGATCAGCAGCACGCGCATGGATCAGCCCCTTATTGCCATTCCCGTTGGCGTCAGCCCCCGTTCAGGCGCCTTCACCGTCATTAACCATATGACCAATGAACATGAAAGGTTAATTTATCGTAAGCGCTGCTCCCGGTGCCGTTCGCAGGCAGTGGGGCGGGAAATTCCCTTCAGGTTCGGAGGTTTCTCTTTTTTATCAATAGATAAAACCCCTTATTTGGTCTGAATTTTGTGCCTTGCCGCGTATCCGCAGCGGAAACCTTTTTTAATAAGTAACGCCTTAACGGCTGGACGCTGCGCCCGGAACACCGATTGCGCCGGCCACTTCGCGCAGTTTCCGGGCGGTAGCGGGATCGCTCCGGAAGGCCGCGAGGCCGCCTTCCAGCGCCTTGGCCGCCTTGGCAGGTTCGCCGAGCTGCATGCGGCTGCGCATCAGCATGATCCATCTGTCCGCGTTGCCCGGTTCCTTGGCGAGCTTCGCCTCCAGCCCGTCGACCATGCCGCGGATCATCGCTTCCTGCTGGCCCTTGGGCAGTGCCGTCGCGGCCTGGACCTCGGCAGGGGAGGGGCCGGGGATAGCGCCGGGCGCTGCCGGCGGCGTGGCAAACTGCGCAGCGGCGAGGCGCTCCTGGTAGGGGATCTTGTAGCGATCCCCCACATTCTTGATCACCGCGCGGATGTCCTCGGCATAAGGCGCATCGGGCGGGATATCCTTGAGCAGGGCAAACCACGCATCGATAGCGCGGCGGTGCTGCCCGGCAAGATCCATTGCCACCGCGCGAAAATAGCGGGCCCGCGCATCTTTGGGATCAAGCTTGAGCGCCTTCCGGAAGGCGGCCTGCGCGTCGGCAGGGATCTTGCCTTCGGTCTTGCTGGCCAGCATCAGCGATTCCCCGAGGAACGAGAACGTCTCGGCATGCGTCGCGTCAAGCTTGGTCGCTTCCTTGAGCGCGGTGGCCGCCTCCGCATAGTGCTGGGTCTGGAAATAGGACCAGCCAAGCATGCGCCAGCCCTCGGCATCGTCGGGCTTGGCCTTGAGCCGCGCCTCGAGCCGCGCGATTACATCATCAACCGACGGGGCCTGGCTTTCGGTAGGGGCTGGCGGCATGGCGATGATCTCGGCATCGCGCTGCCCGCGCCAGACCGCAACACCGCCTGCCGTGAGCGCGACAACCGCCGCGAGCACCAGCACCACGCGGCCGGCCCGGCGCGACGGGGTGGCGGAAGTTGGACTTGCAGCGGACGGAGAGGGCGGTGAATAGGCATGGTCAGCGGTCGGCGTGGGTTCGGCCTCGGTCATCGCATGCTCCCTTGCGCACCGCGATCGGCGCTGTCCCTCACGCGGGGCATATCCTCTGCCACCGGCACCATGCAAGCGGCGCCTACCGCACTCCGGCCAGCGTCTTCTGCCGCCGCCGCTGCACCGAACTGCCGAGCCCGATGGCCTCGCGGTATTTCGCGACCGTGCGCCGTGCGAGGTCGAAGCCGCGTGCCTTCAGCAGATCGACCAGCGTGTCGTCGGACAAGACGGCTTTGGGATCTTCGGCATCGATCAGCTGGCGGATCGCCGCCTTGACCGCCTCGGCCGAAACCGAACTCTCGCCATCGGCCGAAGCGACGCCCGAGGTGAAGAAGTACTTGAGCTCGAACGTCCCGCGCGCGCAGTGGAGGTACTTGTTCGAGGTCACTCGGCTCACTGTCGATTCGTGCATCGCTATCGCCTCGGCCACCGTGCGCAAGGTCAGCGGCTTCAGGTGCGCCACGCCGAGGCGGAAGAAGCCTTCCTGCTGCTTCACGATTTCCGCCGCCACCTTGAGGATCGTCTTCTGCCGTTGATCGAGCGCCTTGAGCAGCCAGTTGGCATCGGCCAACCGCTCGCCCAGCCATGCCTTGGCGTCCTTGGCCACGCAGGCGTGCCGCATCTCTACATAATAGCGCCGGTTGACGACGAGACGCGGCAAAGTGGCGGGATTAAGCGCGATATCCCAGCCGGGCACGCCGTCTTCGCCCGTGACCGCCTGCACGAGGATATCGGGCACGACCGCTTCGGCCGGGCGACTGCCGAAGCGCAGGCCCGGCTTGGGATCATAGCTGCGCAATTCGCGCAGCATGTCGGCAAAGTCCTCGTCATCGACGTGGCACAGCCGCTTGAGCCGCGCGATCTCGCCGCGCGCGACAAGGTCGAGATTGTCGATCAGCCGCGCCATGCAGGGGTCATAGCGGTCCGCCTCGCGCGCCTGCAGCGCGATGCATTCGGCTAGGTTGCGCGCGCAGACGCCGGTCGGGTCGAGCGACTGGACCAGCCCCAGCGCGGCCTGCATCGCCGGCATCGGCAGGCCTAGCGCTTCAAGCGCATCATCGAGTGTGGTGGTGAGATAGCCCGCCTCGTCGATCTGGTCGATCAGCCAGCGTGCGGCGAACAACAGCGCCGGGTCCGAGGTCACCGCACCGATCTGCGCGTGGAGATGCTCGGCCAGCGTTTCGCCATCCCCACCGCGCTCGTTGATGTCCGGCCCTTCGCCGCCGCTGCCGCTCGTCCCGAAATCGGCCAGCGTGTCGGTAAAGTCGGTCCGCGACCCGTCGCCGGTATCCCGGTCCCGGTCGAGCGCGCTGGCGTCGATATCAAGCGGCCGGTCATCCGCCGCGCGGCCTTCGCTGACGAGCTGGTCAACGGGCGAAGATTCGAGGGTCGTGCGCCGCATGGCCTCCGGCTCGCCCTCGAACGCGGGTTCGGCCATGCCGCCCTCGGGTGCGGCTTCGCCCATTTCGAGCAACGGATTGGCGTCGAGCGCCTCGCCGATGAAAGCCTCGATCTCGAGGTTGGACAGCGCCAGCAGCTTGATGGCCTGCTGGAGCTGCGGCGTCATGACCAGGGACTGGCTCTGGCGGAGGTCGAGCCGCGGACCCATCGCCATCGCCCCCTATCCTCCCGGCTGCGGCGGCATCGCGCCCGGAACCGTCATAGGGTGAAACCCTCGCCCAGATAGAGGCGGCGCACGTTGGGATCGGCCACCAGCGCCTCGGGGCTGCCGGCAAACAGCACCTGCCCGCCATAGATGATGCAGGCGCGATCGACGATATCGAGCGTCTCGCGCACGTTGTGATCGGTGATCAGCACGCCGATGCCGCGATTCTTCAGATCGATCACGAGGTGGCGAATGTCGCTGATCGACAGCGGGTCGATGCCCGCGAAAGGTTCGTCGAGCAGGATGATCGAAGGGCTTGCCGCCAATGCGCGAGCAATCTCGCAGCGCCGCCGCTCACCGCCCGACAGCGCCATGGCGGGCGAGGTGCGCAGACGGGTAAGGCCGAACTCGTCGAGCAGCCGGTTGAGCTCCGCAGTGCGGGTCTCCTTGTCGGGCTCGACCAGTTCGAGCACCGTCAGGATGTTCTGCTCGACCGTCATACCGCGGAAAATCGAGGTTTCCTGTGGCAGGTAGCCAAGCCCGAGGATCGCGCGGCGGTACATCGGCAGGCGGGTGATATCGACGCCATCAAGCAGGATGCGACCTGAATCCGGCCGCACCAGCCCCATGATCGAATAGAAGCAGGTAGTCTTGCCCGCGCCATTGGGGCCAAGCAGACCGAGGACTTCGCCCTTGCCCACCGAGAGCGAGATATCGGTCAGCACCGCGCGCTTGTCATAGCTCTTGGCGATCGAGACGACTTCCAGCCCGCCACGTTCGAGGGCGGCTTGATTGGTCGCGGTGGCAGGCGTTTCTTCCATAATCGACTTGGTCCATAGCCCGGTCCGCAGCGCGGGCAAAGCCCGTCTGCACGCCTTTGGCAGGATTTATGCATGGCGAGCCGCCAGATGCGCGATGATCGGGGGCCCGTAATGTTGCAGCGCTTGAAACAGAACGAAAGGCGTGTTCTACTCCCGGCGGAGAGGCAAGTACGGGGGCACAACCGATGCGCAAGGGCATTGCGGCGGATCTGGTACGCGAAGGCAAAACCATGCAGGGCCACGCACTCGATTGGCGCAAGCGGATGAGCGACACGGTCGCCTACAGCCTGCTCGTCTACACCAGCCTCCAGATCTTCGTGACCTTGCGCACCCTCGAAGGTACCGGCGGCTCGATGCTGCCGATGATCGCGCTGGTCGTGCTCGTCGCCGGGGTCATCCCGATGTTCCGCCATTTCGAGCGCCGCTGGGAAACGCTGGGCGATGCCGAAGCCGCCGATCCCGCGCTGCGCGCCAGCTTCCGGCGCGATCAGCTGGCGACATGGGCGGTCGCGATCGGCCTGCCGTTTCTGCTCGCCGCCGTGTTCCGGGTGCTCGTCTCGCTGAACTGATTGCCCGCCGCGCGGCGGCGCCTATATGCAGGGCCTGACGTCAGTCCGCTTGAAAGGCCCGTTTCCCCGATGCTTTCCCCCCAAGAGGCGCAGGAGCGCTGCCACGCGCTGATCGAGCGCGCACTGAAGGCCGGAGCCGAGGCCGGCGATGCGGTCTACATCGCCGACTCGTCGGAGGCGGTCTCGGTCCGCCTTGGCGCGCTCGAGGATGTCGAGCGCTCCGAATCCGAACATATCGGCCTGCGCGTTTTCGTGGGCGGTGCTTCGGCCTCGATCGGCTCGACCGACCTTGGCGACAGCGCGCTCGATGAACTCGCCAGCCGTGCGGTCGCCATGGCCCGCGCCGCACCGGCCGACAAGTTTGCCGGCCTCGCTCCGGAAGAGCTCCTGCTGCGCACCGGCGTGATCGATCTCGATCTCGTCGATGCGGACGAACCCGATCCGCAGACGCTGCGACACTGGGCGGAAGAAGCCGAGGACGCCGCACGCGCGGTGCCCGGCGTCACCAACAGCGAAGGTGGCAGCGCCAGCGCGGGGCGCGGCGTGGTCGCGCTTTCCACCAGCCACGGCTTCAGCGGCGCTTATGCCGTGACCAGCCACGGCCGTTCAGCCAGCGTGCTGGCCGGGACTGACAGCGGGATGCAGCGCGATTATTCGTGGCGCAACGCGCGCCACTTGGCCGACCTGCTCTCGCCTGCCGAGATCGGCCACGAGGCAGGGACCCGTACCGTCGCCCGCGTCAATCCGGGCCGGGTGAAGAGCGGGACTTATCCAATCGTGTTCGATCCGCGCGTCGGCAGTTCACTGATCGGCCACCTGCTTGGCGCGATGTCGGGTTCGGCCATCGCCCGCCGCGCGAGCTTCCTGCTCGACAAGGAGGGCGCGCAGATCTTCGATTCCGCGATCACCATCAGCGAAGACCCGCGGCGTCTGCGCGGCCCCCGCTCGCGCCCGTTCGATGGCGAAGGCCTGCCCACCGGCCCTCGCAACCTAGTCGAAAAGGGCTGCCTCACCGGCTGGCTGATGGACTCCGCCGCCGCGCGTCAGCTCGGCGCCGCGCCCACCGGCCATGCCTCGCGCGGGGGATCGGGCGCGCCGCATGTCACTGCGGGCAATCTCGTGCTTCAGCCGGGTTCGGTGAGCCGCGCCGCGCTGATCGAAGATATCGCCGACGGGATATACGTGACCGAACTGATCGGCCACGGCGTCAACGGCGTGACCGGCGACTACAGCCGCGGCGCCTCGGGCTATCGCATCGCGGGCGGCGAACTCGCCGGACCGATTGCCGAGTTTACCGTGGCGGGCAATTTGATCGACATGTTCGCCCGGCTTGTCGCGGCGGACGATCTCGAGACCTGGCGCGGGATCGATGTGCCCACGCTCAGGATCGACGGCCTCAGCGTCGCAGGGGATTGAGGGCGCCGCAGCGCCCTCGCCCGCAGCTTACTTCGCGGTCTTGGCGCGCTCGATGGCTTCGAGCGTGATGCGCTTGGCATCCTCGGCGCCGCCCCACTTGCCCACGCGGACCCACTTTTCCTTTTCCAGGTCCTTGTAGTGGGTGAAGAAGTGCTCGATCTGCTGGAGCACGATCTCGGGCAGGTCGCTCTTCTCGGCGACGTCGCGGTAGTAGGGGAAGGTCTTGTCATCGGGCACGCAGACGAGCTTCTCGTCGCCGCCATGCTCGTCTTCAAGGTTGAGCACAGCAATCGGCCGCACGCGCACGACCGAGCCGGGCACGAAGGGCGAGCGCGCGATCACCAGCGCATCGAGCGGGTCGCCATCGGGCGAAAGCGTGTGCGGCACGAAGCCGTAGTTGGCGGGATAGCGCATCGGCGTGTGCAGGATGCGGTCGACGAAAAGCGCGCCTGAGGCCTTGTCGAACTCGTACTTCACCGGCTCGCCGCCAACCGGCACTTCGATGACCACGTTAAGCGTCTCGGGCGGATTTTCACCGGTAGGGATCATGTCGATGCGCATGGGATGCCTTCGCTGGGCCGGAGTGGCGTTGGTAACGTGACGAGCCTCTAGCGCCGCGCGTTGTGCGCCGCAACATGAACGTGACGGGCCACCGGGATAACGTGCCTTATATCCCGCCGAGCCCGTTGATGGTGAAGGCGATCACCCCGATATTGAACACGAAGGCCGCGAACGAATGCGCGGTCACGATCCGGCGAATCAGGCGCGAGGAAATCTCCACGTCCGAGGTCTGGAACGTCATGCCAAGCGTGAGCGAGAAATAGGCAAAGTCGAAGTAATCCGGATGTCCGCTACCGGGAAACTCGAGGCCGCCAGCGTCCTCGCCGGGCACCACGCCCGGCCGGTAATACTCGTGCGCGTAGTGCAATGCATAGACCACGTTGGCAAAGAGCCAGGTCAGCAGCAGCGTGAGGATGACGCGCAGCAGCGCGCCGGGCTCGCCATGCTTGGCGGCGGGCAACTCCCCCGCAATCGCCGCCATGACCACCAGCGTGATCAGCGTGCTGATACCGAGCACGACGGTGCGATTGGCGTCATTCTCCTCCGAATGCCGCCGCATGGTCGCCATGTCGCATGCGCGCAGCAGCGGCACGAGCGAGACGAGGAAGCCCGCGACCGCGAAATCGAAACCCACCACCAGCGCGTCCGCTGGACTGTGATAGCCGGTCATCCACCAGCGCGCGGCAGCCCCCGCAATCAGCAACACAAGGAAGAGTACGAAGCGCGGCGGCGCGAAGCGTTGGCCGAACCGCAGTCCGGACCGGTCAGTGCCGCCGCCGCCGCCGCTTTCCACGTTACTTCTTCGCGGCAGGCTTGGCCGCGAGCGAGCGCGGCGCCAGCAGCTTGTCTAGCCCGGTGGGCGCGGTGCCCGGCGCGGCGCGCTCCAGCCACGGCCAGCGCAGCCCGTCGTGATAGGACACCTGGACCGTGCGAACCGTATCGTCGCGCTTGACGATCAGTTCGATTGGCGCGGTGGTGCCCTTGGCGGCGGTGATTGCGGCCTTGATCGTTTCCTGATCGTAAGTCTTGCCGTTGACCGAGACGATCTGCGTGCCCGTCACGATCCCGGCCTTGAAGCCGGGGCCATCCCAGCGGCTGCCGGTCACCTTGCCGTCGTTGTCGATAGCAAGGCCGATCGAGTGGTTGAGCGAAATGTACTTCGCCGACGTCATCCGCGCCTTATCATAGGGATTGGGCTCTTCCTTCCATGCCAGCGTGTAGCCGCCGCGCTCGATCCCGCCGAGCGGCGAGGGCTGGCCGGCAGTCTGGATGCGGGTCTTGATGAAGCTGGCCCAGTCGTAGGGGTAGACGCCGTTCAGCGTCTGGATCACATCGGGCAAGTCGTAAGTCACCACGCCCCAATCGCCATCCTTGATACCGAAGAAGGCCTTGGCGAAATCGTCCATGCCCTTCTTGCCGCTGGTCCCCTCGCGGATGATTGCCTCGGCCTCGAGCCAGATCAGCGCGCCTTCGGTGTAGTATTCCTCGTTCCGCGCGAGCGAGGAGAACGGCTTGGGCTTGCGGTTGGCGATGATGGGATCGTGCGTGGTATCCTCGACCGAACGCCACTCGCGCCCGGGGTACTGAGTGAAGGACCCGGCATAGTTGGCAAACTGGCCAAGCACCTGCTCCTTGCTCTGCACGCCCGAGCGCGCGGCAAGCACGAGGCCCCAGAACTGGTTCTGCCCTTCGTAGACCCACAGCAGGTTGTCCTGCATCGGCACGCGGTAATCGGGCGTCCACAGCTTGGCGGGGCGGCGGAACTTGCCATCCCACGAATGCGAGAACTCGTGTGCGATCACGTTGCGGTCCCAGTCGCCCGCCGTCCAGTCGACCAGTGTGCGGGGCTCGTACTGGTTTTCGCTCGAACGGTGATGCTCAAGCCCGATGCCGCCCATGCGGTCGGTAAGCGCCAGCAGCAGATCATAGTGATCGAAGTGCTTCGCGCCGTAGGCCAGCAGCGCCTCGTCGACGAGGTTGCGATAAGTCGCGAGGTTCTCGGGCGCGATCTTGAGCAGTTCGGGCTTGTCCGCGACGAGATCGAGGTAGACGCCTTTGCCGAGGTCATGGCGGTCGGCATAGACGCCCGCGAAAATCGGCGAATCGACCAGCGTCTCGTAGTCGGAAACGTCCCAGGTCACGACATTGCCCTGCGCGGCCTTGCCATCGAGCGCGGTGAAGACCTGCCAGCCCGCCGGGACGGTGACGGTCGGCTTCACATTGATCTGGCGAACGTAATACCCGGCGGGATAGAGGCTCATCTTCTCCCACTGCAGGTTGAGCATTTCGCGCGTCACCGTGATGCGCCCCTCGCTTTCACGCAGCGGCGAGGTGTGGATGAACTTTGCGGTCAGCTCGGTCGCGCCCGCCGGCAGGTCGACATGGAACGCATAGACATCGACCGGATCGCGGGTCCAGGTCAGCGGCTTGCCGCCGGCAAAGAAACGCACGTCGACGAGTTCGGCGAGCGGGCCTTCGTCCGAGTGGTTGCCGGGGAGCCACTTGGGATAGAGCAGGGTCAGCTTCGAAAGGCCCGCGGGCAGCGGGATCGTCTCGGTCACGCGGTAGGCGCCCGTCGTTGTGTCGCTGGCATCGATCGCGAGCTGGACCGTGCCGGGAAACGGCTTGTCCTCGGCGTCGGGGATGGTCTGCGTGATCGGCACTGCCATCGGCCGCGTGTTCGCGGGTGGCTGGATCTGCGCAAAGGCGGGGGCAGAAGTGGCAAGGAGCGCTGCGATCAGGGCGAGAACAGGGCGCAGGGTGGCGGGGCGCGAAGGCCGCTTGGGCGTGGTGAGCATCGCCGCTTCATGGCGCGAAGCTTTGCCGACTGCAACCGGCCTCACCAAGAGGGCAGCATGGCGCAATTGCCCCGCCCCTTTCCCCGCGCCCGCATTGGCGCTAATCGCGCAGGCGCAATGAGCAGCGAACCCCCCCAGCCAGCCCCCAAGTCCGCCCCCACGACGCCGCAGGCGATCCGCGGCACGCAGGACATCTTCGGCGCCGATGCCGAAGCCTTTGCCTTCGTGGTCGAAACCTTCGAACGCGTGCGCCGGCTTTACCGCTTCCGCCGCGCCGAAATGCCGGTGTTCGAAAAGACTGCGGTGTTCAGCCGCAGTCTGGGCGAGACGACCGACGTCGTCTCCAAGGAAATGTACAGCTTCGAGGATCGCGGCGGCGAATCGCTCACCCTTCGCCCCGAGTTCACCGCCGGCATCGCGCGCGCCTACCTCACCAATGGCTGGCAGCAGCACGCGCCGCTCAAGCTCGCAACGCACGGGCCGCTGTTCCGCTACGAACGCCCGCAGAAGGGTCGCTACCGCCAGTTCCACCAGATCGACGCCGAGATCATCGGTGCTGCCGAAGCGCAGGCTGATGTCGAGCTGCTGGTCATGGCAGACCAGATCGTCCGCGAGCTGGGCATCTCGGAAGGCGTGACCTTGCACCTCAACACGCTGGGCGATGCGCCCAGCCGCGAGGCCTGGCGCGCCGCGCTGATCGACTACTTCCGCGCGGTGAAAGGCGACCTTTCCGAGGATTCGCAGGAGCGGCTCGAGAAGAACCCGCTGCGCATCCTCGACAGCAAGGACCCGCGCGACAAGGTTTTCACGGCGAACGCGCCGATGATCGACGCATTCCTTTCGGCCGAAGCCCAGGACTTCTTCGCGCGGGTGACGGGCGGGCTCGATGCCGCTGGCGTCGCCTGGACACGCGCCCCGGCGCTGGTACGCGGGCTGGACTATTATCGCCACACTGCGTTCGAATTCGTCACCGACCGCCTCGGCGCACAAGGCACCGTGCTTGGCGGCGGGCGTTATGATGGCTTGATCGAGGCGCTCGGCGGCCCGCACACGCCTGCGGTCGGCTGGGCGGCGGGGATCGAGCGGCTGGCGATGCTTGTTGAAGCGGCAGAGGCCAAGAAAACAGAGGTCCTGCCACTTGCTATAGTCTCGGAAAACGCAGAACTCGATTTGGAAGCAGCCGCACTTGCCGCTGCGTGTCGGCGATCTGGAATTGCGACCGAGTTGGTCGTCACAGGCAACCCGCGCAAGCGGTTCGATCGCGCACGGAAGATGAACCCTGCGGAGATTGTAACGCTAGACATTCGAGATGGGGCGGCGGGCCGTGGTCATCGCGTGCTTGTGGCTGGAGTTCTCGAGCCTGGAACAGTTCAAGCTGTCCTCGACGGTTTCGATTTTTCGTGACAATAACGATGTCTTCTCCATCGAACTCAAATGTCCGTCACCCTGAACTTGTTTCAGGGTCCATCTCTCCGCACGCGCGGAGCAAGGGGTGGGAAGCCCAGCCCTACCGCAAGGTCGCGCCACTCCAGGTTCACGCCGTTGATCAGATTGATCTTCCACGGCCGCTTCCAGTTTTTCAGCTGCTTTTCGCGGGCAATTGCGCGCTCCATGTCGCCGAACATCTCAAAGTGAACGAGGTGGTAGACGGCGTAACGCGAGGTGAACCCGCGCGTGACACCTTCGCGATGTTGTGCAAGCCGTTGCATCAGGTTCGAGGTCACGCCGATATAGATCGTGCCGTAGTGCCCGCTGGCGAGGATGTAGACGCAGGGGTTCTTCTCGACCAGCATACCACCGAGAATGCGGCACGATGGATGCTGAAACAAGTTCAGCATGACGGTGTTTGGAAGGATGGGTCGTGTCTGTAAGCGACACCCGCCTCGCCCAGATTGCTGCCCGCTTCGCTGAGCTCGAAGCGCGGCTGGCTTCGGGCACGCTGGAAGGCCCGGCGTTTGTTGCCGCGAGCCGGGATTATGCCGAGCTTGAGCCCGTTGCCCGCGCCGCCGCGCATGTCAGCACGATGCGGGGCGAACTCGCCTCGCTCACGGCCAGCAGCGACCCTGATCCGGAAATGCGTGCCCTCGCCGAAGAGGAAATCGCGCATCTGCGGACCGAGCTGCCCGAGGCTGAGCGCGCGCTCGCCATTACCATGCTCCCGCGCGACAGCGCCGACAGCCGCCCGGCCATGCTAGAAATCCGCGCCGGCACCGGGGGCGACGAGGCCGCCCTTTTCGCCGCCGATCTCTACCGCATGTACGAACGCTTTGCCGCCGAACAGGGCTGGAAGGTCGAGATGGTCTCAGCCAATGCGAACGAACTCGGCGGCTTCAAGGAAGTCGTTGCCAATGTGGCGGGCACCGGTGTGTTCGCGAAGCTCAAGTATGAAAGCGGCGTCCACCGCGTGCAGCGCGTGCCCGTCACCGAAAGCGGCGGGCGGATCCACACCAGCGCCGCCACCGTCGCCGTGCTGCCCGAACCGGACGAAGTCGATGTGCAGATCGAGCCGGGCGACATCAAGATCGACATCTACCGCGCCAGCGGGGCAGGCGGCCAGCATGTCAACACCACCGATTCGGCGGTACGGCTGACGCACTTGCCCACCGGGCTTGTCGTGATCCAGCAGGACCAGCGCAGCCAGCACAAGAACAAGGACAAGGCGATGCAAGTTCTGCGCACGCGCCTCTATGACTTGCGCCGCGCCGAAGCCCACGGCGCGGAGGCCGAGGCGCGCAAGGCCATGGTCGGATCGGGCGACCGTTCCGAACGCATCCGCACCTACAATTTCCCGCAAGGCCGCGTGACCGACCATCGCATCAACCTGACCTTGCACCGCCTGCCCGAAATCCTCGAAGGGCCGGGCCTTGGCGAACTGATCGACGCGCTGACCGCCGAGGATCAGGTCAAGCGCCTTGCCGCCCTGGATACCTGATGCGCATGCCTGATGCGCATGCCTGATATTGCGCAAACCCTGCGCGAGGCCGCCGCGCAGCTTGCCGCGACGAGCGACACGGCCCGGCTCGATGCCGAACTGCTGATGGCCCATGCGCTGGGCGTGTCGCGCACCGAGCTGCTGCTTCGCCACATGCAAGCAGAAGCGCCGCCGGGTTTCGCAGCGCT
>CAILIO010000304.1 GCA_903834285.1 uncultured Sphingomonadales bacterium | reverse complement strand
GTGAGCGCGCGGATCTTGCGGGCGAAGCTGCGCAGGCAGACCTCGCTCCTGCCGATGGGACCGGCGCCGTATGTTTCAGAGGCCATGCCCTGCTGAACGCGCTCGATCAGCCAGGTATCTTCCCGGTTGACAACGCGGTTGATGCGCACGTTGGCATAGCGCACAAGCTTCATGGTGCGGCTTTCGTCAGGTAGCGCGAATGCCATTCCGCGCAGCACGCAAGTGGTGGGGCTGATCGGCAGCCATTGCATGAAGTCGATCTGGTCGGCGTAGATATCGAACGCGATGTTGGGCCACAGCTTGTAGTAGAGCCAGCGGCGCTGGCTTTCCTCGGGGAGGTGGTCCACGCGCGGCAGGTGCGCCTGATAGAAGCGCTCCCAGAAATTGCCGGAGGGCTTGTCGACCAGATCGCCCTTAAGCCGATCAACCCAGTCGTCCGCGCCGATTTCATAGGACTTGCCGAATATCCGCACGAGCCCGTCATGGGCGACCGGAATGTGCAGGTTGTCCGAATAATTGTCGCCGACGTTCTTCCAGTTCACGTTGCGCGAACGAACGCCAACATCGCTGATCGTGCGCATGTCTGCGATCCGGTAGGGGGCGACTTCGGCCTCATGAGGGGCCATCATCTCACCCACCGTGGGGAATACCCCGGGCTTCAGGCACACGAAAACGAGGCCGTGCCACACTTCGAGCGCGACGAGCGCGAGGCCGTTTTCTTCCAGCTTCAGAGCGGGATAATCGCCCTTCATCGGAACGCCAGTGAGGCGGCCGTCGGTTTCATAAACCCAGGCGTGATAGGGGCAGACGAGCTTTTTCGCGCAGCCCTTGCCGCCTTCCACCAGCCGCATCGCGCGGTGGCGGCAGACATTGGTGAAGGCGCGGATCTCGCCATCTTCGCCGCGCACGACGATCACGCTTTCGCCGATGTAATCGATCGTCCGCCAGTCGCCCGGATTGGGAATATCGCTGACGTGGCAGACAATCTGCCACGAAGGGCGGATCACCCGCTCCATTTCCAGATCATGGTATTCGGGATCAGTGTAGAGCCAGCCGGGGAGGCTCCAATCCGCATCGGGATCGTGTTCGCCCGCCGCGAATGCGGCAAACGGCTTCGGGGCGGAACATGCCGCGATGGCAGATTGGTGGCCCATACCGAATCTCCGGGTTGAAAAAGCTTGTTGGACGATCGTACAACAACAGGTAGGATAAGCAAGATGAAAGCGCCCGCCTCACATCAACCAGCCTTCCGCCGCATCGAGCCCGATGCGCGGCGGCTGGCGCTGATCGAGGCTTGCGCGCGGGTGCTGGCGCGCGCGGGCGCGGCAGGCGCGAGTGTGCGCGCAATTGCGGTGGAGGCTGGGGTCTCGCCGGGGCTGGTGAGCCATTATTTCACCGGAATCGAAGCGCTTGTCGCGGCAACTTACGCGCATGTCGAAGGCACGGTGGACACGGCGCTGGACCGCGCGGTGGCCGAGGCCGGGCCCGACCCGCGCGCGCGGCTCGATGCATTCGTCACGGCGAGCTTTGCACCCGGCATCGCCGATCCGCAACTTCTGGCGACATGGATCGCGTTCTGGAGCCTGGTGACCGCGCGACCCGCCATCGCCGCGCAGCATGACGAGCAGTATTCGGGTTCGCGCGCGCGGCTCGAAGCCCTGCTGGGGGCGTGCGGGGTGCCGACAGAGCGCCAGCGCCGCGATGCGATCGCGGTTTCGGCGCTGGTCGACGGGCTGTGGCTCGAGCTGTGCCTCTCGCCCGGCTGCTTCACGGCCGAGGAAGCGGGCGATATCGCGCGCCGCTTCCTCGATACGCTTATTTCGACAGATCGATGAGCAGGCTGAGATAATACGTCACGCCCGGGCGGATGTTCTCCAGCCGCACGCGTTCGTTGAGGCCGTGCGAAAACTCCTCGCTGTCCTTGGTGAACAGCGGGCTCGCGCCATAGGCGGGGATGCCGAGGCGGCGGTAGTACATGCTATCGGACGCGCCCGACGACTGTGAGGGCACCACGGGCAAGTCCTTGCCCCATGCCTTGCGGATCGCCTTGGTCGAGGCCGCGACAAAATCGGGCCGCATCGGCGAGGCATCGGTTTCGAACGAGCCCTCGGTCACGTCGATGATCTTGACCTCGGGCATATTGATCACGCGCGCGAGTTCGGCCTGGATCTGCACGAGCGTGTGGCCGGGGAAGATGCGGCAATTGATGAACGCATCGGCGCGCTGCGGCAGCGCGTTGAGCGCGTGGCCTGCCTGCGCCATGGTCGGCACGCACGTGGTGCCCACTTTGCCGACGGTGGCGGGATTGGCGCGCAGCACGGCAATGGCGTTTTCATCAGCGATGTTCGCAGCAAAGGCGCGCATCGCAGTGGCAATCTTGGGATCGGGCTCGAACGCGGCGGCCTGCGTGAAGTAACCCTTGGTCAGCGCGTTCTGCTCGGCGGGGAACTTGTAGGCCCCCACTTTGACCAGCGCCCCGGCGAGCTGCACGATCGCGTTTTCCGCGCGCGGCGCAGAGCTGTGGCCGCCAGGGTTGGTCACTTCGAGCTTGAAATCGCCGTAAGTCTTCTCGGCGCCGTCCCACACCCAGTAGAGCGGCTGGCCCGTGGTCTCGTTGAACTTGCCGCCGCCGGCATCGGCATTGATGACGAGTTCGGCGTTCTTGAGCTTGTCGGCGATGAGGCCGGTGGTCTTCATCACCGTTTCCTCGTCGCCCGAGAACTCGATGACGATGGTGCGGCGCGGCTTGAACCCCTGGCGGCGCAGCTCGATCAGCGAGGAAAGCGCGGTGGCGCCATTGAACTTCATGTCGGTCGCGCCGCGGCCGTAGAGGATGCCGTCTTCGACGACCGGAGTGAAGGGATCGCGCTTCCAGTCGGAGGGCTTGGCCTCGACCACATCCATGTGACCGGAGATCACCAGCGGCTTGAGCTTGGGATCGGAGCCCTGCCACGTGGCGATGATGTAGGCGGTGTCGTCGACCGGCGTAATCTCGATATCGCCTTGCGCCCAGCCGCCCGCCAGCAGCGCCTGCTTGTAGAGATTGGCGACGTCGATCGTGCGGTTGTTCTCGCCGCGTACCGAGCGGATGGCGATGGCCTTGGTGGCAAGATCGAGCACTTGTGCCTCGGCAGCGGGATAGCCGGCGGGGGCGGCGGCAAGCACCGGCAGCGGGGCGAGCGCGAGGATGGAGGCGATGGCGAGACG
>CAILIO010000303.1 GCA_903834285.1 uncultured Sphingomonadales bacterium | reverse complement strand
GGCCGCTGCTCCCGCCGCCGCTTCCCAGCGCGTCTGCCTCTGCCAGCTTCACCCCGCGCGCGGCGCGTCCGCTGACAGCCCCCGGCCAGTGGGTTTCGGAAGCTGACTACCCCACCGGCGCTCTGCGGCGCGGCGAACAGGGCGTAACCGGCTTCGAGATCACGGTTGGCCCCGATGGCCGGGTGCGCGATTGCACCGTCACGCGCTCCAGCGGATCGGCCGAGCTTGATGCGGCGACATGCGCCAAAGTCAGCCAACGTGCGCGGTTTGCACCGGCCAGCGACGACCAAGGGGCCATCATCGCGGGCCGCTATGCCAACGCGATCCGCTGGCAGATCCCGCAATAAGTAGCGGCTGCCCTGCCGGGCTCAGTTCGCCCCCGGCAGGGCAGCAAGCGCGGCGGCGAGATCCGCATAGTGGTCGATCACGGCATCCGCGCCGAGTTCGCGCGCGGGGCGGTCGGCAAACCCGAAACTGACCGCAATCACCGGCACGCCAGCGGCTTTGGCCGTCTGGATATCGACGATCGAGTCGCCGACAAAAGCCGCCGGGCCGCCACCGGCCTGCGCAATGGCCAGGTGCAGCGGAGCCGGATCGGGCTTGCTCACTGCCAGCGTATCTCCGCCGACGACAGCGGCAAAGCGGTTCTGCCAACCGAGCGCGGCAAGCAGTCTGTCCGTCAGCGCGGCCGGCTTGTTGGTGCACAGCGCCAGCCGCACGCCTTGCGCGGCGAGTGCGTCCCACGCCTGCTCGACCCCGGAATAAGGCGCGCTGTGATCGCAGATATGCGCCTCGTAGTAGGACAGCAGCACCGGATAGGCCTGCGCCACCAGCGCCTCATCCCCCCCGCCGGTCGCGGCAAGGCCGTTGCGCAGCAGCGCGCGCGTGCCGTGCCCGATCAACCCGCGCACCGCCTCCAGGGATTGCGCCGGGCGACCAAGCGAAACCAGCGCGGCATTGAGCGCGGCGGCCAGATCAGGTGCCGTATCGGCGATGGTACCGTCGAGATCGAACACGACAAGCGGGAAGGATGGACTCGGCATCCGTCGAGTGTGCCGATTCGCGAAGGCGACCGCAAGCGGTGCTGGCTAAGCCATACGGGCAACGTCGGGCAGGAACTCCGCGCCGCGCCGCGCGATGAATTCTCGGAACGCGGTCATCGCGGCGGAAGGCGAGCGATCGAGTCGGCTGACGGCGAACCACTGCCGCCGCACCGGCGTATCGACCACATCGAGGATGACAAGGCGGCCAAGCTCGACTTCGGTGGCGATGGTGTGCGCCGAAATGAACGCGACCCCGAGCCCGGCCATCACCGCCTGCTTGATCGATTCGTTCGAGCCGAATTCCGGCCCCATTCGATCCGTACGGCCCGACATATCAGCCAGGAACAGCTCGAGCGAACTGCGGGTGCCCGACCCATGTTCGCGCACGAGAAACGTCTCCTCGGCGATCCGGCGCTTGGAGATATGGCGGCCCCCGACCAGCGGATGATCCGGCGCGGCGATGATCACGAACGG
>CAILIO010000302.1 GCA_903834285.1 uncultured Sphingomonadales bacterium | reverse complement strand
TACAACCGCGGTTCGAAGTCGGGCGGGTTCACCTTCTCGACCGGCACGCCGTTCCCGACCCAGCTGATCGATACCATCAACAACATCCCGTACCGGCCGGAAACACTGAACGCCTACGAAGTGGGCCTCAAGGCGAAGCTGCCGGGGAACACGCAGTTCAACCTCGCGGCGTTCTATTACGACTACAAGAACTACCAGGCCTTCGTGCAGGTCTTCGCAGCGCAGGTCGTGCGCAACCTGCCGGCCAAGATCAAGGGCATCGAGGCCGACATCACCAGCCATCCGATCCCGGGTCTGACCCTGCAGCTTTCGGGCGCGGTGCAGGACAGCGAAGTGAAGAATGTGCTCCTGCCCGATGGCGTGACGGTGAAGACGAGCAACCTGCCGCAGGCCCCGGGCTTTTCGGGCAACGCGCTGGTGCGCTACGAGTTCGAGACCGGCATCGGGCGTGCTTCGCTGCAGGCGGACGGGCTCTACACCGGCAAGTTCTGCTACTCGGTGATGTGCGCGCCGGTCGAGCGCGAGAAGCCCTATCACGTCGAAAACATTCGCGTGGGGCTTTCGCCGAAGGGGACGAACCTCGATCTGGCCGTCTTCGTGAACAACCTGTTCGAGCGCGCCTATCGCAGCTATGCCTTCGATGGTTCGGCCTATTGGGGCGATGTGCTGACCGTTTACGGCAAGCCGCGCACCTGGGGCGTGAATGCGGTGTGGCACTTCGGGAAGTAAGAATACCCCTCCGTCATCGGCTTCGCCGATGCCACCTTCCCATTTGCACTTCGTGAAAATGGGGAGAACCTAATCGTCCTCCCCATTTTTGCGGAGCACAAATGGGGAGGTGGCCTGCCGCAAGGCAGGTCGGAGGGGTATCAGCCTATCAATATGGAACAGCGATACCAACCCATGACCCAGACCTTCCAGACGTTCAATCCTGCCACCGGTGAAGCGCTGGCGACGCTGCCCATCGCCGGACAGGCCGAAGTCGATGCCGCGGTGGCGCGCGCGGCGGCCGCGCAGAAGGAATGGGCGAAGCGCACCGGCACCGAGCGCGGGCGCATCCTGCGGCGCGCGGCGGATATCCTGCGCGAACGCAATGATGAGCTCGCCGCCCTCGAGACGCGCGATACCGGCAAGCCGATCCAGGAAACACTGGTCGTCGATGTGGTCTCGGGCGCGGATTGCCTTGAATTCTTTGCCGGCATCGCGCCGACGATTGCGGGTGAGCACCTTGATCTCGGGCCGGCGGCGTTCGGCTATACCCGGCGCGAGCCGCTTGGGGTCTGCGCGGGGATCGGGGCGTGGAATTATCCGATCCAGATCGCGTGCTGGAAGTCGGCCCCGGCGCTGGCCTGCGGCAATGCGATCATCTTCAAGCCTTCGGAAATGACCCCGCTGACCGCTATCGAGGTAGAAAAGATCTACCTCAAAGCCGGTCTGCCGGAAGGGCTGTTTCAGGTGCTGCACGGCTTTGGCGAGACCGGCGCACTGCTGACGGCGCATCCCGGCATCGCCAAGATCTCGCTGACGGGCAGCGTGCCGACAGGCAAGCGCATCATGGCGGGCGCGGCGGCAACGCTTAAGAACGTGACGCTGGAACTGGGCGGCAAGTCGCCGCTGATCATTTTTGCCGATGCCGATATCGAAAACGCGGTTTCGGGTGCGCATCTGGCGAACTTCTACTCGGCGGGCGAAGTCTGCTCGAACGGTACGCGGGTCTTCGTCGAGCGCAGCATTCTGCCGCAGTTCCTCGAAAGCCTGAAGGCGCGCACCGAGCGGATCAAGCTGGGTGATCCGATGGACCCGGCGACGCAGATGGGCTCGCTCATCTCGGAAGCCCATCTGAACAAGGTCATGGGCTATATCGACAAGGGCAAGGCCGAGGGCGCCGAGGTGTTGACCGGCGGCCACCGCGTGACCGAGGGCGTGCCGGCGGCGGGCTTCTATGTCGCACCGACGGTGTTTACCGCCTGCACCGACGACATGACCGTGGTGCGTGAGGAAATCTTCGGCCCCGTCATGACTGTACTACCGTTCGACAGCGAAGAGGAAGTGGTTGCGCGGGCCAACGACACCGAGTTCGGGCTCGCGGCGGGCGTTTTCACCAAGGACCTGACCCGCGCGCACCGCGTGATAGCCGCGCTTGATGCTGGGTCGTGCTGGATCAATACGTTCAATATCTGCCCCGTCGAAATGCCCTTCGGCGGGTTCAAGCAGTCCGGGCTCGGCTTTGAAAACAGCCGCGAGGCGATCCACCACTTTACGCGCCTCAAGAGCGTCTATGTCGCGATGGAGCCGATCGATGCCCCTTACTGAGGGCGAATATGACTATGTGATCGTGGGCGCCGGCTCGGCCGGCTGTGTGCTGGCGGACCGGCTTTCGGCGGACGGCAAGCACAAGGTGCTGGTGCTGGAATTCGGCGGGTCGGACCAGTCGATCTACATCCAGATGCCGAGCGCGCTGGCGATCCCGATGAACACCACGCGGTGGAACTGGCATTACGAAAGCGAGCCCGAGCCGGGGCTCGATGGTCGCGTGCTGCACACGCCGCGCGGCAAGGGGCTGGGCGGATCGTCCTCGATCAATGGCCTTGTCTATATCCGTGGCAACCCGCTCGATTTCGAGCGCTGGGAAGAGGAAGGCGCGCGGGGCTGGAACTATGCTTCGGTGCTGCCATACTTCAAGCGGGCCGAGCGGCGCGATGAGGGCGGTGATGAGTATCGCGGCAGTGAAGGCCAGCTCGATACGCGCTACGGTACGCTGGAAAATCCGCTCAATCAGGCCTGGCTCGATGCGGCAAAGCAGGCGGGCTACGGCCTGACCGACGACGTCAACGGCTACCGGCAGGAAGGCTTCGGCCGGATGGACATGACCGTTCGCGACGGCGAGCGCTGTTCGGCCTCCAAGGCCTACCTCCGTCCCGCGATGCGGAGGCCCAATCTCACTGTGTTGCAGCATACGTTGGCGACGCGGGTGGTGATGGACGGAAAGCGCGCCGTTGGCGTCGAGATCGAACGCTATGGCAAGCGGTCCATCGTTCGCGCAGGGCGCGAGGTGATCCTGGCGGGCGGGCCGATCAATTCGCCGCAGCTGTTGAAGCTTTCCGGCATCGGCCCGGCGGAAGAATTGGCGCAGCATGGCATCGCGGTCTTGGCCGACCGGCCCGGTGTCGGCGCGAACCTGCAGGACCACCTCGAATTCTATTTCCAGATGGCCTGCACCCGGCCGGTCACACTCTACAAATACGCCAATCTGCTAGGCAAGGGGATGGTCGGCGCGCGGTGGTTGTTCCTGAAGTCGGGTCTTGGCGCGACCAACCACTTCGAGACGTGCGGCTTCATCCGCAGCAGGGCGGGCATCCGCTATCCCGATATCCAGTACCACTTCTTCCCAATGGCGGTGAGCTACGACGGCAATTCGCTGGCGAGCGAGCATGGGTTTCAGGCCCATGTCGGCCCGATGCGCTCGAAGAGCCGGGGGACGGTCACGCTGCGCAGCGCCGATCCGGCTGACAAACCGGTGATCCGCTTCAACTACCTCAGCCACCCCGACGATATCGAGGAAATGCGCGCCTGCGTGCGGCTGACGCGCGAGATCTTCCAGCAGCCGGCGTTCGAACCGTGGCGGGGCCGCGAGATCCAGCCGGGCGCGGACGTGACCAGCGACGAGGCGATCGACGCCTTCGTGCGTCAGAAGGTCGAGAGCGCGTATCATCCCTCCTGCACCTGCAAGATGGGCGCGGTGGATGATCCCATGGCGGTGGTCGATTCCGAGCTGCGGGTGATCGGGGTCGAGGGACTGCGGGTGGTCGACAGTTCGGTCATGCCTTCGGTGACGACGGGCAACCTCAACGCGCCGACGATCATGATCGGCGAGAAGGGCGCGGACCATATCCTCGGGCGTGACTTGCTGGCGCCCTCCAATGCGCCTTACTATGTCGCGCCGAACTGGGAGAGCAGTCAGCGATGAGCGGCGCCGCTATCGCCGATGTTGGCGGGATCGAGGAAAACGGTCAGCTTCACCGCACGCTCGACTGGAAGGGTGCGTTCTGGGCTTCGAGCGGCGTGCCGGCGGGCGTACTCCTTACCATCGGCGGAATCGCCACGATGATCGGCCAGCCGAGCTGGGTGATCTTCATCGCCTCGATCATGATGGGGTTCTTGCAGAGCTTCGTCTATGCCGAGATCGCCGGGCTCTATCCGCACAAGTCGGGCGGGGCCTCGGTCTATGGCGCGGCGGCGTGGCTGCCTTACTCCAAGTTCGTCGCGCCAATTTCGGTCTGGTGCAACTGGCTGGCCTGGTCGCCGGTGCTGACGCTGGGCACCAGTCTGGCGGCGGGCTACATCATGGCGAGCCTGTTCGCGCCCGACAGTGCGCTTAACACCTGGCACATTACGCTGCTTGATCTTGGCTTTATCCGCGACAAACTGACGCTGCGCATCAACGCCGTCTCGATCATCGGGACGGCGTTTCTGCTGCTGACCTTCGCCTTGCAGCATGGCGGCGCGGCCAAGGCGGCTTCGGCGCAGAAGATCCTCGGCATTGCCTGCCTTGCGCCGCTGATCCTCGTCGGGTTCGTGCCGCTGATCACGGGCGATCTTCCGACGAAGAACCTGTTTCCGTTGCTGCCGCTGGTGCGCGATGCGGCGGGGCAAGCGCATTTCGGCACATGGGATGGCTATGGCCTGACGCTGATGGCCGCCGCGATGTTTGGCGCGGGCTGGTCGACATACGGGTTCGAGACGGCGGTGTGCTATACTCGCGAATTCAAGGATCCGGCTCGCGATACGCCGCGCGCTCTGATTGCTTCAGGTATTCTGTGCATCATCATTTTTGCGCTGGTGCCGCTCGCGTTTCAGGCGTCGCTGGGGCTTGAGGCGATGATGGACCCGCGCATTGCCGATGGCTCGGGCGTCGCCAAGGCGCTCGCGACGATCGTGACCAAGGGTTTGGGCGTCACCGGCGGTGGCGCAGTGGTGGTCGCCAACGTGTTTATTGCCACGCTGATCCTCTCATTGCTGCTGATCGTGATGACCTCGATGATGGGCTCCTCGCGCACGCTCTATCAGGCGGCAGTCGATGGCTGGCTGCCGAAGTATCTGGGCCGGGTGAACAGCCACGGCGCGCCGACGGCCGCGATGTGGACCGACCTTGCCTTCAACCTCGTCCTCCTGCTCGCCTCGGACTACTTCGCGGTGCTGATGATCAGCAACGTCTGCTACATGGCGTTCAACTTCCTCAACCTGCAATCGGGCTGGATCCACCGCATGGACCGCGCCAATTGGGAGCGGCCGTTCCGCTGTCCGACGTGGCTGCTGGGGCTGGGCGCGGTGCTGGGCTTTGTGAACATGGCTTTCATGGGGGCGGGGGCGGACGTTTATGGCGCGGGCACGTTGCGCAACGGCCTAATCGGTGTGCTGCTGATCCTTCCGGTCTTCGCGTTCCGCCATTATGTGCAGGACAAGGGCGTGTTTCCGGCGGCGATGTCTGAGGATTTCGCAGAGAGCCCTGCGGTAAAGCGGGCTGGGGTGTTGCCGTGGGTGGCGCTGGCGGCGGCTGCGGTGGTGATCTGGGGTGCGCATAGCCTTGCGAAGCTGCCGGTGCCGGTGGGTTAGGGGTCCTTCAGCCTAATAGCCAGCATTAGTCTTCGCGATGGCTGCAATGATCGGTTCAGCCACAGGCGCTGGGCTGGCATACCGCAGGTCTGACAGAAGATTTGAAAGCCGAGGGCGAGATGAAGACGACAGCGCGGGTAGTGGTCATCGGTGGCGGTGTGGTGGGCGTGAGCACGCTCTATCACCTCGCAAAGCTCGGCTGGAGCGACTCTGTCCTCATCGAGCGCAGGGAGCTGACTTCGGGCTCGACCTGGCACGCGGCGGGGCTTCTGCCGCTGTTCAATCTCTCGTATTCGGTGGGCAAGCTGCACCAGTACTCGGTCGATCTCTATCCCAGCCTCGAGGCTGAGACCGAGCTCAATGTCGGCTTCTCGAACGTCTCGAACATCCGCCTCGCCACCACGCGCGACCGCATGGACGAGTACAAGTACTACGCCGGCGTGGCGCAGACGATTGGCGTCGAAGTCAATTTCCTCTCACCAGACGAGGTCAAGGCGATCTGGCCACTGGCCGACATGACCGGCGTGCTCGGCGCGATCCAGCATCCGGCAGATGGCTATATCCAGCCGGCCGATTTGACGCAGGCATTGGCCAAGGGCGCCCGCCAGCGTGGGGCGACGATCTACCGCAACACCACCGTGACGGCCATTACCCAGAAGGCCAACGGCGAATGGGTGGTGACGACCGATCAGGGCGAGATCACCTGCGAGCATGTGGTTTCGGCCACAGGCAACTTCGCGCGCCAGACCGGCGAGATGATTGGGCTCGATATCCCGGTGATCCCGGTCGAGCACCAGTATATCGTGACCGAACAGCACCCCGAAATCATGGCGCGGCGCAAGGCGGGCCTGCCCGAAATGGGCGTGCTGCGCGAAAGCGACGCGAGCTGGTACATGCGCGAGGAAGCTGGCGGTCTGCTGCTCGGGCCCTACGAAGTCGGCGCCCCCGCGTGCTATGTGAAGGGCCCGGCGGCGAACAGCGAATACGAGCTGTTCCCTGACGCGCTCGATCGTCTGGAGCCCTATATCCTCTCGGCGATGGCGCGCGTGCCCGCGTTCGGTGAGGTGGGCATCAAGAGGGTCTACAACGGCGCAATCGCCTATACGCCCGATGGTTCGCCCATCGTTGGTCCGGCGTGGGACAAGAAGAATTTCTGGCTCAACGAAGGCCATTCGTTCGGTATCACGGCGGCCGGCGGCGCGGGCTGGCAGCTGGCGCAGTGGATCGTCGAAGGCGAACCCAGCATCGACATGATGGGCGTCGATCCGCGCCGCTTCGGCGACTATGCCGGCGAGGGCTACCTCATCGCGAAGAACGAGGAGGCCTATGCCAAGGTCTTTACCGTGCACTACCCGGATGAAGAGCGCGAGGCCGCGCGCCCGCTGCGTCGCACGCCGTGCTACGACCGGATGAAGGCGCTGGGCGCGGTGTTCGGATCGGTGTTCGGTTGGGAGCGCCCGAACTGGTTCGCGCCCGAGGG
>CAILIO010000301.1 GCA_903834285.1 uncultured Sphingomonadales bacterium | reverse complement strand
GTGGCAAAGAGCACGAGCGCGGCGAGGCCGGCCGAGCCGATGGCGTAGCCCGTGGTGACGGCCTTGGTGGTGTTGCCCACCGCATCGAGCGCGTCGGTCTTTTCGCGAACGGAATCGTCGAGGCC
Organism: uncultured Sphingomonadales bacterium; assembly: GCA_903834285.1. Classification (GTDB taxonomy): domain Bacteria; phylum Pseudomonadota; class Alphaproteobacteria; order Sphingomonadales; family Sphingomonadaceae; genus Novosphingobium. The sequence goes on along the minus strand of CAILIO010000301.1, from coordinate 2,430 downwards.
GGCCATTTCGGCGATGCCGCCGGCGTTGTCGGTGACGGGTCCGTAAGCATCGAGCGCGACGACCATGCCGGCCAGCGCCAGCATTGCGGTGGCGGCATAGGCAATGCCCATGAGGCCGGCGAGCTTGAAGGCGATGATGATGCCCGCGCAGATCACGAGCGTGGGCATGGCGGTCGATTCAAGGCTGATGGCAAGGCCCTGGATCACGTTGGTGCCGTGGCCGGTTTCGGAGGCCTTGGCGATCGAGCGGACCGGGCGGTAGTTGGTACCGGTGTAGTACTCGGTGATCCAGATGATCACGCCGGTGATGACGAGGCCGAGGAAGGCGCAGTAGAACAGGATGCGGCCGGTGTAGGCCTGATCGCCGATCGGCGCTTCCATATCGCCGCCCAGCGAGTGGCTGATGGCCCACCAGATGGCGGGAACGGAGAGGACGGCGGTCACAAGGAAGCCCTTGTACATCGCGCCCATGATGTTTTTCCCGCCGCCGAGACGAACGAAATAGGTGCCGATGATCGAGGTGACGATGCAGACGCCGCCGATGAGCAGCGGCATGGCCATGAGATCGAGCAGGTTGGGCGCGTTCTTGAGGAGCAGCGCGGTGAGGATCATCGTTGCGCCGACGGTGACGACGTAGGTCTCGAACAAGTCGGCGGCCATGCCGGCGCAATCGCCGACGTTATCGCCCACGTTGTCCGCAATCACGGCGGGGTTGCGTGGGTCATCCTCCGGGATGCCGGCTTCGACTTTACCGACGAGATCGGCGCCGACGTCTGCGGCCTTGGTGAAGATGCCGCCGCCGAGGCGCGCGAAGATCGAGATGAGCGAGGCGCCGAAAGCGAGGCCGGTGAGCGCGAGGACGACGGTGCGGTCTTCACCGCCGACGCTGTAGCCGCCGGGGCCGGTGAGGTACCAGAACAGGCCCGCGATCGCGAGCAGCGCGAGACCAGCGACGAGCATTCCGGTGATGGCACCAGCGCGGAAGGCAAGCGTGAGGCCGGCCTGCAGGCCGGTCTGCGCCGCGGCAGCGGTACGCACATTGGCGCGGACCGAGATATTCATGCCGATGAACCCGGCGACGCCCGAAAGCACGGCGCCGATGACGAAGCCCGCAGCCGAGATGGGCCCGAGCGCTACGGCGACGACGACGGCCATGATGACGCCGACGATCGCGATCGTGGTATACTGGCGCTTCAGGTAGGCTTGGGCGCCTTCCTGGATGGCGGCGGCGATTTCCTGCATCTTGGCATTGCCGGCCGGTGCGCCGAGCACCTGCTGGCTGGTGATGAAGCCATAGATAATGGCCACCACCCCCAATACGATTGCGGTTACGGTTAAGCTCACAACAGACACCCCCTTTATGAACCGGCCTTTTTTTGCCGGTACCCGTCGTTCGCGGGTCGGGGGCGGACGCTAATGCATAATTTGCTTGCCGCAAGCTCTATGTATGCATTTTTCAGCCGTGTTCGTAGCCAAGGGGGCCTTCAGGCACCGTGCCGCCAAGGAGAAGCGGCGCCCACAGGGACTCTGCGCCTCGGTTCAGGACAGCGCCGATGCGGTGCGCCGGGCAGGGCGGCCTTGCGCCAGCGGGAAGTGTAAACAAGAGCTCGTAGTCATCCCCCCAGCTCAGCGCCTCGCGGGAGCGCGCTGATGGCAGGCCGGCGGGCAGGGGGATCGCGGCGGGATCGAGCGCGATGGTCACCCCGCTAGCCTCGGCCATGCGGCTGGCATCGAGCAGGAGGCCGTCCGAGACGTCCATCATTGCGGTGACCAAGGGCGCGAGTGCGCGGCCTTCGGCAAGCCGGGGCGTGGGGCGGCGGTATGCAGATGTGTCCGCTAATGTGTCGCCGGCCGAGAGCGCCTCGAAGCCCAGCATGGCCGCGCCCACCGGGCCGGTGATCCATACGCCATCACCGGAGCGCGCGCCGCATCGCGAGGGTACGGGCCGGCAAGTCGCACGGCCCAGCGCGGTGAGGCCGAGCGTTTGGGGGCCGGGGTTTCGGACCGTATCGCCGCCGAGAAGCGGGACATTGAAATGCCTCAGCGCCTCGCCCAGCCCTTCGGCGAACCGCGTGTTGTCCGCCGCTAGAGTATAGCCGAGAAGGATGCCGATCGGCTCGGCGCCCTTGCTGGCGAGGTCCGAGAGATTGGTGGCGAGGAGCTTCCACGCGACGTCTGCCGGATCCTGCCCGGGCAGCCAGTGCACGCCCTCGACCATCATGTCGTGCGTGAGGATGAGCGTCAGACTTTCAGACTCCGGGCCCACCTCCAGCACTGCGCAATCATCGGCAAGGCCGCGCGCCGCGGGGTGCGTTGCCAAAGCTTGCAACGCGGCGATGAAAGCGGATTCGGCGCTCATCGAGTCTCGCCTCCCATAACCCGCCGCGCCCTCGGGCCACCCCTACCTTTTTCATTGCGAGCGTAGCGAAG
>CAILIO010000300.1 GCA_903834285.1 uncultured Sphingomonadales bacterium | reverse complement strand
GGTGCTGTAGCGGCGGTTCGCCATCGACACGGTCGATTGTTTGTTTTGATGGTTTCAAGGTGACTGCACTGGTTGGCAATTTGGCTGTGCCTGGTGGTGGTAGGAAGGCATGCCAAAACATCGAAACCCAGCCAGTGCGGTCCAGTATTTTCGCTCTTCATCGGAGGTGATCTGGCTTGCCGTATTGATGCTCCTCCGCATTGTTCTGTTGGTGCGCAGGTTCGAGGGCCTAAAGTTCGAGCGCGGGATCGATTTGCCTGTCGTAGTAACAATCCGGGGCCCCAAACCCAGCTGCGCTATTCCACATCCAGTGGATGCACTGGCACGACCAGGATAAACGGCCGGAACGCGCCGGTTCAAAGGCAGAACAGCCGCACACGCTTGCCTTGGAATCGCTCCAGCGCCCCCCCCCGACCGGAGCCTCCAAAACCAAAATCAGTCCGTGTCTGTAGCGCTGGAGGCATCACTGCAACCTGCGTCATCGATCGCCCCCTGCCATTGCTTGACTTACCCCACCTCGCGCCCAATAAACCGGATAATTATCGGATCATCGGGGGTGGCATGGCGGAGCAGCAGGAACCAACCGGCCCCGCGCCTGCGCGCCCCGCGCCCTCTAACCGCGCCCTGGGCGCCTCGCTGCTGATCGGCGCTTCGGGGCTCCTCGTTCTCGGCGTACAGCCGCTGCTCTATGGCGGCTATGTCCATGAAGGGCGGATCGGCGAAGCGGGCCTCGGCCTCCTCGCGGCCATCGAAATCGCCGCCATCGCACTCGGTAGCGCCGGGGGGATCGCGCTGCTTGCCCGCGTGCCCGCCCGGGTGGTGGCGCTGATTGGCATCGCCGTTACAATTGCCGCCAACCTCCTGCCCGCGCTGGTCCCGCTGCTCGTCGCCCGCGCGATTTCGGGTGCGGGCGGCGGCCTGCTCGTCGGCGTGGCCGCGGGCGCCATCGCGAAGGCAAAGGGCCTGAACGCCGCTGCCGCCGCGTTCCTGTTTCTCCAGGCCGCGAGCCAATACGCCATCCTGCAATGGTTCGCGAGCGCAGCCGCGCCCGGTTTGGCGGCCGACGTCCAGCATGCGCTCGCGCTGATCGCCGCGCTCACGGCGCTGGTACTCCCGCTCGTGCCAGCGAAACTTGCCCCCGCAGCCCATACGACAAGCACTGCGGTCAAAGGCGCCATTCCGCTTTCCGGCTGGATCGGGCTTGCCGCCTCGGGGCTGCTCGTTGGCGCGGTGGTGGGGATCTGGGCCTACATGGGCCTGTGGCTCGAAGCGCGCGGCATTGCACCCGAACGCATCGCGCCGATACTGACCGCCTCGATGGTCGGGCAAATGGCCGGCGCGCTGGTTGCCATCGCGGTGGGCGAACGTGGCCATGCCGGGCTCAGGGCGGTAATCACCGGCCTCGCCCTGATTCTCATCGTCGCCCTGCTGTTCCTTCGCGGCGCAGACGGCGCCGTGGGTTGGGGGCTCGTCGTAGGCTACGGCTTCGTGTGGATGGTCCTCACGCCCGCACTCACCGGTTTCCTGCTCGAGGCTGATCCCACGCGCCGCAGCCTGCCCTTTGCCGCCACGGCGCAGCTTCTGGGCGCAGCGATCCTGCCCACCGCCGCTGGCATGCTGATCGACGCGCGCAGTGAACATGGGGGCATCGATACCGTGCTGCTCGCCTGCTCGGCCGCGGTTCTTCTCGGCCTCATGTTCATTGGCGCAGCGCTCGCCGCGCGGCCCCGGCTTCAGGCGGGGACGTAAGGCTCCACCGGCAGGCCCTCGAACCGCGCCTTCAGTTGCAGGCCGAGGTACTGCGAGTAACTCCGCGCCATCGCGAGATTTCCGGCCATGAACCAAAGCCCCGGCTCGGCCGTCGGCTTCCACAGGTTCTTCATCTCGCCTTCCCACGGGCCGTCATCGCCCGGGAAGCCCGAGCCATAACCCCAGGTCTTGCCGATACGCTCCGCGACCTCAGGGTTGATCAGCCGGGCCACCCACTGCTTCATATCGCCGAAGCCGGTCGCGTAGATGATCCGGTCGGCCCGCTCGTGGCTGCCGTCCGACAGCACCAGCCCATCCTCTACCACGCGGTCGATGCTGACGCCCGAGCGGACCTTGATCCGCCCGTCCGCGACCATGTCCGAAGCGCCGACATCGACGTAATAGCCCGACGAGGTGCGCTGGAACTTCATCGCGATGCCCGTGCCGTCCGGCCCGAAGTCGACGGCGAAGCCCGCGTCGGTCAGGCGTTGGTAGAACGGCGCCTCGTCAACCTGGATCTGGTCCCACGCCGCCTTGTTGACCTTCTCCGACAGGCGGAACGGCACCGAGGCGCCGAGGAGGTCCGCCTTTTCGGTGGTCAGCCCGGCATCGAAGACTTCCTGCGAATAGGCACCGCCAAGCATCTTCTCCATGTTGCACTGGCGCACAATCAGGGTGGAGGAGCGCTGGATCATCACCGGCTCGGCTCCGTGGCTGACGAGATCGGCGCAGATATCATGCGCGGAGTTGTTCGCACCGACCACGATCACACGCTGGCCCGCCAGCCCCTCGCCGCCCGGATGCGCGCTCGAATGGCACTGGTGCCCCTTGAAGCTCTCTTGCCCCGGAAACTCGGGCGTTATCGCAAAGCCGGCATTACCGACCGCCATCACCACATGCTCCGGCGAAAGTGTCACCGGCTTGCCGTCGCGCTGCAGCGAGACCTGCCACTTGCCGTTCGCGGGATCGCGCGAAATGCCCTTGCACTCGGTGCTGGTCCAGATCCCCAATTCCATGATCCCGGCGTAGTATTCCAGCCAGTCACCCATCTTCTGCTTGGGCGTATAGACCGGCCAGTGATCGGGGAACGGCACATAGGGCATGTGATCGTACCACACCGGATCGTGCAGCAGCAGCGACTTGTAGCGCGAGCGCCACTGGTCGCCCACGCGCGGGTACTTGTCGACGAGCAGGCACGGCACGCCCAGCATCTTGAGCCGCGCGCCCAACGCAAGGCCGCCCTGCCCAGCGCCGATAACCAGCACATAAGGCGGATTGGTCTCGCTCCATTGCTCCACATCGTCGTGGCGCACATCTTCCCAGGTGCGCTGGCCGGTCTCATCGACAACGCCCGAAGCGCGCCGCCCGCGCAATGGCTCCTCGAAGCCCTTCAATTCCTTGAGTGCGGTCAGCAGCGTGAAGCCCTGTTCGCCCACCAGCCGCAGATAGCCTTCGCCCCGGCCTTGCGCTGTTTCGAAGGTGATGAAGCCCTCGCTCGCGCCGGAGGGCGCATCGCTGGCAAAGCCGCCGATGCCCGAGCCAGGCCCCCGAGCATTCACGAACGCCATGATCGCTGCTGTCCCCTCATGCGTCGCCAGCGTCCAGCCGAGCGCCAGATAATCGCGCCACAGGCCATCGGGCAGGAACAGGCCCGCGACGGCCCCACCGTCACCGGCCGTGAGCGCAGCGCCGAACTTCTCGAGCCAGCCATGTACGTCAAGCATCAGGAATTGCCGCCTTTTCTCGTTTTGCCGCGCCGATCAGAAATGCGCGACCACTTGGACCCCGAAGGTACGAGGATCGTTGTAGTTGATCTGGTCTTGCGTGATCACTGGCGCAATTGAGGATATAACCCGCGCCGAATTGAGGTTCTTCACCCAGAGCGCCACCTCGTAGCTCTTCGACGGCGATTGCCATGCCAGCCGCGCGTTGATCCGTCCGTTGCCCTTGACCTCGGTGCTCGGCGCATTGTCCGGGAACAGTGCGATCGAGGAAACGTAGGTGCCGTCCACCCGCGCCTTGATCGCCGATCCCCCGGCCAGCGGCAGCGTCAGGTTGATCCCGCCCGAAAACGCGAACTTGGGCGCATTGACCAGCCGGTTGCCCGAATAGCTCACCCCGCCGAGCGCCGCGAACTTCTTGTATTCGCTGTGCATCAAGGTCGCGGCGCCGAACAGGTCGAGATTGCGGGTCGGCCGGACGGTGAGTTCGGCCTCGAGGCCATAAATCTCGGCATTGCCCGCGTTGAGCTTGCGCTGCACCGGGATCGGGCCAGTGAGGTCAAACACGAAGACCTGCAGATCGCGGTAATCGTAGTAGAACGCAGAGGTGTTGAAACGCACTTTCCGATCAAGGAATTCGGTCTTGAGCCCCACTTCGTAGGCATAGAGCTTTTCTGAATTGAACGGCGCAAGCTGCAGCGGATCGGTCGAGGCGCCGCCCGCAAACCCGCCGCTGTTGTAGCCCTTGGAGAACGAGGCGTAGACCAGCGTATCGCCCGTCTTGTAGTTGAGCGCCGCGCGCCAGGAGAGATCGCGGAAGGTCTTGGTGCCGTTGAAATCGAGCAACGGCAGCGTCTGGTCCGAATAGGCCTTCACCGGCACCACCCCGCCAACGATGTCGAACAGGCTGTGGTAATCCATGCTGATCCGGTCGCTCGACCAACGCAGGCCCACCGTCGCGGTCAGCTTGTCGGTCAGCTTGTAGTCCGCCTGGCCGAACAGCGCGAAGCTCCTTGTACGCTGGGTATAGGGATAGCGCAGCAGCCCCAGCGAATTGACCGGATCGAACGTCCCGGCAAGATCGTTGGGATCACGCAAGGAGCGCAGCAGATCGAAGCTGCTGTCGGTCGCCAGCGTGTCGTGGAAATAGTAGCCGCCGATGATCCAGTTGAGCTTGCGCTCGCCTGTCGATTGCAGGCGCAGTTCCTCGCTCCACTGCCGCGGGCGGTCCTCGTAATAGGCGACCACGAAGTCCGCAGGGCTCGCGTCGGTATCTTCCAGGGTCGCACGGTTGACCTTCTCGTAGGCAGTGATTGAGGTCAGCTGTACCCCGCCGAAATCGACCTGTCCGAGCAGCGAGGCGCCGAACACGCCGATCCGCTCCTTGCCCTCGACGTTGTAGTCACCGGCATAGACGTTGTTGTCGGTATCGGCATAGCCGAAGGCATCGGTCGGAGTGCCATCGGGCAGCTTGGCCGGGTTCCCGAAGAAATCAACCCCCTGCCCGCGGTGCTGGAACTGCCGCGCGCCGCCGGTGTTGTTGCCGCCGTGGACCGACAGCCGCAGCAGCACATTGGGCGCCGGGGTAAAGTCGGCAATCCCGCGCAGCGCCCAGAGGTTGATGTTGTTGACCATGTGGCCGGTCACGCGGTTGAGCGTCGTCCCGTCGCGCCGGTTATAGAAGCCCGAGACGCGCACCTTGAGGAGGTCCTTGGCAATCGGTCCGCCAATGCCGCCTTCCAGCTGCACTTCATTGAACCGGCCATAAAGCGCCGAGAAGTCGCCGCTCAGTTCCTCAGTCGGCTTGCGGCTTGAAAAGCGGATCGCGCCCGCCGTCGTGTTGCGGCCGTAGAGCGTGCCCTGTGGCCCCTTGAGCACCTCGATCCCGTCGGAATCGAACACATTGAACAGCTTGCCCGCGTTCGCGCCGAGGAACACGTCGTCGACATAGACGCCGACCGCGCCCGTCGTGTTCGAGTTGAAATCACCGATGCCCACGCCGCGAATGAATAGCGAGGTTGTCGAGGCCGCGGTCCCCGCCTGCATCGAAAGGCTTGGCACCAGAAGGGTCAGATCGCGCGGATCGCGGATGCCGGTCTCGCTCAGCGCGTCACCGCTGATTGCGGCAATGGCGATGGGCACGTCCTGCACGTTCTGCGCGCGGCGCTGGGCGGTGACGACGATTTCGGCAATGCCGTCGCTCTTTGCGGGAGCGGCTTCCTCCGCCATGGCAGGCGCGGCCACGGCCAGCGCGCTCCCCGCAAGAATGATCCCGAGGCACCGCTTCACATTGGTCCGACGCATAGTCATTCCCCCCGCTTCGGCTCCGCGGCGCAAAGGCGC
>CAILIO010000299.1 GCA_903834285.1 uncultured Sphingomonadales bacterium | reverse complement strand
TTGTAACCCGCACCACACTGTATCCGCTCCAAAAAGCCAACGAAGCGCTTGCTGACCTGCGTGGCGGCAAATTCGTAGGTGCGGCGGTGCTCGTGCCCTGAGACCCGCTGCTTCGCGGGCCTTGCGTGTATTCCGATCCTGTCCCCTCGCGCGCCGGCTTCCTAGCCTCCTCGTTCTGGATCACCGCCCCGCGCCCCTTATCAAGGACGCCCGTCCGGCGGCCTAGGTCGAGAACCTTCGTGACCAGCGTTTTCGCGCAGCGTCACACCCCCACGAGAATGCAGGAGCGTTTATGTCAAAAGACCGTGAACTTCAGGAAGCCGTCCTCGCGGAATTCACCTGGGAGCCCAGCGTTACGCCCGGCCATATCGGGGTGACGGCAGAAAACGGGGTGGTAACACTGACCGGAACCGTGCCGCACTATCTGCAAAAGCAGGCCGCTGAAATGGCGGCCGGACGGGTCAAAGGCGTCAAGGCCGTGGCCGACGAGCTGAAGGTTCAGCTGCACGGCTCGATGAAGCGCGATGACAGCGATATCGCCCGCGCGGCCGTTGATCGGCTCACCTGGGAAACCTCGGTGCCGGCTGATGCGATCAAGGTTAAGGTCGAACAAGGCTGGGTGACCCTGACCGGTCAGGTCGAATGGCATTACCAGAAGGACGCTGCCGAACGCATGGTCCGAGGGCTGCTCGGCGTTGTCGGGATCTCGAACCTGACCACGATCAAGCCGCATGTGAACACCAGCGATCTTGGGCATGACATCGATGTCGCGCTGCATCGCTCATGGTTCGATGCCCGCACGGTCAAGGTCCGCGCGGACGGGGGCAAGGTCACCCTGACCGGCACGGTTCATTCGCCGAGCGACCGCTGGACGGCCGGCTCGACAGCATGGGCCGCCCGCGGAGCGACCGAAGTCGAGAACGATCTGATCGTCGCGGCTTGAAGGTGAAGGCCCTGCCGGTTGTTCAAACCGGCGGGGCCGACATTTCCGGTGCGTGAAGTCTGCCAGTCGGTACGAGATTCCAGCGCGCGATGACCGGCACACCGGGATGGTCCGACTTCCAGCCCAGAATGCTCAGCGATGCCGGATTGAGCTCCAGATGTTCGCCTACCCCGCCTGGCAGACCAGCCCAGCGCGCCGCCAGAATGCAGCCCAACTGCCCATGCGAAAACAGTGCAATGGCCCCGCTCAGGCTTTGCAGCCGCTCTAGCAAGCGGTCGGCGCGGCCCACGACATCAGCAAGTGTCTCTCCGCCCGGGCAGCGATCGCGCCAGATGCTCCAGCCCGGATTGGATTGCCATATCTCGGACAGCAGCATGCCTTCGTAATCGCCGTAACTCCATTCGGCGAGATCGGGTTCGATGATCGCTTTGGCACCGTGCGTTGCCAACAGGCAGGTCTGGCGGGCACGAGCGCGCGGACTGCTGAAAATGGCTGCGAAGGGCACTGGATCGAGCAAGCCGGCGAGGCCATGGGCCATGGCCTCGCCGTGTGCGGTCAGCGGAATGTCGGTGCTGCCGGTGTGTCGCCCCGTAAGCGACCAAGCCGTCTCGCCGTGCCGGATGAGATAGAGCGTCGGGCGGCTCAACGGTTTATTCGGCGGTCGCGAGAGCGTCGGCCGGCGCGGTCAGACCTTCATGGACATCGACCTGCGATGCGCCGGCCTTCTCAAGGATGGCGCGGGCGATCGCGATGCGGCTCGGCGTATCATGCGCCATCACGAGATAGCTATCTGTTGTGATCGCGGTCTCGTATTGCAGGATGCTGTTCTTGGGGATGCCCATGCCATAGAGCGCCGCAGAAATGGCGCTGATCCCGCCGACCACCACGGCACCTTCAAGCGCACCGATGGCCATGACGGCAATGTAGCCGAGCGCCACCACCGGGCCAATGACCGGCACAGTCACGAACAGACCGCCGAAAAACAGGCTCCACAGCGCGCCCCAGAACGCGCCTTCGCTGCCCCAGAACCGGACCCGGTCACCCTGATTGTAGAACCCGATCACCTGCTCGTCGACATGATAGCCTTTGCCGACAACGCTGAGCTGCTTGATGTCGAAGCCCGCAAGGCCAAGCTGCTTGATCGCGCGCTCGGCACCGGCGTGGGTTGGAAATGTCGCGACAGCTGCCGCCGGAAATAGAGTCGGGTCTGACATGGGGGATCCATTTCGAAAGGGGAGGATGCGCTTTCCGCACGCCCATGCCGTAGGGATTCCAGTGAGGCCGCAGCAGCCTCGGAAAACACCCAGCAAGGCGCACTTTGAGAGAATGAGTAGTTTCCGGCGGCATACACTGCCGAACCTTCGCGCCAGATACTCCTCTCCCAATGCCGCAAACGGGCCAGTTTCGGCCTCGGAGACTTGCCATGCCCAGAACCACCCACACCCGTTCGCAAGGCGCGCTGTTTGACCCGGCCGAGGCGGGTGCTTTCCGGCTCGACAACCGCATCGTGATGGCCCCGCTCACCCGCAACCGGGCCGGACCCGGATTGGTGCCGGGACCATTTGCAGCGGAATACTACCGTCAGCGGGCATCAGCTGGACTGATCATTGCCGAAGCCACTCAGGTTTCCGCGCAGGCGCAAGGCTATGCGAACACGCCGGGATGCTACACCGAAGAGCAAGTCCAGGGATGGCAGAAGGTGACTGATCTCGTTCACGCAGACGGCGGCACCATCGTGGTGCAGCTCTGGCACACTGGGCGGGTTTCCCACACGAGCTTCCAGCCAGGTGGGCTGGCACCGGTTGGTCCTTCTGCCATACGGGCCAAGACCCAAACCTTCGTCATCGGCGGTGATGGCAATGGTGGTTTCGCCGATTGTTCGATGCCGCGTGCGCTTGAGCTGAATGAAATCCCCGGAATTGTCGGCGATTTCCGCCACGCGGCGCGCTGCGCCATGGATGCCGGGTTTGACGGGGTGGAAATCCACGGCGCGCACGGCTACCTGCTGGACGCCTTCTTGCGCGACGGCGCCAACCACCGGACCGACGCCTACGGCGGCTCGATCCAAAACCGCGCGCGGTTGCTGGTCGAAGTGACCCAGGCGTGTGCCGAAGAAATCGGTGCGGACCGGCTTGGCGTGCGCATTTCGCCTGTTTCCACCGCGGGCGATTCGTTTGACAGCCATCCCCAACCGCTGTTCGAACATGTTGTCGGCACGTTGAACCCCATCGGCCTTGCCTATGTTCATGTCGTGGAGGGCGACACCGGCGGCGCGCGCGACAACTTGCCATTCGATTATGCCGCGCTGCGTGCCCGGTTCGACGGGCCGTGGATGGTCAACAACGGCTACAGCCGGGCCATGGCGATCGAAGCCGTGGCCAGTGAGCGAGCCGATCTGGTTTCATTTGGCCGGCCGTTCCTCGCCAACCCCGATCTGGTGGACCGCCTCAAGCGCGATGCCGCGTTGAACCCGATGATGGACGCGGCGACCATCTATGGCGGCGGTGCGCACGGCTACACCGATTACCCCACGCTCAAGGCGGCCGAAGCCCTGGTTCCGTGATGGCAACCACGATACCGGCACAGTCTGCCGGACAGGCACAATCCGCCGGACCGGCCGGTCCGGACGCAGCGCCGCCGTTTTGGTCCAGGTCCGCTGCCGATACCTGCACCGTATTGGCTTGCGGTCTGGAGGGCCTGAGCAGCGCAGACGCTGCCGCCCGGCGCGTCCGCTACGGCGCGAACACGGATGCAGAGCCCAATCGGATCGGGCCAGTCCGGGCGGTACTCCGGCGCTTGCTGGAACCACTCTCGCTTGTCCTGCTGGTTGCGGCGATCGTTTCGGCCGGGACGGGCGATGCGGTGGGCGGAACGATCATCGCGCTGATCCTGATCGTTTCGGTCGGGCTCGATACGCTGCAGGAAGGCCACGCGGTGCGTGCCGCAGAAGTATTGCGCCGCTCGGTGGCGATAACTGCCGAAGTCAGCCGGAATGGCACATATGTGCAAATCCCGGTCGATCAGGTCGTGCCCGGCGATCTCATCCGCGTCCGGGCAGGCGATATCATCCCGGCCGATGCGCTGGTCACCGCCAGCACTGCGTTTGCCGCAAACGAGGCTGCGCTGACCGGCGAGCCCTATCCAGTCGAGAAGCGGCCCGGTCCCGTTGCAGCCGCCTCGGCCAGCGAGGCGACCGGCGCGTTGTTTCGCGGAGCGGTGGCGCAGACCGGCGAAGCCACCGCGCTGGTGGTGAACACGGGGCAGTCCACGCTGTTCGGGGTCGCCGCAGCCGCCTTGGCCGATGCCACCGAAGCCTCACCTTTCGCTGCGGATTTGCGCGCCTATGGCCTGTTTACGGCCCGGCTGACAATGGTGCTCGTGGTCGTGGTCATGGCCGCAAGTGTCGTCCTTGGCAGACCGCTCCTCCACTCGCTGCTTTTCTCGGTCGCGCTCGCGGTCGGGCTGACACCCGAACTGCTGCCGATGATCACGACTGTGACCCTCTCGCGCGGGGCAATGCGCATGGCGCGGCGCAAAGTGATCGTGAAGCGCCTCGCCGCGATCCATGATCTGGGCGCAATGACCGTGCTGTGCACCGACAAAACGGGTACGCTCACGTCCGCCGAGATCACGCTGGCGCGCAGCATTGCCTTTTCCGGAACCGACGACCCGCGCCCCGCCTTGCTGGCCGCGATCGCCGCGATACTCGGCGGCGACCGGGGCGCACTCGATGCCGCGCTGGTGGCAGGCAATCCCGATGCCGCGGCTGGCTGGACTCTGCTGGGCCGCCATCCCTTCGACTTTGCGCGCCGCCTTGGGTCGGTGCTGGCAAAAGGCCCGGAAGGCTCTCTCCTGATCGCCAAGGGCGCGCCCGAAGCCGTACTGACCCTGTGCACGACCTTTCGCAGCGGTAGCGCCGTGGAAGCAATGACCGAGGCCAAGCGGGCCGCGGCCCTCGCACTGATCCATGCGCTTGCCGAACACGATGGGCTGCGCAGCATCGCCGTTGCCTCGCGCGCATGGGTCGGCGCGGGCCGTGATCTGGCCACGGCTGACGAAACCGCAATGGTCTTCGAAGGGCTGTGCGCCTTTGCCGACCCGCCCAAGCCGACGGCGGCAGCGGCTATCGCGCGGTTGGCCGCCTTGGGCGTGCGGCTCAAAATCTTGTCGGGGGATGATCCGGTGGTGGTCAAGCGGCTGGCGGGCCTGGTGGGCCTCAGGGCCGAGCGGGTGCTGTCCGGCGCGGACATCGCGCATCTCAGCGACGACGCGCTGGCTGTGCAGGTCCGTGTCGTTGATGCCTTTGGCCGCCTGGCGCCCGATCAGAAGTCGCGCGTGGTCCGCGCGTTGCAGGCACGCGGCGCAGTGGTCGGCTATCTTGGTGACGGGATCAACGATGCTCCGGCGCTCAAGGCCGCCGATATCGGCCTCTCGGTATCGGGCGCGACCGGGGTGGCGCAGGCGGCGGCGGACATGATCCTGCTCGATCAGGACCTGTCTGTGGTTGCAGGCGGTGTGGAGGAAGGGCGCCGCACGTTCGCAAACATCCTCAAGTACGTGCGGATGGGCGCGAGCTCCAACTTCGGCAACATGCTGTCGATGGCAGTGGCATCGCTGTTCCTGCCGTTCCTGCCCATGCTGCCCACGCAGATCCTGCTCAACAATCTGCTTTATGATCTGTCCGAGATCGGCATCCCGTTCGATTCGGTGCGGCCAGAGGCAGTCGCAAAGCCCCAGGTTTGGGACATGCGCGCCCTGATCCGCTTTGCCGCCGTGATGGGGCCGCTCTCATCGGTGTTCGATCTTCTGACATTCGGCGGGCTGATTGTGCTGTTCCACGCCTCGCCCCCGGAATTCCGCACCGCTTGGTTCCTTGAATCCATGGCCACGCAAGTTCTCGTTATCTTCATCATCCGCACCAGCGGCCGCCCGTGGACCGATCTCCCGCGACCGGTGCTGGCCGCCACATCACTCGGCGCGCTGCTGGTCGCGATGGTGCTGCCGTTTACACCGCTGGCGGCCCTATTCGGGTTCGTGCCCCCGCCGATCGCGATGACGGGCGGCATTCTGCTACTCGTCGTGCTCTATCTGGTCTCGGCCGAACTGCTCAAGCAGACCGCGCTGCGGACCATGCCGCGGCGGCGGCATCGGCGGCTGCCGCGAAGACAGCGCCGGGATGCTGGTTGAAATGGACGGATTCACATCCCCCGCCACGTGATCAGGCGCATCCGGTCATGGGGTCGGCACGCAGCTCAGCGCTGGCTCTGGCGGCAGACGACCGGTTATACGCCTGACCCACCCGGCAATGTCATCCGCGCTGCACGTGGCGGCCTGATCGAACCCTGCAACCAGTGCCGCAACGCGGTTTTGCAAGACCGGCACGCGCACCATGAAATGCTGCTGCGCCATCACCTTGCGGTCGGACAGCGCGTAAAGCGTGGCATCGGTTTCCATCATGATCGTCGGCGGGCTCTCCATGAGCGGCGCGTCATACTGAGCTTCAAAGCGCCCGACGCGGACCCAGAGCGCAGAGCCTGTCCTGTCGCTTCCTTGCTGGCCGGTCAGCCGCAAGTCAGGTGCGCGCGCTGCAAAGCTGCGCCGGAGTGCTTCGGCAAACTGCCCCGGTCCGGAGGTCACCCACCGGCTACCCTTGATATACCGCGTGCTCGTGCCGCTCACCGCCAGCATGCGATCGCCATCGATCTCGGCCGCAAAGCGCACCGGCTCGAGCAGGATCGTCTGCTGCGCGGTTTCCGTCGCGCTGATCTCAGCGACCCGCGCAGCAGCACCGAAGCGGTAAAGCGCATCAGGTTTGCCGCCACCGAGAAGCTTGCCCACGCAGCCGCCCAAAAGACAGATCAGGATCAATGCTAGACTGGCTTGGCGCGCGAAAAGACCATTCATTGGGGCAGCTCCAGATCCTCGCCGCGCGGCTTGCCGAGTGTTCCGCGCGGGTCGCTGCGGACCGCGCGCACCAGACCATTGAGTCCATCCGCAGCATCCTGCAGACTGCGCAGCGTGGCATTGATGTCTGGAATCGTGGTCGCGCCCACCGTCCCCGCCTGTCCATCGAGCTTGGCCAACGTGCCACGCGCTTCGTGGATTGCCAGTTTCAGTTCCGCGGCGGCGGCTGAAATGTCGGCGAAGGCATGCCGTCCGTCACCATTGGCGATACCGTGAACCGACGCGGCCGCGCCTTGGATGTCGGTGGCAGCCCGGTCCAGTTTTTCCAGCGTTCTGGCCGCATCGCCGAACATCGCGCGGTGGGCGGCGAGTGCCTGCGTTGTCGAACGAATATCGCCAACCGCCAGACCCAACTGGGCAATATTCCGGTCAGATAGCAGGCGGTTGACGCGGGTTAGCGCTTCGGTGGCAGTCTGCAGCATCTGCCCACCGCCCAGGAGCAGCGAGGAGAGAGCATTGGGTTTGCTGCGGATCGTCGGTCGGTTGCTGTGATCGACCGCGCGCAACAGCGGCTTGCTCGGGGTGCCTGCGCTGATCTGCACGACATCGATCCCGGAAATGCCCTGCAATTCGGTCGTTGCTTCGGAGTCGACCCGCACGGGTGTTTCGGCATCGATGCGAATGCCGACAATGACTTTGTTCGGGTCCTCGGGCTTGAGCGCGATATGCTGGATCGTGCCGACCTTGATGCCGCTGAACTGCACCTCGCCGCCCACGCTCAGCCCGCGCACCGGGCCGGAGAAGATGATCCGGTACTGGTCGAACTGGTGATCGAACTGGAAGCGGCCAAGCCACACCACGAAGACGAAAGCCGCGATCACCAGAACCGTGGTGATCATGCCGACAAGTGCGAAATGGGCATGGCGTTCCATTAGTGTTTACGGCCTTCCGCCGCTTCGCCCCTTGCGCCGTGGAAATAGGCTCTGACCCAGGGATCGTCCGAGAGTTCCAGTTCGGCCACCGTCGCCACCGCGATGATCCGCTTGTCCGCCAGCACGGCCACGCGGTCGCAGATGGCGTGGAGCGTATCGAGATCGTGGGTGATGATGAAAACGGTGAAACCCAGCGCCTTGTGCAAGGTGAGGATCAGATCATCGAACCCCGCGGCGCTGATCGGATCAAGGCCGGAGGTCGGCTCGTCCAGAAAGAGCAGATCGGGATCGAGTGCGATCGCTCGCGCGACCGCGACACGCTTGCGCATTCCGCCCGAGAGGTCCGCCGGCATCTTCATCGCCGCATCGGCAGGCAGCCCTGCCAGTTCGAGTTTGAGCGCGGCCAGATCGCGTACCAGATCAGCCGGCAGATGGGCATGCTCGCGAAACGGGGCTTCGATGTTTTCCTGCACGCTGAGCGAGGAAAACAGCGCGCCTTGCTGGAACATCACACCGATGCGCTGGCGGGTCGCGCCTTGCCCGTCTGCGCCTGCAATATCCTGACCGAAAATCTCGATGGTGCCGCCATCAGGCCGCCTGAGCCCGAGGATCGTGTTGAGCAACACTGACTTGCCCGAGCCTGAGCTGCCTACAACGCCAAGAATCTCGCCCGCGCGCACCTCCAGATCGAGGCCGTCGTGTACCACGGCATCGCCAAAGACCGTGCGCAGGCCGCAGACGCGGATCGGTACCGGCACGGCCTCCCTCACAAGTCGAGCTCCATGAAGATCACCGCAAAGATGGCGTCAAACATGATCAGCAGGAAAATCGACTGCACCACTGCCGAAGTCACTGCGCGCCCGAGGCTGGCAACATCGCCGCCAACCGAAAGGCCCTTGCGGCACCCTGAGGCCGCGATGATCACGGCCATGAACGGCGCCTTGACCATCCCCAGCCAGAACTGGGTGAGGTTCACTGTCTCAAGCGTGCGCTGCGCGAAGAACACCGGGTTGATCCCCATCATCGCCCAGCTGACCGAGATGCCGCCGAACAGGCCGCCCATATCGGCGCAGAAGGTCATCACCGGCATCATTAGCAGGCAGGCCAGCACGCGCGGCACAACCAGCGCATCGAACTGGTCGACGCCCATGACCTGCAATGCGTCAGTTTCCTGCGTCATCCGCATCGAGCCGAGCTCTGCGGCAAACGCTGAAGCGGTGCGCCCCGCCAGCAGGATTGCCGCGATGACCACGCCGAATTCGCGCAAAATGGCAGCGCCGACGAGTTCGACCGTATAGACCCCGACCCCCATCTTGGTGAGCAGGTTGGCCCCCACCAGCGCGATCACCGCGCCGATGAAGAAGGTCATCGTCATCACGATCGGGATCGCATCGATCCCGGTCTGCTCCATCACGACAAACAGCGGTGTCATGCGCAGGCGTATCGGATGGAGCGCGGTACGGCCCAGCGCAAGGACGAGTTGACCAGTGAAGACCATGGCGGCGTAGGTTTCGTC
>CAILIO010000298.1 GCA_903834285.1 uncultured Sphingomonadales bacterium | reverse complement strand
CGCGGTCTCGACGCAGGCGCGCGAAATTCCGGCCAACCAGTTTACGCATGTCCATGCGCGCAAGGATGTTGATTTACACACTTTGAGTTTATCAACTATAATATGTAAATGAGCATTCCCGGTGATTTGGACGTCTGCACAACTCCTCTGCTTTATGGGAGGGCGACAGGTTTTTCATGGGCGTCATCCCCATAACCGCACTCGTCGACACTTCTGACACTTCGTAACGCTTGTCTGATATACCGCGTATTCCCAACGATTCCGCCAAAGGTGCAATTGTATGGCAGAGCATCACAATCCGCTTACCCAATCGGAAAATCTGGCTATCTCCGAAACGCTGGCCCAACTGAAAGCCCGGCTTGAACAAGCCGGTGAATTGCTGGCGGCCATGCACGTTGAACATGCCCTGCAATGTCTTGATCCCGAAAACCCGATCAACCAGCAGACCGACCATCGGGGCAACAACCCGGCCTGACAGCAACGCCGCCGGGTTGAAGGATATGCCTCACCAAGCGTGGCGTGGCGGATCGCGTTGACACGTCTGTCGCCCATTCGCGGTTGGCGAGCGATTATTTTGCCCAGAGCTTGGCGTTAGGGGAACCGGGGCGCGCTGGGCCATCCTCTGCTCCGGATTTGGCCCTGACGGCTGCCCGAGCTTGGGTAACGGTGGCAATCAACTGACAACATTGGTCTTGGGCTAACAGCGCAGGGGATATCGGCGCGGCCCGATCAGGGCATCAGACCCTTGCACGCGCATCTCCTGACAATCTCACCAGCAGGCCAACCCGCCTTGGAAGGGATGAACACTACGCCCGCGCGGGACTGCTGCAACCCCCATTGACCGACCGAGTTACCTCGCTGCGCTCGGCGCCCGCACCACTCGGAAAATGGAGGTTCCCCTCGCCAAGGCTCGGTGCAGCAGCCCCTCAATCGCGGGCTGCGCTCTGGTTCATCCCGGCGGGATCGGCCCGCTGGTAAGATCTGGAGACAACTCATGAACAAGGTTTTCCTGTCCGGCCGCATCACCTCCGACATCAGCCGCTTCGGCACCGAAGCCAAGGGCGGCGTCAGTTTCACCCTCGTCACTTCGCGCCCCGTCATCAAGGACGGCCAGGTCCAAAAAGGCGAGGATGGCTACAACGAGACCTACGACCAGTTCCACACCGTCAAGGCCTTCAACGGCCTGGGCAAGTCGATCGCCAACCACAAGAAGAAGGGCGACAAGCTGATCGTCACCGGCGAGATCCGCTACACCCGCAACGAGAAGGACGGCCGCACCTTCTACAACACCGACATCGTCGCCGACGAAATCGAGTTCATCTGACCCCTGACGGGCGGCCTGCGGGCCGCCCGCTTCGTTTCGGGAGCAAACCCATGTTGCACTATTCGAACTTCGACGACGTCGCCTGCATCACCACCGGCATCGCCATTACCAATCCTTGCCTGGTCAATCGCATCCGTAATCAGGCTGCCAACCTGCCCGATTACGAGATCGCCGCCCATCTCGCCAATGCCATCGCCTCGGCCACCGACGCTGGGCACAGCCTCGCCTGGGAGGCGAGCCAGTACGGCGAGAGCAGCGCGGAAACGCTGGTCGACCACGAGTATTTCGAGGAACTTGCAGCAGCCTGGTCAATGGTCGCGATCGAGCACCAGATCGACAGTTTCGATGTCCTCTACACCGAGGATGCATCGATCCACTGACCGCATCGCTTGCTGCAATCCAGCAGGGGCAGCGCCTGACGGCGCTGCCCCTTTTTTACGCGCAAGGACGCCAGAGGCAAAGCTGCTGATCACAGATCGATGTATCGCAGAAGACTGTGAAGGCGTAGATTTGCTTGGTCGGGGGCATTGGCCCAATCCGTGGCCCCCGCTCAGGGAGACTGCCATGACCGACCATGTCTTCAAGCTCGTCGAAATCGTTGGAACGTCGCATGATGGGCAAGATGCCGCCATCAAGGCTGGTCTTGACCGGGCCGGTCAATCAATCCGCAATATCCGATGGTACGAAGTGCTTGCACAACGAGGTTCTGTCGAGGCCGACGGTCGATTGCTGCATCAGGTGACGTTGAAGGTCGGTTTCACCTTGGAAGGTTGAAGATCCATTTCGCCGAGCAATCGGTGGGAACCGCAGCCGGGCGCCTGCCCGCGCCAGGGCACGGTCACCGCGCTCTATGCCGCTAGTCTCGCCGTGCTCGCCAAGCTCCACCGAGCCCCCGTTGGGGTCTCGGCCCTGGCGGGTGACGATCGCTGGCGTGGGTAGGACGCGAGGCCAGCGAATCCCTTTAAGTAACAATACTCTCTCTTAGTCCAAGTTTGGCAAGCTGGCCGGGCGCATGTGCAAGGATGCGCGGTTCCCCCAATTTTCCCGCCACTCCGCCTTGCGGCGAAGCACCGACAAAATCGGCTCCCCCACGCCCCGCTTCGCGGCGTCAACCGGGGTCCGTCCGCGCCTTTGTGGTCGCATCGCTGTTGCCAAAAACCGGTTCCCACTTTTTGGCGCGATGCTCCGGCGCTCCCGGCTTCCCGGTCAACGTCCCTGACATGCTGGGCACAGCTTGCCGACCTGACCTTGTCATCAAGGATGATGACGGATTGATATCCCTGGAGGTCACTATGACGGATGCATTCACCAGCTTTGAGGAACTCAGCACTTTCTACCGCGAGCAAATCGAAGCACCCAATTTTGATGCCGCCTTTGCCGAGCAAAATACTGCGGGGCAGCTTTCAGTTCACAACGAGCCCGCAGCGGATGAGATGCCTGATCCGACCCAGGCGCAAGGAGCCATGGAGATGATCATCGGCACCGTCTTCGACCTCTTCCGTGGCACCCGCATGGAAGAATTCGGGCGGGACATTGCCTGGGGCATCGTCAACAGCTTTCACGTCACCTCCCAGCGGATCGAAAAACGCGAGGACGAGGCGGGCAAGAAGATTGGCGAGATGGCGCGCGCTTTCGACCCTTCCGAAATCTACGCTGTCGAACTTGAGGAGGCGCAACTCATCTGCCAGACGCTGATGGACTGCCGTGAAGCGATGGAAGCCATGCGCGACTATGCTGGCGAGATATTCCGGGTTGAAACGGGCCGACCATTCTCCACTGTGAGGGGATCACGCGCTTCTTCGGGAATGACCGCGAGCCAGATTGATGCCCGCGACTTCCTGGCAGCACGGGCAAGCAAGCGTCGGGAGGAGTTCGCGCCCACTGGCCCCATCGTCATCTTCTCGGGCGGGACCGCCTGGAGCGACCACGAACTGCTTTGGGAAACGCTCGACGAGACCAAGGCGCGCATCCCCAACATGATCCTGGCGACGACCGCCCAGCACAAAGGCTGCGACCAGATTGCCCACGCATGGGCAGCATCGCGGGGCATCAAGACCGTGCGCTTCACCCTCAACCGGGCGCTGGGAAAACGCGCCGGATTCTTGCGCAATGAGCAACTCATGAACCTGAAGCCGGTCCACGCCGTGGTTTGCGAAGGCTCGGGATTGCAATCCAATCTTCTCTCCCGCGTGAGGGAAGCAAACGTCCCCTATCATGCCTTCGCCCTGCGTCACCAGCGCGTCGCTGCGTGACTAATCGGAGGGCGCCGCGATTCCGCGGCGTCCTCCTTTTTTCTGACGTTGCAGAAGGCACGCGGACGTAGTGGTGGGGCAAGCCCACCACATGCCGCGCGCCTGCTGGCGTTGCCAGCGTGGTGATTGTCTCGTCCTGGCGGACGAGGCGCTTGCCATCAGGGTCCCGGCAATTACCAATTCGCCTTCTTTGCCCGCCCATACCAAGAGCATTAGTTCCTTTGGTGAAGTACAGCACACCCTACGCGGCAGGGCCGAAGAGTGTAGATGGCCATTTATCTCAATATTATTTATCTGTTTCAGTGAGATAGGGCATAATACATCCCTCTGTATCGCCAAATTTCCGAATACAGCGTCATGTATCGATCGTGTGGCGATGGCCGGGGTCATACATAGAACTGTTTGGCATCGGAAAATGGCCGAAATCTCGCAGTTTTGGCGCCGAGATTTCGCAAATCGCCATGTAGATTGGAGTTTCCCGGAGACTTGTCCTTGCTGAACTGATCGGCTAAATTGCTCGCGCGATAACCGGACCAAGCTGCCTGCCGCAAGGAAGCAGTATGGCGCGTTTCATACAAACCGGTCTCAGCGTAACCCCTATCCAGTTCGATCGGATCAAGGCCCTGGCCGAGCGGCGCGGCCTGCCGCCGGCCGACGTCGTGCGCCAGCTCATCGACATCGCGTTACCCTTCGCCGAACACGGCCACGGCATCGACTTCGGCCGGCTGCTGACGATCCTCGAGTTCACGAGCCTCGCGCTCGACACCTTGGTCACCAAGCTCGCTCCCGACGATTCAGATCGGCTGCTCGACCTCGCCGTTGAACACGCGAAGACCTATCATGCCGCGTAAGGATGATATCCGCTTCGACCGCCGGCCGGTCGCGGTCGTGCACCAGTCCGCGCGCGGCGAAGTTGTGCGCAACGTTGGGGCATTCACCCGAGGCTCGCAGCTCATTCGCTTGCGTTACATGATGATGATGGAGGGCCTGCGATGGCCGATCATCGCCGCGCTTGCGAGCTTCACCCTATTCCTCGTTCTCCTCCTCGCGTTCCTGATGCGCGAGCACGAAGTGCAACTGGTCGAGATGCGGATCTTCGCAGGCGCCTGGAGCCTTGTCGATCTCGACCCAAGCCACATGGTCAACCTCACTCTGACCGACAATACTCTGGTCCCCATGGCGATCGGCAATGTGCCAGACTACCCCGATGTCGCCTGGGCCTGGACCAAGTTCCTGCGATGCATTGTCGTCGCGCTGTGTGCCGCCGCCTTGCTTACGAGCCCGCTTGCGACCTGGTTCGTCAAGCTATCCCAGCAGATCGGCACCGACATTCTCAAGGAACTCCATGAGCGCGGGGCCATGATGGTACCGAGCGACGTTCTGACCAGAGAAATCTCCGCGCATAACGAATCGGAATTCAGGACAGAACTAGCATCGTCGCATCCCGATCTGGATCCAGTCTCGGTAGCAGCATTGCCCATACCGGCACGGACGGCTCTGGGCATCCATGTCCCCTACACGATCGCTGGCGTCCCCTATCCCTGGCGACTTGAACAAACCCACGCGATGCTGATCGGCACCACCGGCTCGGGCAAGACCACGCAGCTGCGCAACATCGTTGTCGAGGCACGGGAGCGGGGCCAGCGCTGCGTCATCTTCGATCTTACCGGCGCCTTCGTCGAGGCCTTCTATCGCCCGGAGACCGATCACATCCTCAACCCGATGGACAAGCGCTGCCCGCCATGGACCATCTTCAACGATTGCCAGAACTACGCCGACTATATCTCAGCCGCCGCTGCGCTCGTCCCAAGCGATGGGGCCAACGCCGAGCCCTTCTGGGCGATGGCGGCGCGCACGCTGTTCGTCGAAATGTGCATCAAGCTGGCGGCGAGCGGCGAGACCTCGAATGGCGCGATCGCCCACCACCTGATGGAAGCCGATCTCAAGGAAGTGCATCGCCGGCTCGCCAATACCATCGCCAGTCCGCTGACGGCCGTGGAGGCGGCGCGCATGGCAGAATCGATTCGCGCGGTGTTCAACACCAACGCGCAGGCGATCCGTTTCCTGCCCGATCCGGTGCCGGGCGGACCGCCATCCTTCTCGATCCGGCGCTGGGTGCAAGGCGATACTCCGCCAGGCTCGATCCTTTTCATCACTTCGACCCACGGCGACCTCACCCTCAACCGGGCACTGCTGACCTTATGGATGGACCTTGCGGTCAATTCGCTGATGGGCATGCCGCGCACCCGGAACTTGCGCATGTGGTTTCTCTTCGACGAGGTCCACGCTTTACACCGCTTGCCGGCAATCGAGCATGGCCTTCAAACCGCGCGCGGCTTTGGCGGTGCCTTCGTCCTTGGCATGCACAGCTTCGACAAACTCTCGGAAACCTATGGCAAGGAAGGGGCAGTCAACCTTGCCTCGCTGGCCCGCACCAAGCTGATGCTGGCTACTGCGGACAAGACCACCGCCGAATTCTGTTCAGATGTCATTGGCTCTCACGAGCTGCGCGAGACCGACGAGGCCTATTCGATCGGAGCGAGCCGGTCGCGTGATGCCGCCACCATCACCCCGCGCACCGATATCAAACCGCTCGTGATCGCCAACGACATCATGGATCTGCCCTCGCTCCACGGTTTCGTGAAGTTCCCCGAAGGGTTCCCGGCCGCGCGGATCAAGCTCGAATGGACCGACTATCCCGCCATCGCCGAGCCCTTCCAGCGCAAGTCCGAAATGCAGATCGCGGCCTATGTCGCTCGGCAAGACGATCTGGATGAAGATGGCGGCGATGGCGGACCGGCCCCTGTCACCACCTCCCTTGACGAACGGCACGTAGCCCCAGTCGATCGGCAAGCCGCCGCGCAACGCGCTTTCGAGTTTAGCGCCGCCACATCCATAGACACGCGAGAGATCAGCGCCGCCGCGCAGCAAATTGATTCACGCGCCGAGGGAACCGCATCCCTACGAAGCGACGATGAGGCACCCAACGCCAAGCCCGCAGACAGCGCATGGAAAAACAGCCTGCGTCAAAGCCGCGGAGGTGGCGCGCGAGACGGTCGCGATAGCACCAAAAGCCAGGACGACCGGCAAACCGGCCCGGTATCGAAAAATGCTTCGCAGGCTTCGGGTCGGCGCGAGCAACAGATCACGATCGAGGAACGGACCGGGCAGGCCTATGTCGACCCCGCTGAGCGTGCTTCCCATCACCGCCAGTCGGTGGGCCACGAGGATCCGCAGGCGCCTCCCGGTCTCGATGACGACATGGATATGGGAATGTAGCCGGTGTTGTCGGTCGCTCCTGTCCGCTCTGCTGGCGGCGCCGCCTCCTACTTCGCCAAGGACGACTATTACGTCGGCGAACATTCCAGCGAGGTCAGCGCCTGGGGCGGACTGGCAGCGGCGGAACTCGGCCTGGTTGGCGAAGTGGACAAGCTGGCGTTCGAGAACCTGCTCAACGGCAGGCTGCCCGACGGCGAGCAGGTCGGTGATCCTGAGCGCCGACGCGCCGGCATCGATCTCACCTTTTCGATGCCCAAATCCGCCAGCGTGCTCGCCTATGTGGGTGGTGACCAGCGTCTGCTCGTCGCCCACATGCAGGCGGTGCGCCAGACTATGGGCTGGGTCGAGAAAAACTTCGCCGAAGGGCGGGTCTATACCGAGAACCCAAAGGGTGATCCGGTCCAGACCGGCAATCTTGCCTATGCCATCTTCCAGCACGATACGAGCCGGAAGCTCGACCCGCAGGCGCACCTCCATGTCGTCATTGCCAACCTGACCAAGGTGGGCGAGCGTTGGCAGGCGCTTCACAACGATCAACTCTGGAAGAACAATTCGATCATCGGCAGCGTCTATCATGCGGCGCTTCGCACCCTGGTTGAAGAACTCGGCTACCGCACCGAGCTGACTGGCAAGCACGGCCAGTTCGAAGTCGAGAGCGTTCCAGCATCTGTCATCCGTGAGTTCAGCCAGCGGCGCGTAGAGGTGCTCGCCAAGGCAGCCGAGATCGGCATCGCCACACCCCAGGGACGCGATGCTGTTGTCGTCAGGACACGCGACGCCAAGGTCAATCTCGAAGACCGGGGAGCCCTTCGCGCAGAGTGGGCGGAGCGTGCGGCCGGGCTGCGTTTTGATGGGCAGGCGCAGGTGGCCGAGGCGCAGGCGCAGGCGCAGGCTGCGGATTCGAGCCGAGGGGCTGGCGGGCTCAATGCCATGCGGCAAATCGGGGCCGTG
>CAILIO010000297.1 GCA_903834285.1 uncultured Sphingomonadales bacterium | reverse complement strand
CGATCAAGATCGGCTCGGCGGGCAAGATCTTCGGCGCGACGGGGTGGAAAGTCGGCTGGATAGTCGGCGATGCCGCGCTCGCGGCGGTGCTGGGCAAGGCGCACCAGTTCCTCACCTTCACCACGCCGCCGATGCTGCAATGGGCCGCCGCCGAGGGGCTTGGCGATCCGTCCATCACCGCCGCGCTCCACGCCGAATGGTCCGCCTCGCGCGCCGTCCTCATCGAAGGCCTCGCCCGCGCCGGGTTCGCCGTGCTCGAAAGCAAGGCTACGTGGTTCGCCTGCATCGACCTGCCGGCCAGCGGCATCGCGCTCGACGACCGCACCTTCAGCGAACGCGCGGTGCGCGAGGCCGGCGTCGCCTCGATCCCGCTGTCGGCGTTGTGGGAAGGCGCGGGTGGCCCCACCACCATCGTGCGCTTGTGCCACTGCAAGCCGCCCGCAATGCTGGAGGACGCCGTCGCGCGCCTCAGCCAGTGGCGCGAGGGCCTTTAACACCCTCTCCCCTCCCGGAGAGAGGGTTGGGAGAGGAAAATTCAGGCCTCTAGCCCCGCCAGCCACTCCGCAACCATCGCCCGCCCGGCTGCAACTGCACCCGGCCCATGCGCCGCATGCGCCGAGCGCAGTGCATCGGGGCATTGGCCCGCGGCAGTCAGATAATCCAGATCTTGCGCGATCCAGTCCTCGAAGCGCTCGTCCTCGCCCATCTCGGCGTGAAACTGCAGCGCCAGCACATTGCGCCCCTTGCGAAACGCCTGGTGCGGATAGACCGGGCTCGAAGCCAGCAGTTCCGCGCCCTCGGGCAACGTAAACGTATCGCCATGCCAATGCAGCACCGGCACATCCGCGAGATGGCGCAACGGCCCCTCACGGTCATGGATCGTCACTGGTGAGAAGCCAATTTCCTTGGCCGGCCCGGCATAGACCTCCGCCCCCAGCGCCGCCGCGATCATCTGCGAACCGAAACACACGCCCAGCGTCGGCCGGTCCACCGCCAGCCGCCGCGCCAGCAGCTTCAACTGGCACGAAATCCACGGATGCGCCTCGCGCTCGTAGACCCCCATCGGCCCGCCCATCATCACTACCAGATCGGGCGAGACGAGGTCCAGCGCGTGGAAATCCTGGTCGATCACATCGACCCGATCGATCACATAGCCCGCCGCTTCGATCGGCGCGCGGAAGCCCGCAACGCCTTCACGCGGCACATGGCGGATGATCAACGCGGTCTTCATCGCTGCGGCTCCCGAGTCGGAAGATTATTTCTACTAAAACGATAGACTATTGCCAACGAGATCAGTTTGACCCCGCAATAGCCCAGCTTTGGCCGTATGTCGGGCGCGGCTAGAACCCCAGCTTCTGCCAGAAGTCCTCGGCCGAAAGCGGCTGCTGCGACGGCAGGGTTTCGCCAAACACGCGCCATGAAGGGTGCGGCAAGCGGGCATTTGCCGCGCTTCCCGTAAGGGAGCGTGCAGCAGGTTTGCGCGCAGGGCGGGGCAGGCTCGAACGTCTCGACATGATCGCATCTCCTTTTCGGGAACACGAATCTGGCGAGGTCGCCCCGGTTCGTGCGCTTTAGCCGTTGGTGACGCGGAGCAAGCTGACATCCATCAAAAGCCGCGGTAGCGCCGGGGACAGGGAGAGGATCATCCCCGGCGCACGCATATTCTCTACCAAATTGATTGGGTATTGTCACTTCAGAAAATCTGAAGTCTGGCCAAGCTTTGCTTGTGAGGGTTGCCTTGGCCACCTCACCTATCGTCACCCGCGAGCGGATGACAAAGGATAGGGGCGACCTACCGTCCAACTCATCCAGACGCAAAAAGGCCCGCCGCGCGAGGGATCGCACGGCGGGCCAGCTTTCCTCCCCAGGAAAGTATCGAGTGGGGCGCAGGCCGGTCTTACCGGCCCATCGCGCTCCCGAGCCGGTGATAGAGGTGCGAAAACTTCACCGATTCCGGCTGGTCCTCGATCACCTTGAGGTAGTGCAACACCGCCTCGCGGATCAGCTTGAAGTCTTCGGTCGAAAGGACCGCACGGGCCCGGGTCGGTTCAGCCATTGTCCTTGCTCCTTGAAATGCCCCCCTCCCGCTTGCGGGAGGGGTTGGGGGTGGGCCTGCCGTCAGGCAGCGAACTGGTTCATGGTATTGTGCGCGCCGCCCGCCTTCAGGGCCGCTTCACCGGCGAAGTATTCCTTGTGGTCATCGCCAAGGTCCGAACCCGCCATGTTCTGGTGCTTCACGCAGGCAATGCCCTGGCGGATTTCCTCGCGCTGGACGTTCTTGACGTAGCCCAACATGCCAGCCTCGCCGAAGTACTCGCGGGCCAGATTGTCGGTGCTGAGCGCCGCGGTGTGATACGTCGGCAGCGTGATGAGGTGGTGGAAGATCCCCGCCTCGCGCGCCGAATCGCGCTGGAAGGTACGGATGCGCTCGTCGGCTTCGTCCGCCAGCGGGGTGCCGTCATAGTCGACGCTCATCAGCCGCGCCCGGTCATATGCGCTCACGTCCTTGCCCTCAGCGGCCCATGCATCGAACACCTGCTGGCGGAAGTTCAACGTCCAGTTGAAGCTGGGCGAGTTGTTGTAGACCAGCTTGGCATTGGGGATCACCTCGCGGATGCGGCGCACCATGCCGCCGATCTGGCCGATGTGGGGCTTCTCGGTCTCGATCCACAGCAAGTCCGCGCCGTTCTGCAGGCTGTTGATCCCGTCGAGCACGCAGCGGTCCTCGCCGGTGCCGGAGCGGAACTGGAACAGGTTCGAAGGCAGGCGCTTGGGGCGCATCAGCTTGCCGTCGCGGCTGATCAGCACATCGCCGTGGCCGAGTGTTGTAGCATCGACTTCCTCGCAATCGAGGTAGCTGTTGTACTGGTCGGCAATGTCGCCCGGTTCCTTCACGAAGGCGATCTGCTTGGTGAGACCGGCGCCGAGGCTGTCGGTGCGCGCAACGATCACGCCGTCATCGACGCCGAGCTCGAGGAAAGCGTAACGCACCGCGCGGATCTTCGCGAGGAAGTCCTCGTGCGGCACGGTGACCTTGCCGTCCTGGTGGCCGCACTGCTTTTCGTCCGAGACCTGGTTCTCGATCTGGATGCAGCATGCGCCCGCTTCGATGAACTTCTTGGCGAGGAGGTAGGTCGCCTCGGCATTGCCGAAACCAGCGTCGATATCGGCGATGATCGGCACGATGTGCGTCTGGTATTCGTCGATCTTGTGCAGCAGGCGGTGGATGCCGACCGCATCGCCGGCAGCCTTCGCGGCATCAAGCTCGCGGAACAACATGCCCAGCTCGCGCGCGTCGGCCTGGCGCAGGAAGGTGTAGAGCTCTTCGATCAGCGCCGGAACGCTGGTCTTCTCGTGCATCGACTGGTCGGGCAGCGGGCCGAACTCGCTGCGCAGCGCGGCAACCATCCAGCCCGAAAGGTAGAGGTAGCGGCCCTTCGTGGTACCGAAATGCTTCTTGATGGAGATCAGCTTCTGCTGGCCGATGAACCCGTGCCAGCAGCCGAGCGACTGCGTGTACTTGGCCGGATCGGCGTCATAGGCGGCCATGTCCGCGCGCATGATCTTGGCGGTGTACTTTGCAATGTCGAGCCCCGTCTGGAAGCGGTTCTGCAGACGCATCCGCGCCACCGAGGCCGCGTCGATCCCGTCCCAGGGCTTGCCGTTCGGCGCGATCGCCTTGGCGGCTTCGTTGATGGTCTGGGAATAGGTCATGGGTCTCGCTTCCTGTCTGGGGTAGGCTTGATAGACCCCGGCTAGACCCGCCAACCGCGCCGCGAAACCCGCGGCGCAGTCATGTTGTCAAACTTTACAGAATATGCTTGTAAAGTTGTGCAGCCCTTACTGGGGCCAGACAGGACCCTTTAACCATATGGAATCGCGCCCGCTCTACCTCGGCCCCCGCTTGAAGCGCCTGCGCCGCGAACTCGGCCTCACGCAGGCGGTCATGGCCGATGATCTCGCGATTTCCCCCAGCTATATCGCGCTCCTCGAACGCAACCAGCGCCCGCTCACCGCCGATCTCCTCCTGCGCCTCGCCAAGGCCTACAAGCTCGATGTCAGCGAACTCGCCGCCGACGAGCGCGACGACTATGCCCGCCGCCTCGCGGACGTGCTGCGCGATCCGATCTTCGCGGAGATCGATCTGCCCGCGCTCGAAGTCGCCGACGTCGCCACCAGCTACCCCGGCGTGACCGAGGCCATGTTGCGCCTCCACACCGCCTATATGCGCGAACAGCAGGCGCTGGCGTCCTATCGCGGCGGCGCGGGCGGCGATGCCGCCGATCCCCTCGCCGAAGCACGCCGCTTCGTCGCCCAGCGCCGCAACTACTTCCCCGCACTCGACAGCAAGGCCGAGGCTCTCGCCGAAGAGATCGAGAAACTCGGCGGCCTACAGGAAGGGGGCCTTGCCGAATATTTGCGCAGCCAGGGCCTGCGCGTCCGCCTCATGCCCGCAGACATCATGATGGATGCGTTGCGCCGCTACGACCGCCACGCCGAACAACTCCTGATCGACGAGACGCTCGGTCCCCAGGCCCGCCGCTGGCAGATGGCGCTGCACATCGCCTACACCGCGCTCAGGGGCGAAATCGCTGCCCTCGTGCGCGGGGCGAGCTTCTCGAGCGAGACCGCCGCCCAGCTCGTCCGCCGCGCGCTCGCGGCCTATGGCGCCGCCGCCTTGATCATGCCCTACGACCGCTTCGCCCGCGCGGTGGACACCCGTGCCTATGATATCGAGGCGCTCTCTGGCCAGTTCGGCGCGAGCTTCGAGCAAGTCGCGCACCGCCTCACCACGCTCAACCGCCCCGGTCAGGAGCGCGTGCCGTTCTTCTTCATCCGCGTCGATGCGGCGGGCAACGTCTCCAAGCGGCTTGACGGCGCGGGCTTCCCCTTCGCCGCGCATGGTGGGGGCTGCCCTTTGTGGAGCCTGCACGATTGCTTCCGCCGCCCCGGCGAAGTGCTCACCCAGTGGCTCGAACTCCCCGGCGGTGAGCGCTTCTTCAGCGTCGCGCGCTCTGTCACTTCGGGCGGCGGGGGCCACGGCAAGCCCGCCGTCCTGCGCGCGATCGCCTTGGGCTGCACCGCCGAACACGCGTCCAAGCTGATCTACGCGCGCGGCGAGCAGCCCGCCGCCACCCCCATCGGCGTCACCTGCCGTCTCTGCAACCGCGCCACCTGCACCGCCCGCGCCGAACCGCCCCTGGGCCGCGAAATCCTCCCCGACGATTACCGCAAGACGCCTGAACCGTTCACGTTTGCGGAGAGCTAAACCATTTCCCGGTCCAACCTTCTCGCCACGGGCATCGCCGCGACAATCGCCAGCGCGCAGATCACCCCGCCCACCGGCCCGATCAGCGTATAGGCGCCAAAGCCCTGCGCCATCGCGCCCGCTGCCAGCGAGCCGAGGCTCTGCGACAAGAGCCAAGTCCCCGTCGTCATCACCGCCAGCCGCTCGCCCGCCGGCTGCGCATAAGCGAGCCGCAGCAATAGCGGATAGGTCAGGAACCAGCTCACCATGAACGCGATGAAGGCCGCCGCAAACGCCACCTCGCTCCCCACCGTGGTCAGCAATCCGCACATCAGCGCGCAGGCCCCCAGCGCAGCCGCCAGCGGCCAGGCGCGGGGCAGACGTCCGATCACCATCGCAAGCCCCGCATTGCCCACCGCGCTCGCGAGCACGGCCGCGCTCTGGTAAAGACCGAACTGCGTCGCCGGGATGCCGATGGCATGCGCGGTCCGCTCGATGAACGGCCAGATCGCCAGCGATCCGAACGCAAACAGCGCCATCGCCGCCAGCACCCGCAGCCCTTCCGTGCCGATTGGCGCAGACCCTGCCGAGACGCTCCCGGCGCCGCCCTTGCCCCCCGGCAGCAGCAGCGCGCAAAGTCCGAAGACCACCGAAATCCCCGCGAGGCCAAGGAACATGCCCTGCGCGCCATAGTCCCGCCCGATCAGCGGCACCACAATCGCGATCCCGCTGTAGAGCAAGGTCTGGACCGCGATGCCGAGCGAAATCCACCGCGCCGGATTCCCCGTGCGCCCCGCCGCCAGATTGAGCGCGCTGTTCATCAGGCCGAAGCCCAGCCCGGTGCCGATCCGTCCCACCAGCAGAAGCGGATAGGCCCCCGTCAGCGCCGAGCCCGCCTGCGCTGCGATCACCACAAGGCTCGCCGCGATGGCCAGCACCCGCGCATCGAGCCCCCGCGCGCGCGGCGCCACGAGGAACATCGCGGCGGCATAGCTCAGCGTCTCGGCCATGTTCCACGCGCCCATGGCAAAGGGCGTGAAGCCAAACCGGTCCATCAGCCCGCCCACGAGGTAGGTCGTGAAATTGTTGCCGATATGCGCCGCAGCGGTAGCCGCGCCGATGCCAATCAGGGTGGGGGCAAACGGGACGGTGTCCCATCCCGATTTCGGCGCGCTGCCAAGCGAATGATCCATCTTCGCCAAGCGTGGCATGGCGCGCCGCGCGTGGCAATGCGGCACGGCAGCGCACACACGCCCTCCCGAGCGCTCCACCGCAGCCCTTCAAGGATCAGCGTACCGTCATTCCTGACGGGAATGATCCGGATATCCAAAGGGCCATTGCCGGAATCACCTGCCGCGTGGCACTTTGTGCTTATCGCCACGCAGCAGGGGAATTCGCCATGACCGCCGCCAGCCCGCGCGCCATCGCCGAACGCTTCATCCGCGAAGGCATCGCCAAGGCCGTTGCTGCCGTCTTCGATGAACTGATCGCGGAAGACGTCGTCGTTGAAACCGGGCTCAGCCCGATGGGTCCGATCGTGGGGCGCGAGGCCTACAAGGCGACGTTCCTTGGCTTTGCCGAGGCCTGGCCGGTGCGAGACTTCACCGTCCACCGCATCGACGAAGCGGGCGATACCGTGATCGTCGAATTCACCGCCCTCGCCGAATTCGCGCGGGATTATTATGGCGTTGCCGCCACGCAGCAACTCGTGCCCATGCGCGAAGTCCACCGGCTCGACGTGAAGGACGGCCGCATCGTGCGCAACATGGTCGGCGCGGTGAACTTGCCCTTCGAGTTCCTCATGTACAGCGCCCTCAAGGACGCCGTATTGGGAGGCCTGAAGACCGCCAGCCAAGCCTGAGACGGTCACCGGAAGAGGAGAAACGCGCATGTCCGCTATTCGTCCCGTCGCGCTGATCATCGGCATGGGCCCCGGCCTCTCCGCCGCGCTGGCGCAGCGATTTGCCGAGGGGGGCTATGCCATTGCCGGCTTTGCCCGCAGCCCCGAAAAATCTGCCGCGCTCGCCGTCGCCATGGCCGAAGCGGGCCACAAGCTCGATATGCGCGCAGTCGATGCGGGCGATTTCGCGATGCTGAGCACAGCGGTCCGCGCGGTCGAGGACCAGCTCGGCGGAATCGAGGTGCTGATCTACAACGCTTACAGTGCCACGCCCGCGCCGCCCTCTGAGATCCCGCTCGATGCGCTGGTCGGTGACTTCCGTGTCAACGTCGGCGGCGCACTGGCGGCGGTGCAGGCGGTGCTGCCCGGCATGCAGGCGCGCGGACGCGGCACGGTGCTGCTGACGGGAGGCGGCCTTGCGCTAGATCCCACTGGCTGGCTCGCCGCGGCATCGCTCGCGGTCGGCAAGGCCGGCATCCGCAACCTCGCGCAGAGCCTCCACAAGGAGATGGAGGGCACCCCGATCCGCGTCGGCACAGTCACCGTGACGGGCCAGATCCTCCCCGACACACCGCTCGCGCCCGAGACGATCGCCGAGCGCTTCTGGGAGCTCCACGCCATGCCTGCCCCCACGCCGGTCGAGGTGGTGCTCTAGCGCCGCTTGCCCCAGCCCCCCGTGGCCGCTATCGGCGCGCTTCCCGCTCTTCCCGTGAAAGCTCGCCCACCTTGGCCACGCTGATCCCGCTTGCCGATATCGACCCTGCGCTGATCGAGGACGTGCTCGATGCCGCCTTCGGACCGGACCGCTTCGCGCGCACGGCCTACAAGGTGCGCGAGGGCACCGAGTGGCTCGAAGGCCTCTCGTTCGCCGCGCTGGACGAGAGCGAGCATATCGCCGGCACGATCCAGTGCTGGCCGGTCGCGCTCAACGATCCGAATGGCCGCGCGCACCCGATCATCATGGTCGGCCCCGTCGCCGTGCTCCCGGGCCTGCAAGGCAAGGGCTTTGGCAAGGCGCTCGTCACCGCCAGCCTCACCGCGATCGATCCGCGCGCGCCGCTGCCGCAAGTGATGATCGGCGACGCAGACTACTATGGCCGCTTCTTCGGCTTCTCCGCCGCGCATACCGGAGGCTGGAAGCTGCCGGGTGCGTGGGACCCGGCGCGCCTGCTCTGCCGCACCGCCAATCCCGCTGTCCTCCCGGGCGAAGGCATGCTCGGCCCTTGGCGCAGCTGATCTGATCTGGCATCGCGAACGCGTGCCATATGAACCACCTGCCGAACTAGCCGCGCTCTCCCTTGCCGAACTGGCCGAGGCGGTTGCCGCGCGCCGGCTTCCTGCGGTCGATAGCTGGTCGCCAGCCCACACTGGCGAAAGCCACATGCGTATCGCGGCGGACGGCACGTGGTTCCACGAGGGCGGCCGGATCACCCGCGCCGCGATGGTCCGCGCTTTCTCCTCACTGCTCACCCGCGATGCCGCAGGCCGGCACTGGCTCGTCACCCCCGCCGAAAAGCTTGCGATCGACGTCGACGACGCCGCCTTCATCGCGACCGACATGGAGGTGCGCGCAGACGCCGCTGGCTGCCCGGTCATCGCCTTCCGCCTCAACACTGACGATGTGGTTCTCGCCGGCCCCGATCACCCGTTGCGCGCCGCCGGCACGCACGAAGTCCCCGCGTTCTACCTCGCCGTGCGCCACGGCACCGAGGCGCGGCTCAATCGCAGCACTTATGGCCAGCTGATCGACCACGCACTCACCCTCTCCGATCCGGATGCCCTCTCAGTCGAAAGCATGGGCGCGCGTTTCAGCCTGCTGCCTGCATGAGCCTGCGCGATCATCTCGCCCACCTGTTCGATATCGGCCATGCCGAACCGACAGTGCCCGCATACGAGGACTGGCGTCCGCTTCCCGACACCCCGTTGCGCCCCGCCGCCGTGCTGATCGCGGTGACCGACCGCCCGGACCATCCCGATGGTCCAGGCGTCCTCCTGATCCATCGCCCTTCGCACATGCGCGCGCATCCGGGGCAGGCCGCCTTCCCGGGCGGCAAGATCGATGCGGGCGAGACCCCGATCGAAGCCGCGCTGCGCGAGGCGCACGAGGAACTCGGCATCGATCCCGCGCTCGTCGACGTGATCGGTGCGACCGACCAGTACCGCACCGGCACCGGCTATGATATCACCCCGGTGCTCGCGATGGTCCCGCCGGACCTGCCGATCCAGCCCAATCCCGCCGAAGTGGCCGGCTGGTTCGAGCCGCCGCTCGCTTTCGTGCTTGATCCCGCCAAC
This sequence comes from uncultured Sphingomonadales bacterium, assembly GCA_903834285.1. Lineage (GTDB taxonomy): Bacteria > Pseudomonadota > Alphaproteobacteria > Sphingomonadales > Sphingomonadaceae > Novosphingobium. The sequence continues at coordinate 2,850 of CAILIO010000297.1, read as the reverse complement.
CATATTCGGCGGGAAAGCGAATGGGCTGGGCGGCGCGGCAGCTACATCGACATCCAGTGGAACGAGCACCGCATATGGGGCGTGACCGCAGGGATCATCGCCAATCTCGCGCAACGGATCCGTTGGCATGGCTGAGGTGCACTTGCCCGCTGTCCCTTGGACGAGCCGCACCGATCTCGCTGCGCTTGTGGTGGCGCTCGACCCCGAAGGCAAAGGCCTCATCCGCTTTGTCGGCGGTGCCGTGCGCGATACGCTGCTGGGGCTGGCGGTGAAAGACATCGACATGGCGACCCCGCTCGAACCGGCCGCGGTGATCGCCCGGCTCGATGCAGCTGGCATTCGCAACGTCCCCACCGGCCTTGCCCATGGCACCGTCACGGCCGTGCTCGGTGGCGGCCCGGTCGAGATCACCACCTTGCGCCGCGATGTCTCGACCGACGGCCGCCACGCCACCGTCGCCTTCTCGCACAGCTGGCAGGACGATGCCGCGCGCCGCGATTTCACGATCAACGCGCTCTACGCCGATCCGCGGGACCTCTCGGTTCACGACTATTTCGGCGGCCTCGCCGATCTCGCGGCCCGCCGCCTGCGCTTCATCGGCGATGCTGAGGCGCGCATCCGCGAAGATTATCTGCGCATCCTGCGGTACTTCCGCTTTCAGGCCCGCTTCGGCTCGCTACCCGCCGATGCGGCGGCTGAAGCCGCGTGCAGCGCGCTCGCCCCCGGCCTCAAGGGTCTCTCGCGCGAACGCATCGCCAGCGAACTTCTCGGACTGCTCGCCCTGCCCGATCCTGCGCCAACCGTGGCGCGCATGGCCGAGCTCGGCGTGCTCGCGGTGATCCTGCCCGAAGCAGAGCCCGCCGCGCTTCCCCCGCTCGTCTCCGCCGAAGCCGCACATGGCGTGGCGCCCGAGGCGCTGCGCCGCCTTGCCGCGCTGCTGCCCGCCGATCCCGCGCTCGCCGAACTGGTCGGCGCAAAGCTGCGGCTCAGCATCGCCCAGCGCAAGCACCTCGCGCTCGTCGCCGCGCGCACGAGTCCAGAGGAAGCCGCGCGCCCGCTCGCCTACAAGCTAGGCCGCGAAGCCGCGCGCGACCGCCTGCTGATCGCGCGCGCAGACATCAGCCTGCTCGCCGACTGGGAAATTCCGCAATTCCCGTTGAAGGGCGGCATGATCGTCGCCCGCGGCATTTCCGCCGGGCCGGAAATTGCCCGCATCCTCCGCAAGGTGGAAGCGCGCTGGGTCAGCGAAGGCTTTCCGGATGAAGCGCGCATCGAGGAAATGCTCAGCGAAGAACTGGGCTGACGCAAAACCACTGCCCCGTTCGTGTCGAGCGGAGCCAAGACACCCGAGCTAAGCCCTTAACCCGCTTCCGGGCCCTTCCACTCGCGCCGCTCCTCGGCCGCGCGCAGCACTTCGTAGGCGGTCTGCAGCTTGAGGAATTCGGCGGCGGCATCCTTGTCGCCGGGGCGCACGTCGGGGTGGACTTCCTTCGCACGGCTGCGCCAGGCCTTGCGGACCGCCTCGAAATCAGCGTCCGATTCCAGCCCCAGTGCTTCGAGCGCGCGCATCTCGTCCTGGCTGCGGCTGCCGTCACCCGGGCCAGCCCAGGCGTCATACGCCGATTGGCGATAGCCAGAGGTTTCGCCCCGTTCGGCCTGCTCGCGCAGCTCGGCCTCTTCCTTGTCGAGCCCCTCGAAGTAGTTCCACCCGGCGTTGTATTCCGCCGCATGGCGCTCGCAGAAGTACCAGCGGTCCGGATTGTTGGGCGATTTAGGCGCAGGCCGGTCGCCCTTCTCCTCGCAGCCGGCGCGGTCGCACAGGCGCACCTGAGCGGCCTCGCGCGCGCCTTCGTAGCCGCGCCAGCGAGGAAAGCCCCAGTCAACCGTTCTGCCATGCCGTGCCATCGAAGTGGCTTTGCCCCTTGCTTATTGTACCGTAATCGTCACGGCCCGGCGGTTCTTGGCCCAGCTCGCCTCGTCAGACCCCAGCGCGATCGGGCGCTCTTTGCCGTAGCTCACCGTGGTGATGCGCGAGGCGTCGATGCCCAGGCTCACCAGATAATTCTTCGCCGCATTGGCACGGCGCTCGCCCAGTGCGAGGTTGTAGTCGCGCGTGCCGCGTTCGTCGCAGTGGCCCTCGATCGTGATCCGCTTGTTCGGATAGCGCGCCAGCCACTGCGCCTGGCTCTGCAGGATGCCCTGATCCTCGCTGTCGATGTTATAGCGGTCGGTGTCGAACAAAATCGTATCGCCCAGCACAGAAGCGACGAAATCGGCCTGGCTGCCCGGGGTCGGCCCGAGTGGCTGGGTGTTCGCGGGCGGATTGGTCGTGGTCGTGGTCGTTGCGCCGGTCGGCTGCGGCGGCAGTTCCTTCGGCTTGGTGCTGGCGCAGCCAGCAAGCGCTAGGCTGGAGGTGAGCAGGAGGGCGGCGAAAGTCTTGCAGTTCACGGGAGCGATCTCCTTGGTCAATCGGCGCCAGAGTGCATTGCACAAGGCGAATCGGCAATCAGTTTAAGAACCAATTCAAGGCAGAACGGGGCCCCAGGCGGGGTCCGAAGCGTCCACCGGCGTATTCAGCCGCCGCTCGTTGCGGCCGGTCAGGTCCACTTGCCAGATCGAGGTCTTGCCGCTCGTCTTCGCGGTGCGGAAAAACTGGACGATGCGGCCGTTAGGCGACCACGTCGGCGCTTCGTCCTGCCAGCTGTCGGTCAGATAGCGCATCTCACCGCCGCTCGGGTTCATCACCGCGATGCGCAAGTTGCCCGCGATATGCGTGAAGGCGATCTGATCGCCGCGCGGGCTCCATTCGGGCGTCGCCGAACGGCCGCCGAAGAAGGTGATGCGCTTCTG
>CAILIO010000296.1 GCA_903834285.1 uncultured Sphingomonadales bacterium | reverse complement strand
TTTAACGCCGCGATCGATGCAGTGCGCGATCCTTCGAACGGCCAGATCACCTGCCGGATAAATATCGACCCCTCGCTTGCCGCGATGGCAACGACGTTCAAGCCGGGCGAGTGTCTGCCGATCAACCTCTTTGGCGAAGGCAAGAACGCCGCCGCCAATCTCGCCTTCATTCGCGCCAACACAACCGAGCGCACGACGATCCGCGAGCATGTTGCCAATGCTTCGATCAGCGGCGATACGGGCGCGTTCTTCAGTCTTCCCGGCGGTGCTATCAGCTTCGTGCTGGGCGGCGAATACCGCAAGGAAAGCTCGGACTTCATACCTGATGCGCTTGAACAGGCCGGTGCCACGTTCAGCAACCAGCTGCTGCCGACGAAAGGCAGCTTCGATGTGAAGGAAGCCTTTGCCGAGCTGGACCTGCCGGTGCTCAAGGATCGGCCCTTCTTCAAGGTGCTGGATTTCAGCGCCGCCGGCCGCGTGTCCGATTATTCCTCGGTTGGCCACACAACCACCTGGAAAGTCGATGGCAACTGGGCGCCGATCAATGACATCCGGTTCCGCGGGACGATCTCGCGCGCTGTGCGGGCACCGAACATCGGCGAGCTCTACGGCGCAGCCTCGCAGACCTACGCCTTCTTTGATGACCCCTGCATTGTCGCCAACCGCGACCTCGGCAAACCGACCCGCGCGGCCAATTGCCAGGCAATTCTCTCGAAGGCCGGTCTGAGTGCGCAGGATATCGCCAACTTCGAGGATCCGCGCACCGTCAACATCGCGGGCACCCAGAGCGGCAACTCGGCGCTCGCACCCGAAGTTGCCAACACCTGGACTGCAGGCGTCGTGCTCCAGCCCTCGTTCATCCGCGGATTGCAGATTTCATTCGACTGGTACAATCTGCGCCTGAAGCAGGCGATCAACACGGTCGATCCGCAGCAACTGGCCGAACTCTGCGTCGACCAACCGACGATCGACAACCCGTTCTGCGCGTCAATCGTGCGGCAACAGGGCACCGGCCTGATCTCAAACTTCTCGCTCAAGCCGCAAAACGTGGCGAGCTTCGAGACGGCGGGTCTCGACATAAATCTCGACTACGCCTTTACCGTGAACAAGCTTGGCCAGTTCAACCTCAAGGTTGTCGGCAACTACCTCAACAAGCTGAAGACCGTCGGCACGCCCGGGGCCGAACCGACGGACGATCTCGGCGAGACTCCGCCCGCCTCGACCTATCTCTCGCCCAAGTATCAGGTCTTCACCAACATGACCTTCACGACTGGTCCGGTGACCTTGTCCTACAGCTGGTCTTGGTCGGACAAAACCCGGCGCTACACGAAGGATCGTTACAAGAACCCGACTTACGTCGCGCCGGAATATGCCTTCATCAAGGCGCATTCGGAGCATGACATCTATGCTGCGATCGCGGTGAACAAGCAGTTCGAGTTCTACGGCGGCATCAGCAACCTGTTCGACCAGAAGCCGGACCTCGGGCTGATCGCGTTCCCGACCGAATTTGTCGGCCGCTCGTTCTACGCAGGCTTCAGAGCGCGGCTCTGATCCCCGACTTAACCTGGGCCAAGCGCACCGCACAAAATGATAGGCCCCGTGATTGCTCACGGGGCCTTTCTCTTGCGACCCGGGTTGGCCCGGTGCTGTTATCTCTCAGCGTAGGGAAACGTCCGCTCAGCGCAGCGAGACGACGTTGTCGGAAACGCGCGGATCACGGCGATCACCGCGGTATTGGCTGGCCATCGGCTCGTCCGAGACCTCGAAGATCTCGGTCGCGCCGAAGCCATTGAACGCGGTCTTCATCGCGGCGCCATAAGCACCCAGCATGCCGATCTCGATGAAATCGCCAGCCTTGATGTCCGAAGGAAGCGCAAAGGGCCCTTCCATGCGGTCCATGTCATCGCACGTCGGGCCCCAGAAGCTGAAGGGCTCAAGCTCAGTCTCGCCGTCCTCGTTCGCGGCGCTGTCGCGCAGGAGGCGGACGGGGAAGCGCCAGCCCACATGGGCTGCATCGAAGAGCGCACCATAGGCGCCATCGTTGATGAAGAGCTCGGTCCCGCGGCGCCGTTCGACGCGCACGATCATCGAGTTGTATTCAGCGCAGAGCGCGCGGCCCGGCTCGCACCACAGTTCGGCCGAGTAGGACACCGGCAGCGACTCATAGGTGCGGTCGATCACGCCGAAGTAGTCCTCCAGCGGCGGAGGCTCCATGCCCGGGTAGATCGAAGGGAAGCCGCCGCCGACATCGATGATGTCAACCGTGACCGACGCATCGACAATCGCCGCGCGCACGCGCTCGAGCGCCTGGACATAGGCGT
>CAILIO010000295.1 GCA_903834285.1 uncultured Sphingomonadales bacterium | reverse complement strand
GCGCGAAAAAGGGGCGCGGAAGGTTGTCCCTTCCGCGCCCCTTTCTTTGATCATCTCCGAACCCAACCGTTCAGGAGATCAGGTTGCTCAGGCGGTGCCGAGCTTCCGGACGCCGGGAAGGCCGCCGAGGAAACCGCCGCCGCGGGTGACGAGCAGGGCGATCGCCGCAGCCAGAGCTGCCAGCACGCCGCCACCGGCGAGCGGAGCGGGGGCGACAGGGCTTACGGTGCCGCCGATGGAGAAATACTGCGTCTCGTGCGAGATCGCGCTGTTGAGTGCAGCGATGCCGTTCGAGTTCAGGTTGACCGTCAGCAGGCCATAGTTGCTGTTGTCGACAAACCAAGCGCTGCCAATTGGCGTACCCTTTTGCAAGGCGTTCATCAAATCCGTGGAGCTCATGGTCGGAGTGTAAAGCTCGCTAAGAAGCGACAAAGGCGTCGCATCAAAAATCCGGTATGTGCCTGTACCATATATGGCGCCATATTCGTAGTTAAGAGATGCGCTTGTTACCGGTTCTGTGAGTGATGATATGTCAAAAATGAAATAGTTGTTTGCTTTAATGCCACTGTCAAAGATGTTGGTCCCTACAGCAGGGGGTGTTGCAATGCTGGTACGACCAATATCTGATGCGTAACCCTGCACAATGCTGACAGATGGTGCATTCGTATCAGAAGTTAGGTAGCCTTGCGTAAACGCAGCGCCGATATACTTGGGTGCGCCCGCAGTCGTCGCGCTTGCAGGCGCCGCGCTGATTGCGGCCAGCGCCAGAGATGCTGCAAGCGTGGCTGTGCGCCACATCGAATTGAAAACCTTCATATTGCCCCTTTTCGCGCGCGAACCTGATTTCCGGGAGGCGTTGTTGCCCCTGCATACCAGCCCGCGCTGGAGGATGCGTACAGGTGCACAGCGAAACCGGTTCTAGCCGATTGGGTTATCCAGGCTGCGCAGGAGCTTACGATCCCGACCAGACCTGCGCCGTCGGCGCCGGCACGATGGCCATGCAGGCGGAGGGGTCCTCGATCACCAGCAGGGCGCTGCGCACCCAATGCGATTGCCCGAAGCTGAAGGCGCCGCGCAGGCGCAGGCGCGCAATTTCGATCAGAAGGTGGACGCGCGAGACTTGCAGGCCCGACCAGTCCACGAAGGCGTAGCTGGTTCCCGGGTGGAGCGCGGCTGACTGGAAATCGTCGGCAAGGTTGGCGAGCGAGACGGCCTGAACCTTCACATCGGCTCCGCACAGCGGCGATCGGGCCATCAGCGTCAATTCGGCGGCACGCGTCTGCTGCCCCCAGGCCGGGGCCGAGACCAGCGTGGTGTGATAGCCCGCCTGCCGGAAGACCTGACCCGCCCTCTGCAGCAGGAGCTGCGGGTCTTCATGCTCTTGCCGCAGACTGTTGGAGACGCTGCTCACGAGGGCCGCGAGCAGCAAGGCTCGCACGATCCATGCCTTCATGGCTGCCGGTTCGCCCATCGTGATCCCACACTGCACAAGGCCACCGTTACGAGCGAGAGGCTGACGCCGAACATCAGCGCCCCGTCGCCATTGTGCCAATATTCATAGGCGCCGAGGCTGCGCGCCATCAGCACCAGGCGGACAGTGTTGAGGAAGATGATCGCCAGCCACACCCCGGCGACCGCCCGCAGATTGCGGCGAGACCAGCTCGCGCCATCGACAATCGCAATGCTGGTATAGCACAGCGACACCAGCGAGAGGTTGGCGAAGGAAGAGCACGCCATGCCCACGGTGATCCCCACATCGTGCGGCGGCTGGATGTGATTGTCGGACCAGATCGCACCCGGCACGAAGGCTGCCATCAAAGTGCCGGCCAAAGCCGTGTCCAGCCGCAGGATGACGTCTCCGAGCAGGAGAACAACGAACCGGGAGCCGATGCGATACAACCCGATCGCCATGAGGATGATGCCAAAGCGGCGCTGGTTGGGGGTCCAGTCCTGACCACGCAGGACGACCGCGCCGAGCGCCAGCAAGGCCACGTAGAGCATGTTGCCGGACAACATCATCGTGAGGCCCAGCAGCGGAAGAACAGACCACCCCTGCTTGGCGGTGAGCGCTGGCGTATGCTTGTCGCGCAGCAGGAGCGTCAGCGCGCAGCCCCACACGATGAGCTCGATCATGCTCCACGAGGCGCGATCGGTGCCGGAGGACAGTTCCGTCGCCACGATGTTGGCAAAGCGCACCGCTCCGGATACCAGCGCCACCCAGATCAGCACTTCGCGCGAGGACAGCACCGAAAGCCCTGCAAGAGGCGCGGCCGGACTTGCTTCCTGATGGGGCACCAGCCCGGTCACTGGTCGGTATACCGGATGACAGCCTTTGCGCGCAGCTCGGCAATGGCCTTGGTCAGGCGCGTCTCGATTTGCAGCTTGCTCAGCGCTTCGCGGGCGGCCTCCAGCTGAATTTCCGGGGGCGTGCTGGCGGCGATGTGCTGATGGACCGTGCCGATCAATATCGCGCGCCCCTGCGGCATCACAAAGACCTTGTCCGGCCGCAAGGCTGCAAGCGCTGCAGCAGCACCAGGGGGCAGGCTCGCGCTATCGATGTTCTGAAACTGCCGACGATAGGGCACTTTGGTGTCGCGCAGGAAATTCTCCGCGGCGTCCAATGTATCGAACCGGACATCGGACCGGGCGGGCATGGCGACCGGGACGCAGATGATGCCATCGATCACGAAGGTCTGGCGATCTGCAAACAGGGCGGGATGGGCGGCCATGTAGCGGCGGGCGTCGTCGTCGCTCGGCGGCGGCGGAGGAGCACCGGCAAAGCGCTGCATGACAAGCTTGGCGAGGAACGTTTCGTCGGCGTTAGCCCGCAGCGCGGTGGAGCGGGCATCCGTGGTGATCGCCTGCTTCTGGCCCACATCGATGAGGAGGCGCCGCTCGACGATGCGATCCAGCAGCAGCCGGCGCGCCTTGGCGTCCAGCTGCTTGTAGTCCACGCCGGTCGTCATGACCTCTGCCGCGAGGTCAGCCTGGGTGATCGGCTCCGAATTGACCGTGACGAGCGTTTGCTTGCGGATCTGCCTTTGATGCCAGATCTTGTAGCCCCCGATCACTGCTCCGCAGAGCAAGGCAAGCGCGGCGAAGACGATCAGCCAGTATATCCGGCGCGAGAGCGAGAGCTTGAAGCGGCGCAGGCGGCTTTTGAGCTGGCGGAGCGTCTTCTTCAGCCACAGGCGCCAAAAGGGCACTTTGCGCTTCCGCCACTTGAAGGTGAGCGTGAGAAGTCTGCCAAGCTGTTTGACCCAACGCCGTCTGGAGCGCGTCTTGGGTGCGGCCTTCGGTGTGGCCGGGCGAGACGCTGATTGACGGCCGCTCGGCTGATAGGGGAACAGGCGGCGCCATACACCGTCCGCGAACGAGGACAGACTTTCCAGAAGGCGTGACATGGGGGCCCTTTTCCGCGCGGCTACTGGGCCCGGCCGGAGCACTCGGGTTCCCAGACGCGACGGCGCCCAATGGCGGCAAAAGCCCCATCATGGCGAGTCCCCGAAAGGTGTCCTAAGCTAGCCGATAGAACTATGCCGCAGATGACTGCGGATCGGCAGGCGAGCGGGGGACCTGCCTGCCATCCCGCTCAATGCGCGGTGTATCGGATATCCGCTTTTGTACGGAGTTCGCGGATCGCGTTGCTGACGCGTGAAACCACGCGCTGCTTGCTGAGAGCCGCCTGGGCTGCCTCAAGCTGAATTTCGGGCGGTGTATTGGCGGCCAGGCGCCGCTGGACCGTGCCGATCATGGTCATGCGTCCCTGCGGCAACACGAACAGATCGCCCGGCTTCAAGGACAGCAGTCCGGTCACGACAGAGGCGGGCATATCCGCGCTATCGAGTGTCTGAACCTGCCGGCGATACGGGATCTTGGCTCCGGTCAGGTAATTCTCGGCCGAGTCCATTGTGGCGAAGGCCTTGTCGTCGGCCGCCGGGGCGCTTTCCAGGGCGCAGGAGATGGCGTCTACCACGAAGGTCTGGCGCTCGGCGAACATGGTGGGACGGGCGGCCATGTAGCGGCGCGCCTCGTCAACGCTCGGCGGCGGCGGCGGCGTACCGGCGAAGCGCTGAACGATCAGATTGGCGAGGAACATCTCGTCGGAACGCGCGCGCAGCGACGATGTGCGCGGGTCCTTGGTGATGCTCAGCTTTTCCGCGACCTCCAGCAGCAGCCGGCGCTCGATGATATGATCGAGCAACTGCTTGCGGGCGGCAGCGCTCAGCTGCTTGTAGTCCACCCCGGTCGCAATGACCTCTGCAGAGAGGTCTGCTTGGCTGATCGGCGCCGAATTGACCATCGCGACCGCGTCCTTGAGGCGCTGTGCGTGGTGCCAGACTTTGTAGGCAGCGATGCCCGAACCGGTGAGGATGGCAAGCGCCGCCAGCACCATCAACCAGTAGCGCCGCCGCGAAATGGTGGCGCGATAGGCCGCCAGGCGCTGCTTCATGAGCTGCATCTGCCGTGCTGCGCGCATGCGCCGGGTCGCAGCGTTCGGTTTGCTCAACGTGAAAGTGCGCGTGAAAGCCATGCGCACTGCACTTGCCCAATCGCGCTGTATGCCCTTCGGGGCTACGGTCTTTCGCTTGCTGCGCTGGGTGAGCCGCGCAAGGCCGCGCCCTACGCTGGCCGAAAGCTTGGAAAATATGCCTGGATTGCGTGACATGGAGCCCTTTTTCCGCTCCACCAAAGCTCCGAACCGCTGTTCGGATCGCGTGTCGCACAGCGCGCGTTTGCTCACACATCGCAGCGGTTGACGAGCCGCCCAATGGCGTACCGGAATAGCCGGTCGGTCTATTTCGTGGCTAGACGCGGCGCCGTGCCGTCTGCGCCGCGTCTCGCTTGAGCGGCGGCAATCGAGCACTTGCGGCGACATCAACGTGCTGTGGGGGCACATGCAGCGCGTTATCATCCAAGAATTTGGCGGAGCGATCGCATAAATAGATGATTATTAATGTCTGCAATTATAAATCGACAGGCAAACGCCAGAACATCAATTTCGATGGATCGCATTAACGCTCTACTATTCGGCCGAAATACGGAACGTAGGGGGGAGGGATCGCAGCTTGTCTTTATATTCGGCGCTGATGGTATACAAATTTGTCCGGCGATCATCAAGGTGAGGCCTGCTCGAGATCACGCCGGATTCTGTCAGCTTTTTCAAAGCGGCGTAAAACGTCGTGCTGGAATAAGAGCTAAGGCTAAAGAGATGTCCAGCAGAACTGTTGGGGTTCTCGAGGACAGATAACAAGACTTCACACTCAACAGTCAGGCATCGCGTTTGGACCACTCTCTCAATGTCATTAAAAAATTTCAATAGAGACATATCGCACTTCCCGCATCCAGCCCAGCCCCGTCTAATTTTACAATCACGGTTATTAAAGCGTAATTTACGGCACCGAAAACAAACGCCGTTATAAGGAGTTGTTCGTGCCTTGGGGGCAAGGCACTGTATCCCTGCGAACTTCACAAGTAACAGGCTCAAGGCTGAAAAAGATATAAGCAGATATGCATAGGACTTTGGTGGTCATTTTATGAAGGGGGTGCAAAACACTGTCAAAAATCCTAGTTTAACGATCCTTTAACCGAGCCAACGATATTCCATTTATTGACCGTGTGGAACGAAAGTAAATCCGGGGGGGGGGGAGCTTGAAAGAAATCATGCAGATAAGAGATCAAATTCAGCAGGTTCTGTCGCAGGCTGGGCTTGAAAGCGAAATTGATGAAACTGGCGATCTCTACGTAACGACCGGATTGGATATTCCAGTTTGGATTTCAAAAACGCCAGATAAAATGTTCATAAAATTAACTACGTATGCGGATGTGCAGGATGGTGCGCGCGATAGCGAAATTGAAAAACTCGCTAATGCGATTAATTACTCATTTTTTCCAAATAGTGTGACATATAAAGACCAGAAGCTTTGGTCATTTTACTATATTCCAATAATTTCTGCATTTGACGCTGTAATGTTTGTGGAAATTTTGCGCATATCATCAAGCAACTTTGTCGCCGCTATCCGCAGTTTGGATACCCGGAATTATATCCTCTAGCGTCAAGTCGGGTGTCAGCCGAGGCCGTGCGCGCGATGGTGGTGCTTTTGGCGTTCATCGCTACGCGTCGCTTCTGCCTGGTTAGGCCGGTGGTCGGAGCGGGGTGAGGACGGCTGGACCCGTGGTGCTGGCAACGAGATGGCGTTACGGCTCCACTCTGCATGAGTGGGGCGCACCCTGGCACCATGGCACGCTGGCCATCTGGCTCAAGCGGTTGTCCGGCGCTGCCTTGAAGGCAGGGCGTGTGGCGGGACGGCGTGCAGGGCCGGTCTCCCGATCCACGATCGAGGCTTGTGCGCGGGCGGGGGTATTGCTGGCCCCACCGCGACTATAGCCGAAACGCCTATATGGCTAGGCCTTCGAGTTATTCACT
>CAILIO010000294.1 GCA_903834285.1 uncultured Sphingomonadales bacterium | reverse complement strand
GGTCAACCGCCGCGCCTATGGCCCCGGCCAGCATGGCCAGCGCCGCAAGAGCAAGGTGTCGGACTTCGGCATCCAGCTCCGCGCCAAGCAGAAGCTCAAGGGCTACTACGGCGACGTCACCGAGAAGCAGTTCAAGCGCACCTATCAGGAAGCGGCGAGCATGAAGGGTGACACCGGCCAGAACCTCATCGGCCTGCTCGAGCAGCGCCTCGACATGATCGTCTACCGCGCCAAGTTCGCGCCGACGATCTTCTCGGCCCGCCAGATCGTCAGCCACGGCCACATCCGCGTCAACGGCGTGAAGTGCAACATCGCCAGCCGCCGCGTGCGCCCCGGTGATATCCTGACCCTGGGCCCCAAGGCCAAGGAAATGGCGCTCATCGCCGAAGCGCAGACGCTGGCCGAGCGTGACATTCCCGATTACGTCGCCGCCGAGGCGGACAAGGCCACCTTCGTGCGCGTGCCCACGCTCGACGAAGTGCCCTATCCGGTGAAGATGGAACCGAACCTGGTCGTCGAGTTCTACTCGCGCTGATCGACCGGTTTCAGTCCAAATGCAAAGAAGGCGGGGCGCAGGTCCCGCCTTTTTTGCTGTTTCCGTACCTGCCGCTTCGGTGCTCTAGAAACCCAGCGCCTTGCGCAGGAACGCGTCGCTGTCCGCCAGCAGCCGCGTGCGCGCCTCGGCCGAGGGCAGCTGGTGGTCGAGCCCCGGGAATGTCACCAGCGTCACGGGCTTGCGCGCGTCCTTGAGCCGGTCGGCCATCAGCCGCGATTCCGCAACGTCCACATTCATGTCGCGCTCGCCATGGAACATCAGCACCGGCGCGGTGATCGCGGCGGCATGGCGCGCGGGCGAGCCTTCATCGATGTGCGGCCCATGCCCGATAAAGGTATCGACCAGCCGGAAATTGACGAAATCGCGCGATTCCTCGCGCAGCTTGTCGAGGTCCGTTACCGGCGCCACCGCAACGATCGCCTTGAACAGCTCCGGATCGGTCACCCCCGATTGCAGCGCCGCGTAACCGCCATAGGACCAGCCGACGATCGCCAGCTTGCCCGGCGCTGCAATGCCCTGCGTAGTCAGCCAGCGACCGGCCGCTGAAATATCACCGATCGCCAGCCGCCACGATTTGAACCCGTTCTTCTGGTACCACTCGGACCCATAGCCGGTGGATCCGCGATAATTGGGTTGCAGCACGGCAAATCCGCGCACCGCGAAATACTGGACCAGCCAGTCGAAACCCCATTCGTCACGCGCGCCGGGCCCGCCATGCGGCATCACGATCGCGGGCAACCCCTTTCCGGTGCTCCCCGGCGGCAGCGTCAGGTAGGCCGGCACCATCGTGCCATCGCCCGCCGGATAAGTCACCGCGGTCATCTTGCCGAGCGGCAGCTGCGCCAGAGGCTCGCGCAGTGGCAGCACTTGCTCCAGCCGCCGCGAGGTCTTGTCCCAGCGGTAGAACATGCCCGGATCGGAATCGCTCGAGGCCAGTAGCAGCAGGCGGCCTTCGTCCTCGCTGGAATCGACGAACTGCACCAGCGGCTGGCCTGCCAGCGCCTTGCCCAGCGCCGGCCCCAGCTTCTTGAGTTCGGGATCGAAGAACACGTTGACGCGCTTCTCGGTCGCGTAAGTTGCGCCCACCACGCGGCCGTTGCGCCCGATCGCGATCACATCGTCGATATCGATCCCCGGCTGCTCGAGCACCACCTGCCGCGCCCCGCTGCCATCGAGCGCCACGCCGTAGAGCACATCGAAGCCGTCCTTGGGCGCCAGCACATAAGCAAGGTTCTTGTCCGGATCGACCGCCACCGGGTGATCGCCTTCCCCGCCTTCCACGCGCGCAAAGGGCAGCCACTTGTCGTCATCCCGCGTGCGATAGAACCAGCGCACGGTATCCTTGAGATAGCCGTCATCGGCTTGCCCGCGCATCGCCATGAGGCGGACATGGCCGCGGCCATCGGTGATATAGCGCACCACATCCTTGCGCGGCGCCTCGACCAGGCTGCGCTTGCCGGTTTCAAGATCGACATCCTCGACGCCGAGCCCCTCGCGCTTGCGCTCGATGTTGCTGCCGATTTCGCCTTCAGGCACGAACTGCCGTGTCATCAGGACATGGCCGGGCTTGCCCGCAATATCCCAGTCGAGCACATCACCCGCGTCCTGCAGCCCGCCTTGCGAGGTTCGCGATAGGCCGCTGGAAAGATAGCCCTGTCCCGAACCGTCATTGCGCACCAGCACATAGCGGGTGGCGCCCAGCAGTACGTCGCCGCGATTGACCGTCACGGACAGCAGGCACATCAGCCGCGTCTCGCTCGCCCAGCGGCACCAGCGCAGCGTCTCACCCGGATTGGCCGCGTTGAGCACGGCGCGCGATTGGCCGGTGCCGAAATCCGCGACAACGACGGTGACGCCGGTGCCCGGATTGGGCTTGAGAAATGCCACCTGATTGCCCGAGGGCGAAAGGCTGATCTGCCGCACGGATTCAAGCGCGCCAAACTTGGCCGCAAGCACCGCGCCCTCGTCCGCCTGCGCCTGCGCGCTGCCCGCACCGCACAGGCTCGCAGCGCCCAATCCCATGATCCACAACGCAATGCGCAAGCTTAACCTCCCCCGCAACCCGGACGCATCCTCACGACAAGACTGCTGCCGATCAAGCGCGAACTACACCGATATGGCGAGCTGTGCCACGGCCGCCGCGCGCAAATCGCTGTTCTGCACGGTCCTCTACCAGTGGGGTGCAGCCTTCCTCATTCAACCCGTCAAGATGCCCGCTCGCCGCACTGATCGGGGGCTTCGGGCCTCACCCGATACAACAGGAGCCTGCGCCTGTTCGTGCCTCCAGCGCGCCCCATCTGCGCCCGTCAGCCAGGCGCCTATCCCACTTCTTCGCTATCCGACTGGCGAAAAATCTATAAAAATCAAAGTTTTTTAGCGATCCGACTATTTGCTCCTGGAAGGGGGACGTTATGGATTTGCCAACCCCACGCCTTGCGGCCCGTTCGGTTGGCCTGCATGTCGGGAACGCCGCTCTGGCAGCTTTGCTATGGGCCAGGGCCATCTAGCCCGTGTTCAAAACAACGGGGGCTTATTGAAATGGCACACAAATTGAAGTCCATGCGTGTGGCAGCATCTGCTGCTGCGCTGATGATCGCGATCGCCGGGCCGGCAGCCCATGCTGCGCCGCTGCTTTTTACCGTAACCGGCTATGCTGATACGGGCTCATGGCTGCAGGAGAGCGACCCTACGCCGATCTCTTATACTGATCCTTATTACACAAGAGTAAGCGTGACTGGCGCAACTGGCAATTTTTCCGGCGCTACGAATATGCTTTTTTGGAGTCTGGCCTATGAAGGTGGCTTCGGTCCATATACGGGCGATCAGATCTACTCAAATACTCCAGCCAATCCTCATTTCTCGATTGGTACTTTCAACCTGTACGGCGGATCTCTGACCGTTTCGGCCGGCCCCTCCGCCCCCGCACCGCTCGCCGGCGCTGGCCTGCTCTCCGCACTCGCCGCGCTTGCCGCCCTCGCAATGACGCGCCTGATCGGACGCAAGGACCAGCTGGCCTGAGCCAGCCATCGAGGGTCCTGCACAAGCCGAGCCACGCAAGACCAGACCCCGCCGGTGGCAACACCGGCGGGTTTTTTGCGGGCGTGCCAAAACCGCTGTCCTACAAATGCCGCGCAAGGTATCTTCGGTGCCGCTCCTTGAAGCCGTCGATCCACCCCTCCGGCCGCCCCGGCGCAATGGCTGCAGTCGCGCGAAAGGGGCCCTCCCGCGTTTCCCCTCAGGACTGTGTCAACTGTGTCAACTTGTCCCGAAACGGGATGTCAGCGCTTCGCCAGATACCGTGCCCGGAAGCCGGCCGCGAAGCCCGCAAACGCCCCTTGCGCAATCGCGGCGCGCATCGCGGCCATCAATTGCTGGTAGAAAGAGAGGTTGTGCTCGGTCAGCAGCATTGCGCCGAGCATTTCGCCCGCTTTGTGCAAGTGATGCAGATAGGCCCGGCTGTACTTGGCGCAGACCGGGCAGGTGCAGTCCGCATCGAGCGGCCCCGTGTCCTCGGCATGCTTCGCGTTCCTCAGGTTCACTGGCCCGTCCCAGGTGAAGCCCTGCCCGTTCCGCCCCGAACGCGTCGGCAGCACGCAATCGAACATGTCGACCCCGCGCTCCACCGCGCCGACGAGGTCATCGGGCTTGCCCACGCCCATCAGATAGCGCGGACGGTCTTCCGGCAGCTGCCCCGGCGCGAAGTCCAGCGTGGCGAACATCGCCTCCTGCCCCTCGCCCACCGCCAGCCCGCCGATGGCATAGCCATCAAAGCCGATATCCCTCAGCGCCGCCGCACTTTCGCCGCGCAATTGCTCGTCCAGCCCGCCCTGCTGGATGCCGAACAGCGCGGCGCGCGCCGCGTGCTCGCCGCCTGAATCGAAGCCGTCGCGGCTGCGCTTTGCCCAGCGCATCGACATTTCCATGCTCTTCGCCATCACGTCACGCGGGGCATCGGCGCGCGGGCACTCGTCGAAGGCCATCACGATGTCACTGCTGAGCAGCCGCTGGATTTCCATCGAGCGTTCCGGGCTCAGCATGTGGCGCGAACCGTCGATGTGGCTGGCGAAGGTCACGCCTTCCTCGGTGATCTTGCGCAGCTCTGAGAGGCTCATCACCTGATACCCGCCGCTGTCGGTCAGGATCGGCTTGTCCCAGCGCATGAAATTATGCAGCCCGCCCAGCCGCGCCATCCGCTCCGCGCCGGGGCGCAGCATCAGGTGGTAGGTGTTGCCGAGGATGATGTCGGCCCCCGTCGCCGCCACGTCCTCGACCTTCATCGCCTTGACCGTGCCCGCCGTGCCGACGGGCATGAACGCGGGCGTGCGGATCGTGCCGCGCTGCATCTTGATCGCGCCGGTCCGGGCGCGGCCATCGGTGGCGTGAACGGTGAAGGCAAAGCTGGTCATCGAACGGGTCTCAGGCTAAGGGTTGTGCGCCTTACGCACAAACGCCATGGGGCGCAAATGCCCGAAGCCTTCATCCTCGCCCCCTGGCTCTATCCTGCGCTGACATGCCTTGCCGTGCTGACCGGCTGCATTGATGCCATCGCGGGCGGCGGCGGGCTGCTCACGCTTCCTGCCCTGATCTACGCGGGCCTTCCGCCGCACCTCATGCTCGGAACCAATAAGCTCCAATCGGCGATGGGCGCGACAGTCGCCACCACGCGCTATCACCGCGCCGGGCTCTTCGCGCTGCGGCCCAATCTGCCTGCGACCACCGCCGCCTTCCTTGGCGCGGGCGCAGGCGCGCTCGTCATCCAGCATTTCGATGCCCATGTGCTGCGCCTCGTCGTCCCGCTGCTGCTGATGGGCGCCGCGCTCTATACCTTGCTCTCGCCGCGCATGGACGACACGCCCGGCGCGCCACGCCTTTCCGAACGTGGCTATCTCCCCCTCGCGGGCGGGATCGGCTTCTACGACGGTTTCTTCGGCCCCGGCACCGGCCAGTTCTTTGCCGCGACGCTGGTGGGCCTGCGCGGTCTCGGCCTCACCCGCGCCACCGGCCTCACCAAGCTGCTCAACCTTGCCAGCAACGTCGCCAGCCTCGTGGTCTTTGCTTTCGGCGGACAGGTCATCTGGCTGCTCGGCCTGTGCATGGGTGCAGGCTCGATGGCGGGCGCGATGATCGGCACGCGGCTTGCCACCCGCTACGGCGCGCGGGTGATCCGCCCGCTGCTCGTCAGCGCCAGCCTCGCGCTGACCGGCAAGCTGGTATGGGGCTGGTTCACGGCCTGATCCTCACGGCTTCAGAGGGCTTTAATCACCGTCACTACAGAAGCGATGGCGCGGGCAGCGGCGACCGGGCACTCGTTTAGCCGGCCAAGAGCCAAGACCCTCAAGGCCTGTGCGGCATTATTCCGACAGAAGTATCCCAAACGTAATTTTGCCGGGAATCGAGGTATCGATCACCATGTCATGACCATGAATTCGCGCAACTTCACTGACAATGTACAGACCAATGCCCGACCCCTCCTTCGCCACAGCATTCGCACCACGTTTGCCCCGGTTCACCATGGCGTGCTCGAATGTCAATGTGTCCGGCACCGCATTGGTCACGGCCATCAGGACACCGAACCGCGCTTCATCCAGGGCGATGGAAAAGACAATCTCGGTGCCCGGGAGCGAGAACTTCGCGGCATTGTCGAGGAGGTTGCGCAAAGCCAGACGCAGGAGGATCGGATCAACCGGGAGGAAGATGTCGTTTGCGGGCGCCTGAAAGACGATCCGCTCACGCACATTTGGCGGACAATCCAGCAGGGCGAGCTGGGCAATGCTGATGATCTCGCAGTCGCGCAGGTCCGGACTTTCGCCGCGCTCAACCAGAGTGGCACCGATGATCGCGTTGGAAAGCGAGAGGGTAATGCCATCGAGGATACTCTGGATCCGTGCGGCAACCGGAAGTACGCGCTTCCGATTGGCTTGCTCGGGTTTCAGGTCAGAAATGATGCCCTGAAGCGCGGCCTGGGCATTGTTGATTGGCTGGCGCACTTCATGTGTAAGCGTTTCAAGCATCCGGCGCTGCTCATCCAGCAGGCGCGAGATTTCCTTGTTCTGCATCTTGAGCGAGATTGATCGTGCGCGGATCCGCTCGGCGCGGCGCTGCATGATTTGATCGTAGCGCTGCGTCCGGCTGGTCAGCAGCAGCAGAAATGCCATTTGTCCAATAAATCCAAGCGCAGCAAGGTAGGTTAGAAGATAAATCAACTCATCTCGCGTATTCAAAAATAAATAAATAGTCCCCCTATGAATACTTTCAATAAATCTAAATGTGAATCCCGCTGACGCCATGATAAAAAATGCAGCCATCAAGGCGCGACCAGAAAAACCCTTCCAATACCTATTACATAGAACCGCAAAAATACACGCAATGGTCGAAATAATCGCCCCAACGCTTATCAAAAGCGCTTCTATATTGAAGTCTATATTTGAAATAATAATAAGTGGTATTATCAAAAAAAGCCACAATAGACCGAAAATATACCACCTCAATCGCGACCATCTCCAACCATACGATAAGGAAAGAAATTTAACTAATGGAGCCGCACTCTGAAATACAAATACTAGAGGATGCACATTCAAATTAAATACAAGCTCTCCAACCAAGAAGGCCTCGATCGCCATTCCATTCAATAAGTTTGATCCGAGCCAAATAAGTGTAGGATTGCGGTTTAGCTTTCCTCCAACAAAGACTAGGCAAATGCTGAAAGCAAGCAGCAAGGCGACATAAAAATGCGCCACATAGATGAAGTTGAATTCAATCACCGCTCTGATTTCGGTGCCATGCTTGTCTTCATCGGCTGGATGAGTTGGAAGCCAAATGCATGCACGGTCCGGAACGGCGGCCGTAGGCCGGTTTCCGCTTCAATCTTGCGGCGCAGCCTGAAGATCGCCGCATCGAGGTTGCGGTGGGAACCGGATGGATCCGAGGAAAGATCGAGAAACTGCGCGCGCGGCACCGGCTCGGTACCTGCGGCCTGCAGCACGGCAACGATGCGGGCTTCCACCGGCGAAAGTCCGATCTCGGCACCCTCGGGCGAGACCAGCATACCGTTGGCAGGGTCGAACAGCCAAAAACTGTCCGGCTTGACCTGATCGCGGCCAACACGTCGGTAGACCGAGGAAACGGCATGATAAATCTGATCGAAGCGCACAGGCTTGTTGATGAACATGTCTGCGCCCGCGGCCAATGCGGAGTTGAACGCGTCCGGCCCCATCCTTCCGCTCACCACCAGAATGCCCTTGTTCGTCTGCGCGCGGATCAAGGCGATGAGGTCGACCCCATCAATTCGGTCGAGGTTGAGGTCGCAGATAAAAAAATCGAACCTGTCCGCCCGGCCTGCCTCGATGAAATCCTCCGCAGATTTCCAGCCCGACGCTTCCGCCCCCCGGGCCCGAAGGTAGTCGGCGAGGAACTCGACGAATTCACTGTCATCATCAACAATGCAAAATCTGGCGGGAAAAGCGCTCATTCCGGCAAAGTCCTGATCCCAAGCATTATGTCTCGCCGGCCGAAGGCCGCGCTCCGACGCCCGCGCGGACAAGGACAGCGTTTCACCCCCTTTGCCCCCAATTCTCTTCGTTGCACGAGGCAAAGCCGTCAAGGTCAGCACTCCTATCTGAGGCCGTAAATTTGTCGCCAAAATAGCTATAATATCTAGCATCTTTTGCGAGTCGCGCAAATTTAGCCCTTCCGATGGGCTTGGGGTCGCCCGTCATAACTCCTAAGTTCCTGTATATATTACATAACTTTAATTCACCAAATCGGCACCGTATCCTGTGCGCGCACCATTTCTGAGCTGCTAAAGGCATCATATCTGATGATTTGAGAGAAATAACTCTCCGGAACATCTGAATAAAAAAACAAAAATCCTCTTGCACGGCGTCACACCATGAAAATTTATCCTGCGCTTTTTTTAACCTTAGCGATCGGCACCATTGCAGGCCCGGCATTTGCCCGCGGCGCGAACGAGAATGCCCCCTGGCAGAACGAGGCAACGGCCGAGAAAGCCAACCGGGCCGACCTTGAGGATTTGCGCCTGAAGCGCACCTCAGCCTTTTATTCGGCCCCCACGTACACCGCGACAATCGGCGCGCAGTACAATTGCAGCGTCAATGCCAGCGCCTCCGGCGATGTCGATTCCAGCGCCAGCCAGCAAAATTCGGGCACCCAGTCCGCCAAGATGGATGGCTCAAATGCCTGCGCCTTTGCCGGCACGGCGCCAGCTTCACGCTGAGCGATGAACAGTCTTGCGGAGCCTAGACATGTCCAACGCACAGCGCGGCAAACGCGTCTTCACTGCGAGCATCATCATGCTCGCTAGTTCAACCCTCGCAGGCTGCGTTTCGACGGTGATGCCCCGTGCGATCAAGACACAGACGGTCATGCAGGGCGAGCGACCGGTCGTGCTCGGTTCGCAAGTGCGGAGCAACACGACACCGATGGAGGCCCCGCTCGCCTGCCTGGCGGGAAGCATGAACCTTGCTCATCGCAGGCCACTGGTCATCGGTGTCGGTGACGTCAAAGACTACACTGGCCGCTATTCGATCAATGAGGGCAATGTCGTCACGCAGGGCGGTGCGTTGATGCTCTACTCCGCGCTGGCCAAGCTAGGCGGCTCGGTTCGGGTGGCCGAGCGCTATGACCCGGCGATTGGTGAGCGCGAGCTTGCTTACATGGATCGCCGCCAGCTTGGCAACGGCACGGCGCAGCAGGTCGATGGCAAGACTGTGCCCTGGGTCCCCTACTTCGGCGGCTCCATCCAGGGGTCAGACTATTACATCGTCGGCGGCATCACCGAAGCCAACGCCAACGTTTCGTCCGGCGGTGCCGATGTTGCGGTCAACAATGTCGGCGTGAAGCGGCGCACCTATACGCAGAGCGTGGCGATCGACTTGCGGATCGTGGACTCCCGCTCGCTGCTGGTTGTCGACGCGGTCAGTCTGCAAAAGCAGTACACTGGCTACGAAGTGGGGGCCAACACCTTCCGGTTCTTCGGGCTCGATCTGTTCGATGTGACGCTCGGGGCCAAGGCGCAGGAGCCGATGCAACTCGGCATCCGGGCAACCATTGAAGAAGCGGCCTTGCTGCTGGTCAGCCGGGTCAATCAGATTGATGCCAAGCCGTGCCTCGAGCTGGTTGGAAGTCGGCTGCCGACGGAGACCTCAGAGCAGTTCCTCCACGATGCGGCGGCGGGCAAAGTGCCCACGATCGCAACGGCTGCAGCCCGTTCTGCCGGCATCGCCCTGGGCGCGCCCGCGGTGCCAGCCAGCCCGCCGCGCCCATCACCGCGCGTAGCGCTTGCAAAGCGGCAGCAGCAGCCCGCGCGCGAACTGCCGCCGGTCAGGCAGGCGCCGCCTGCCAGTGCACCGCCTGCAGTCAGACTGCCGGCCCCGGCCAAGCCGCCGGTGCCGGCCAGAGCGCCACTGCCGGTCATGGCTTCCATCCCCGCGAGGGCAGCCATCCCGGCACAAGTGCCGCTGCCAACACGGACACTGATCGCGCCCACGCCGCCGCTCGCCAGCGCCGTGCCGCAGGCAGCCAACGCCGGCAGCAAGCCGCTCAACCAGACCGCTGCTTCGGGCGACGCGACCAGCGATGAGACGCTCGTTCTCACGTACGAGATCGGTGAGATCCATCTTCCCGGAACGGCACTTGGGCTGCTCGATCGCATCGTCACGCTGGCACGCAAGGGCGGCGTGATGGTGGCATTGACCACGCGAGACAACGAGTCTGCCCTCCCGGCACAGCGCACCCGCATGCTCGATGCGCGCATCGCGGTCCTGACCGCTGCGCTCGCCAATCGCGGCATCTCGAGCGAAGCCATCAGCATCGAGTGGCGACCGGATAGTACTGATTCCACCGTTTACCATCAAGGGGCAGGCCTTCAGGTCCTTGCCCGTATCAAAATTAGGTCCTGAGATAATTCAGGCTTAATATTTCCCAAAAAACAGGGGCATAAAATGAGTTCTTTTCGTTCAATGAAACTACATCTACTGATGGGTACGAGCACTACGCTCGCAATTGCGCTTACCGCAACGGCAGCAAATGCAGCTGCTCCTGGAACCGTCGCCGTTTCAGGCGCCATTCAATCGACGGTTGATGGCGCACTGGTTTCGGATCAGTCCAACAGTAGCAATGCAGCCTCGACGTCGTCCACCGCGACCGTCTCGACAAGCCTCGATACAGTGGTCACCAGCTCGGCCAACGTTGACAGCAACAAGACCGGCGCATCAACGACGGGCAACGTTGACACCCTGGTCTTTTCAGACACGGGTTCGGCCAACACGGCCACCAATGCCGCCGCCGCCGCCCGTCAGTCGAACACCGGTAACCAGACCGCGACTGCTTCGGGTACCACCATCGAGCTCACGGCTGGTAACACGGCGCAGAGCAGCCTTTCGGTCAAGAACAACGCCGACACCGCGGCCGTTTCGGGCAACACCGTTGCCCAGTCGCTGACGCTGGACAGCACCAACCTCTCGCTCGGCGATGGCAACGCTTCAGGCGGCGCCAGCGCAGCTTCGACATCCGCTGAGCTTACGGGCAACGCGATGGTCACAAGCGTCCAGGCCAACAGCGGCGCAACCGTGAGCGCAACCGATAGTGGTTCGAAGGTCAGTCTGAGCGCTGCGAGCGCGCAGGATTCTTCGCTGACCGTGACTGGCAATACCCAGGCAGCGACCGCAAACGGCAGCAGTGCAGCAAACGGCATTGCCCTCTCCGGTGTCAACATCGGGACCGGTGTCGTCGTCGAATCGGTTCAGTCCAACACTGCAACCAACGTGACCGCCAGCACCGCCGGCGCCACGGCCCTCACCGTTGGTTCGACCGCAGACAACTCGTCGCTTGTCCTGAGCAGCAACCGGCTGCAATCGCAGGCAACCGGCGTGACTTCGGCGAACTCGCTGTCGGTCGCGGGCACCGATGTCGTTCTGCCCAGCGCAGCATCGACACTGGCCTCCAAGATCAACATCACTGGCGGTTCCGGTTTGGTCCAGGCAGGCTATGCCGTGCAGAACTCTCAGTCTGTGGACGGCGATATCACCGCCACCACGGCACCAGTGGCTACGGTCGCCTATGCAAATCAGGTCTCCGGCGCCGTCACGGACAGCACCGTTGCAACCGACAGCAACGCCATCCTCGCCAAGGCGCAGGGTGCGGTCACGGCCAACACCGCCAGCCTGAACCTTGGTGCCTCGCTCAGCACCGGGGTGAATTTCAACACCGTCGCGGAAGGCGTTGCGATCGCCAGCCAGCAGACTGTCACCAATGGCAGCGATGTCATGGCAACAATTGCGACGGGCAGCAACAATTTGGTGTCTTCGCCTCTGATCACGACCGGTCTGTCCGGTTCACTGAGCAACTCTTCGGTTTCGTCCTCGAACAACCTTGTTCAGGCGAATGCCGAAGCAGCCAATGCGTCCAACGTCTTGACCGCGAGCGCCACCAGCCTCTCGACCGCAGGGTCTCCTTCTGACACTGCCAAGACCCTTGCCTCCACCACCGGCGTAACCGCCGATGCAGCCTTCGCGATTGCCAATGCGCAGTCGTCGGGCGATGGCAAGGTCAGCGCCACGATCGGCGACGCTGGCGTGGTGCAAACCACCATTGCAGGTGAAGTCAACAACGCGTCGGTTGCAGCAAACGGCAACCAGTTTGCCGGTTTTGCCGTTGCTGACAAGGCAGCCAATACGCTGGCAGTCAGCGGCACCAATGTCAGCACCGATACGGCTCTGGTCAATGCCCAGAGCAGCGGTGCCGATGTCAGCGCCACTCTCGGCGAGGCGCAGCCCGTTGGCGTGACGACCTCGATCGGCTCGGAAATCCGGAACAGCTCGGTTGCCGTGAATGGCAACAGCGCTGTGGGTTCGTCCGTCAACAATTCGGCGGCCAACACCCTTGCAGTTTCGGCAACCTCGCTGAGCGGTACGGGTCCGAACAACCGGGCCCAGATTTTCCCGGGCACCACTGACGCAGACAATTCGTTGACCAACCTGCAGACCCTTGTCAGCGGCAGCACCTCCGACACCACGGTCAATGGCACGTTCGGCATCGTCCAGGTAAACGGACCTGCTCTGGCCGATTCGAAGCTGAGTGTTTCGAACAATAGCCAGTTTGCTGAATCGCTGGGCAACAGCGCCACGAACAAGCTGTCGTCCACCGCCACCGACGTCGGTGCCGGCATCGCGCCGACAGCAGCGTTGAGCAGCACGCAGAACGCTACGACCGATATCACCAGCGGTTCGTCCATGACTGGCTATGCCAATGTCGCGTCCTCGGGCTCGAGCATCGCGATCAACGGCAATAGCAACACGGCGCTGGGCGTGGTCAACAACGGCAGCAACACGCTGACCGTTAGCGGCACCGACATTGCCAACCGTGCCGCTGACAGAAGCTATGCTACCGTTGGGCAGCTTGAGGGCGATTATGCTCTTGGCAGCGTCCAAACCGCTAACGGAAGTGTATCGAGCATCGCGAGGACCAATCTGTACAACACAGAAGGTCCTGCACCAACAAACTCCGCCATGGGCCTCTCTAACGGCAGCGTGGCTCTGAACGGCAACGCAACCACGGCCGAAGGTTCGGGCAACCGCGTCGCCAACCAGCTTGCGGTTGCGGCAACGGCAACCAATGGCGGTTCGGCCGTGCTCGGAAACTCGCAGGACAACGCCGCAAGCGTGGACTCGTCTGCTACGACTTTCGTCTCCTATGCATTGGCTCCCAGCACCTACAACGCCAACAGCGCGATCAACAGCCAGGTTTCGGTTGATGGCAACAGCACTACGGCTCTGGCTCGCGGCAATACTGCAAACAACACGCTCAACTACTCGGCGGGTGCGCAGTATACTGGAAGCCAAACGCCAGCTACTGTTACCAGTGGCAGCGGTGGTTCTAACATTGCTGCAGTTGATCTGTCCAACACCCAGAACAACTCTGGCCCGGTCAATGCGTCAAGCACGAACGCGACCTACAGCATGGTGCTGAACGGCGACACCGCCGGTTCATCTGCTGCAATGAACAGCTCTGCCTCGGTCTCGGGCAATGCAACCACGGCGCTGGCCTATGGTAACTCTGCGGTCAATTCTCTGACCATGACGACCTTTGGCCAGGGCGTACCGTCGAGCGCAGTGTCCAGCACCCAGACCAATGGTGGCGCGGTTTCGGCCACGGCAACCACGGTGAACTACGGTGCCTCCTTCGTGGGCGCGACCAACAACTCTGCCATCCGCAACACCGGCAACAGTGTGACGGCACAGGCAGTTGGCAACAGCTCGGTCAGCACCATCGGCGGCTGATCGACCAAGGAATTGGCCCGGCCCTCGCTATAGGGGGCCGGGTTGATGACGCGGCGTCGCAAGACGCCAAAACACGACGCAAGAGAGACTGGGTGGAGGTGTACTGGTTACACTTCCACCCTTTTTTTGGCAGCGAGTACCGCCGTTCAGGGAATGAGCAGGCTGGAATCGCCATAGCTGTAAAACCGGTAGCCCTCGGCAATCGCATGGGCATAAGCCGCCTGCATCCGCTCCAGCCCCATCAGCGCACTGACCAGCATCATCAGCGTTGACTTGGGCAGGTGGAAGTTGGTCATCAGCCCGTCGACAGCGCGGAACTTGTAGCCCGGCGTGATGAAGATGCTGGTGTCACCCGCGAAGGG
>CAILIO010000293.1 GCA_903834285.1 uncultured Sphingomonadales bacterium | reverse complement strand
GCGGGCGCCAAGGTCGTCAAGAACGTGACGGGCTATGACCTCCCCAAGCTGATGGCGGGGTCGTGGGGGCGGATCGCGGCGATGGCCGAGCTGACCTTGAAGGTGCTGCCGCGCCCGCGCGAGACGGTGACGATGGCGGCGCGCGGGCTAGGCCCGGCTGCGGCGCACGCAGCGATGGCCTGCGCGCTGGGGAGCAATGCGGAAATCTCGGCTGCGGCAGCGCTGCCCGATGGCACTATGCTGCTGCGCGTGGCAGGGTTTGCGCCTTCGGTCGCGGCACGCTGTGCAGCGCTGCCGGGCTTGCTGGCAGGGCATTGCGGGTTGGAGGCCTTGGCCGAGGATGCGGCGGCGCCCTTCTGGCGGCGGGCGATGACGGGTGAGGCCCTGCAAGGCGCGATACGGTGGGATGTGCATCTGCCGCCGCGCCACGCGCCGGACCTGATCGCGGCCCTGCCCGAGGGGGCGCAGTGGGCGATGGATTGGGGCGGCGGGCGGATCTGGATCGGCACCGACCGCGAGGACGAGGCCGTGCGCGAGGCGGCGGCGCGGCTTGGCGGCGACGCGCGGCTGGTCTTGGCGCCTGTGGCGATGCGCGCGCGGGTCCCGGCGTTTCATCCGCGCGCCAAGGGTGTTGCGGCGCTCGAGACGCGGGTGCGGCGGGCGTTTGATCCCAAGGACGTATTTGCCACCGGGCGCTTTGCGGAGGATGCGCATGCAGACGCGGTTTGAGCCGGGCGCGCTCGCCGATCCGGCGATGGCGACGTCGGAAAGCGTGATCCGCAAGTGCGTGCACTGCGGATTCTGCACCGCGACATGCCCGACTTATGTGCTGCTGGGTGACGAGAACGACAGCCCGCGCGGACGGATCTATCTGATCAAGGACATGCTGGAGAACAGCCGCGTGCCGGGGCCGGAGACGGTCAAGCATGTCGACCGCTGCCTCTCGTGTCTTGCCTGCATGACCACGTGTCCTTCGGGCGTGAACTACATGCACCTCGTCGATCACGCGCGGGCCTATATTCACGAACACTACCGGCGGCCCTGGCACGAGCGGGCGACGCGGCGGCTGCTCGCATGGGTGTTGCCCTATCCGGGGCGGATGCGGCTGGCGCTCGAATGGGCGCCGCTTGCTAAACCTTTCAAGGGTTTGCTGCGCAGCATGGCTGCGACGAAGGCGCTTGCGGCGATGCTCGATCTGGCCCCCGTGCGCGTGCCTGCGCCAACACCGATGGAGCCGGTGCGGGTGCCCGGCGCAAAGGCACGCGTCGCGCTTCTGCAAGGCTGCGCCGAGCCGGTGCTGAGTCCTCAGGTGCGTGCAGCAACCTTGCGGCTGCTGGCGCGCGCCGGGTGCGAGGTGGTCTTTGCGCAGGGCGAGGGTTGTTGCGGCGCGCTGGTGCACCATCTGGGGCGCGAGGGCGATGCGCTGGATGCGGCGCGGCGCAATGTCGATGCGTGGATGGCGGAGATCGAAGGGAAGGGCCTTGATGCGGTGATCGTGACCACGTCTGGCTGCGGCACCACGATCAAGGATTATGGTCATATGCTGCGCAGCGATCAGGCCTATGCCGCAAAGGCGGCGCGGGTGAGCGCGCTGGCGATGGATGTGAGCGAATATCTGGCGAAGATCGAGCTTCCGCCGGTGACGCCAAGGGGGCTTGAGGTGGCCTATCATCCGCCCTGCTCACTGCAGCACGGCCAGAAGGTGACCGAGGCGCCAAAGCGGCTGCTTGCGCAAGCGGGCTATGCCGTGCGGGTGCCGGCGGAGGCGCACCTGTGCTGCGGATCGGCCGGCACGTACAATATCCTGCAAAGCGAGATTGCCGATCAGCTTGGTGCACGCAAGGCCGAGCGGTTGTCCGCACTGGACGGCGACGTGATCGCCACCGGCAATGTCGGCTGTGCTGTGCAGATCGCGCGCCATTCGGGCCTGCCCGTCGTCCACACCATCGAACTGCTCGATTGGGCCACCGGCGGCCCTAAACCCGCAAATCTCAGCCATCTTCCCCAGGAGTAATCACCCATGACTAGTATCTCGCTCGATCAGGCCCAGACCATCGTTGATGGCTCACTCAAGGAAGCCCGAGCGCTTGGCCTCAAGCCGATCAGTGTCGCCGTGCTCGATGCTGGCGGCCACATGATCGCCTTCGCGCGTGAGGATGGCTCCTCCAACTTGCGCCCGCAGATCGCGACGGCCAAGGCCTCGGGCGCACTGGCGCTCGGCGTTTCCTCGCGCGCAATCGGCGAAATGGCGATCGAGCGCCCGACCTTTATCAACGCCGCCGCCGGGCTCAATCCGGCGGGGATTGTCCCCGCAGCGGGCGGTGTGCTGGTGCGCGGCAGTGATGGCGCGGTGATCGGCGCAGTCGGCGTGACGGGTGACACCAGCGACAACGACGAACGCGCCGCGCTGGCGGGGATCAAGGCGGCGGGCCTCGCCGCCTGAGCCTTCAGCCGGGGCGGTGGCCCATGGTCCAGACATAGGCCGCGACGGCGCGCACGTCCGCTTCATCAAGCGGCGCGCCGCCGAGCGCGGGCATGCCGCCGCTCGCCTTCTTGGGCTTGGCCACGCCTGCGCGGATCGTCGCCGCAAGGCCTTCGAACGAGCCGTCGCTCCACTGATAGGCGGGGCCGGCGAGCGAGCCGCCGGCGGAACTTCCGCGTCCGTCCGAGCCATGACACCCGGCGCAAGTGCCGCCCTTGGCCTCGCCGAAATAGATCCGCTGGCCGAGCGCGACTTCCGCCTCGCTTGATCCCGGCGGTGGGACCGGAGGCTTGCCGCTGAACGGATTGCCGGTGGTCAGCGCGCTCTTGACCGCGGCGCGCGGGGCGGCAGCGAGCGGGGCGCCTGCTGCGCCGTGATAGGTCACGCGCCAGATCGTGCCGCGCACGTCATCGCCGATATAGAGTGCGCCGTCCGGCCCCACGGCAAGGCCTGCGGGACGATGCGCCGCGCGGCCGGGTTCGCGGTAGTCCCCGGCAAAGCCATCGGCGAAACGGATCCATTCGCCTGCCGCCTTGCCGTCCTTGAGCGGCTGGAACGCGACGAGGTAACCATCCTGCGGGGCCGGCGCGCGGTTCCACGAGCCGTGAAAGGCGATGAAAGCGCCGCCTGCGTACGCGGCGGGGAAGCTGCGTGCGTCATAGACCGCGACATCGTTGGGCGCCCAGTGCGCGGGATAGGCAGCGACGGGCAGCGTCTTGCCGGCGCAGCGGCCCTGTGACTTGCCGCCATCGCCGCCATATTCGGGGGCGAGCACATGGCGCCCTTGCCCGGCGTCGTAGTAGCAGGTGGGCCAGCCGAAATCGGCGCCCTTGAACGGGGCGAGCAGGATCTCGTTCGGCAATTCCGCGCCCTGCTCGCCCGAATAGAGCGCGGGCCAGTTCTGCGAGAGCTGGTCGCGGCCGTGCTGGGTGGCAAAGACGCGGCCCGCGCTGTCAAACGCGATGCCGCCGGTGTTGCGGATGCCAGTGGCCCAGCGCTCGGCGGGGGAGAAGACCTGGCCCAGCTTGTCCGCGCGATAGGCCCAGATGCCGCCGCGCGTCAGCTGTTCGGTGCACGGGTCCGCGCCCTTGGCGCCGGGCTGGCGGTTGGGGCTTTCGCAGGTGTTGGAGGCGGAGCCCGAGTTGACGAGCAGGAGGCCGCCCTTGTCGATGGCGAAGGGGTGCATCGGGTGATCGCCCTTCATGACGAGCCCGGAGACCACAACCTCGCCCGCGCCCGCCGGTACCGACGCGCCGGGGGTGAGTGCGTAGCGGACGATTGTGCTGCCTTCTTCGGCAAAGAGCGCACCGTTCCACAGCGCGATGCCGGTGCCGCCCTGTCCGCCGCGCCGGGGTGTGGAGCCGAAGCGTTCTGTCACATCGGCAACGCCGTCGCCGTCACGATCCTTCAGCGCGACGATATAGCCGCCTGCCGGGACCGGGCTGCCGGGGAAATAATCGGGGTAGTTCCAGGTGTTGACATAGACCGTGCCATCGGCGGCGACAGTCATGTGGCGCGCATGGCCAAGGTTTTCGGCAAAGACCGTGGCGCAGAACCCCGACGGCAGGCTGAGCCCGCCGTTGTCGGGCGCGCAGTCATCGGGCGCGGGCTCGGACGCGGCAGAGAGCGGTGCGCGCGGGCCGATGAAGGCAAGGCCGAACGCGGCGGCGCAGGCGGCGGCGAGAACGGTGCGGGTTGAGAAGGGCTTTGTCATGCCCTGTCATTGGTGTTCGCCCCCGCCGGGGTCAATCCCGAAAGCCCCAAAACACGTGTGCCCGGCCGACCAGTGGTCGAACCAGGCACAGATGTCTCGGGCAATGCCCCGACGGCAGGCTTATTTTACGGTAAGCCCGGTCGGGTTGGTCACGAAGGTGATCGTGTAATTGCCGGCCGAGCCAAGGCTGAACACTGCATTGGACCCGATGAGCGCATAAGTCCCGATGGGCGAGGTCGTGGTCGCGGGCGATGTGATGCTGATCGAGCCGATGGTGTCGCCATTCACCAAACCCGTCGTGGCGGTGGCGGCGGCTGCGGTTGCTGTATCGGTGGTCGGATTGAGCGCTCCGAACAAGCGGGAGAGCGCATCAGGCGTCAGCGTCAGTGCACGCGGGGTAACGGCCAAGGCGGTCAGGTTCGCCGCCGCCTGGGCAAAGGTGGTCGTGTAGTTTGCGTTCGTGGCGGTCACGCCGCTGCCGGTTACGCCATATTTGCCGACGCCAGTCGCATTGGTGACAGTGGTCGCCCATGCCGCCGTGCCGCTGGTGGTGTTCGCCAGGGTATCGCCATTGACCAGACCGGTCGCGCTGATGGCCCCCGTCAGCGCCGGGTTGGCGGTGCCGTAGATCTTGGTGGCGGCCGTGGCGGTATAGGTGACGACGAGCGCCGCCGGGTTGATGGTCAGCGCAGTGGCGTTGCCCGCCGCCTGGGCAAAGGTGGTGGTGTAGTTGCTGTTCGTGGCGGTGAGGCCGCTGCCGGTGATCGGATATTTGCCGGCGTTGCTGGCGGCGGTGGCGGTGGTTGACCAAGTCGCCGTGCCGGTCGTGGTGGTTGCCAGTGTATCGCCGTTGACGAGACCGGCGGCGCTGACGGTCCCGGTCAATGCCGGGTTGGCGGCACCATAAGTCTTGCTGGCAGCGGTGGCGGTGTAGGTCACGATCAGCGCCGCCGGGTTGACGGTGAGCGCGGTGGCGTTCCCGGCTGCCTGGGCAAAGGTGGTGGTGTAATTGGCGTTGCTGGCGGTCAGGCCGCTGCCGGTCACCGCATATTTGCCGACGACGCTCGCGGTGGTGGCAGTGGTTGACCAAGTCGCCGTGCCGGTCGTGGTGTTCGCCAAGGTATCGCCGTTGACCAGCCCGGCCGCGCTGACCGTCCCGGTCAGTGCCGGGTTGGCGGCGCCATAGCTCCTGCTGGCAGCGGTTGCGGTGTAGGTGACGACAAGCGCTGCCGGATTGATGGTCAGCGCCGTCGCGTTCCCTGCCGCCTGGGCAAAGGTCGTCGTGTAGTTGGCGTTCGCACCGGTCAGGCCGCTGCCGGTAATGGCGTATTTGCCCGCACCCGTCGCAGTGGTGGCGGCGGTTGACCACGCCGCGGTGCCAGTGATGGTGGTCGCCTGCGTGTCACCGTTGACGAGCCCGGCCACGCTGAAGGTCCCTGTCAGCGCCGGGTTGGCGGCACCATAAGTCTTGCTGGCGGCGCTGGCGGTATAGGTAACGACAAGCGCCGCGGGGTTGATGGTGAGCGCCGTGGCATTCCCTGCGGCCTGGGCAAAGGTGGTCGTGTAGTTGCTGTTCGTAGCGGTCAGGCCGCTGCCGGTGATGGCATATTTGCCCGCGCCGGTCGCGGTGGTGACAGCGGTCGCCCAAGCTGCCGTGCCGGTGGTGGTGGTTGCGAGCGTGTCGCCGTTGACCAGACCGGCGGCGCTGACCGTGCCGGTCACCGCCGGGTTGGCGGCGCCATAAGTCTTGCTGGCAGCGGTAGCAGTGTAGGTGACGACAAGCGCTGCCGGGTTGACGGTGAGCGCGGTCGTGTTCCCCGCGGCCTGGGCAAAGGTGACGGTGTAGTTGGCGTTGGCCGCCGTCAATCCGCCGCCGGTGACGCCATATTTGCCGACGACACTCGCGGTCGTGGCGGCGGTTGTCCATGTCGCCGTGCCGGTAGTGGTGTTCGCCACCGTGTCGCCATTGACGAGCCCGGCTGCGCTGACAGTCCCGGTCAGTACCGGGTTGGCCGCGCCATAGGCCCGCGCGGCCGCGGTAGCGGTATAGGTCACGACGAGGGCCGCCGGGTTGATGGTGAGCGCGGTGGCGTTCCCGGCTGCCTGGGCAAAGGTGGTGGTGTAGTTGGCGTTCGTACCCGTCAGGCCGCTGCCGGTAATAGCAAATTTGCCCACGCCGGTCGCGGTGGTGGCGTTGGTTGACCATGCTGCGGTGCCGGTGATGGTGTTCGCCTGCGTGTCACCATTTACGAGCCCTGCCACGCTGAACGTGCCGGTCAGCGCCGGGTTGGCGGCGCCGTAGATCTTGCTCGCGGCGGTGGCGGTGTAGGTGACGACGAGCGCCGCCGGGTTGATGGTGAGCGCAGTCGCGTTCCCCGCTGCCTGGGCGAAAGTGGTGAGGTAGTTGGTGTTGGTTGCGGACAGCCCGCTGCCGGTCACGGCATACTTGCCCGCGGCGCTCGCGGCGGTGGCGGTCGTGACCCATGCTGCCGTGCCGCTGGTGGTGTTCGTCAGCGTATCGCCGTTGACCAGACCGGTCGCGACGATCGTGCCGGTCAGCGCCGGGTTGGCGGCGCCATAGGTCTTGCTGGCGGCTGTGGCGGTGTAGGTGACGATCAGGCTTGCGGGCTTGATCGTGAGCGCGGAGGCATTGCCCGCCGCCTGAACGAACGTGGTCGTGTAGTTGGTGTTGCTGGCGGAGAGGCCACTGCCGGTAATGCCATATTTGCCGACGCCGGTCGCGGCGGTGGCCAGGGTTGCCCATGCTGCCGTGCCGGTGGTGGTGTTGGCCAGCGTATCGCCGTTGACCAGCCCGGCGGCGCTGATCGCGCCGGTCAGTGCCGGGTTGGCCGCGCCATACGTCTTGCTGGCAGCGGTGGCGGTGTAGGTGACGATCAGGCTTGCCGGATTGATCCTGAGCGCGACCGCGTTGCCCGCGGCCTGGGTGAAGGTATAGGTGTAGTTGGCACTGGTGCCCGAGAGCCCGCTGCCGGTGATGGCGTAGTTGCCGACGCTCGTCGCGGTAGTGGCGCCGGTTGCCCAGACCGCCGTGCCGGTGGTGGTGTTCGCCAGAGTATCGCCATTAACGAGCCCGCTGGTGCTGATCGCGCCGGTCAGCGCCGGGTTGGCCGCGCCATAGGTCCGCGCCACGGCCGCCGCGTTATAGGTCACGACCAAGGCTGCCGGATTGATCGTCAGCGCGGTGGCGTTGCCGGCTGCCTGCACGAAGGTGAACGTGTAGTTGGCGCTGTTGGCCAGCAGCCCGCCGCCCTTGACGGCGTAGATGCCCTTGCCGCTGGTCGCCGTGGCGGTGGTGGTCCAGGCCGCGGTGCCCGTGGTGACGCTGGCGATAGTATCGCTGTTCATCAGCCCGGTGGCGGAAACCGTGCCGCTCAGCAGCAGCGGGTTGACCGCGCCATAAGTCTGGGTGAGCGCAGTGGCATTGTAGGTCACCGTCAGCGCGGCCGGATTGATGGTGAGCAGGGCCGAAGTCGGCACGATCACGCGATAGGCAACGCCGCCCGTCGATGTGGCGCCCGGGTTGGCGGTAATCGTATAAGTGCCCACGTTTGAGGCCGGTGTGGCCGGCGTGGAGAACAGGCTGTCCGGCGTGATCGTATCGCCGACCGGCCCGAAGGCATATTTGGCTGGGCCACCCTCGACGATCGCGCCGGTGAACGCCGGGTTGGCGGCACCGTAAGTGCGGCTGGCGGCGGCGGGATTGGCAACCACCACGGGCGACAGCGCGTAAAGCTGCGGGTAATAGGCCTTGGTCTGGCCGGCCTGACCGATCTGGCTCGGCGGCGCCCAAGTGCTGGTAAAGTTCCACCCGGCATAGGTGGTGCCATATGAGCTGAAATCGGTCATCTGGGCCGTGGTCAGCCCGTTGGTGTCGGTGCAGCCGGTGCCGCCGGAAACGGTACCGCACATCGTGGTCCTGCCCGAGGTGGTCACGTTCCAGTACGAAGAGGTGATGCGCGCGTTGCTGTCGATCAGGCCGACCAGCCCGCCAACCGCCTGATCGCCGGTCACCGCCCCTACCGCATAAGTCTGGTTGAGCCGCGCGTTGGACGAGAGATTGCCGACCAGTCCGCCGGTATCCACCGACCCGGCGCCAGCCGAGACATTGCCCAGCGCATAGGCCTGATAGACTTGGCCGGAATAAGTCTGGCCGATGAGACCGCCGACATAGCTGCTGTTGGGGCCGGCCTTGACCGCGCCGCTGGCGTAGACCGAGGCAATGCTGCCTTGCCCATATCCCAGCAGTCCGCCGATCTGCTGGCTGCCGGTGCCGAGCACCGTCACATTGCCTGTGGCATAGCCCTGGCTGATCGAGTTGGAGTTTTGATACCCGACCAGGCCACCGACGTAATTGGCCGAACCCCCGGTGACGACGGTGCCGACCAGCACATTGCCGGTGGCGCGCACTTGTTGCAACGATGCGGAATCGTATCCGATCAACCCGCCAACATAAGTGCTGCCGGATCCGACCGTGACCGCCCCCGATGCGGTCAGGCCGACGCCATTTCCGTAACTCAACTGGCCAGCCAGCCCCCCGATCTGGGTGCTGCCGGTGCCGGCAGCAACCGCTCCGCTCGCGGAGGACTGGGTGATCGATGTCTGGGCATAACCGGCGAGGCCACCGACATAGCTTGCCGTCGCCCCGGCGGTTACCGCACCGCTAGCGGTGCTCTGGTTGATTGTACCGGTTGCATAGCCGGCTAGGCCCCCGACATAAGATGCCGATGCCCCGGCGGTTACCGCGCCGAGGGCGCTGCTCTGGATAATCGTGCCACTGGCAGAACCGACGAGACCTCCGATATACGTCGCTGACGCGGCCGCGGTGACGCTGCCCTTGGCATAGGCATTGTTGATTGTGCTGTCGCTTTGGCCGACAAGACCGCCGGTATAGCTGGCGCCGGAGACATTGCCGCTGGCCCACGAAGACGTGACTGTGCTGCTTCCCCCAGAGGCATAACCAATAAGGCCGCCCGTATATTGGCCGCTGGTCACCGCGCCGGTCGCGTTGGATTGGGTTACCTGTGATCCGCTCGCATAGCCAATCAGTCCGCCGGTATAGCTCGTGCTTGCCTGCCCGGTAATCGCGCCGGTAGCGTAGGATTGCCCCACGGAACCCGAAGAAAGTCCGCCGACCAGGCCACCCACTTGCGTCGTGGAGGCCGGCGTTGCCGAAACCTTGATCGCGCCGATGGCATAATCGTTTTGCAGGTTCACGCCCGTGCCGTTGCCGATCAGCCCGCCGAGATAGGTGTAGTTGGCACCGGCGGTACCAACCTGCGTGATCGCCCCCTTGGCATAGCTGTCCGTCAACAGCCCGTAGCTAGCCGAGCCGATCAGGCCGCCAAGTGCATAGCTGCCGGTGACATTGCCGGTGGCATAGGACGATGCCATATCGCTGTTGGTCATCGAGCCGATCAGGCCGCCGATGCCCCCACTGTTATCAGTGCCGGCGGTCACGTTGCCGGTCGCAAAGCTGCCGGTCACTGTTCCGCTGTCAAAAGCGCCGACCAGACCGCCGGTGTTGCCGGCCGCGGTGCCCACGATCACGGCGCCACTGGCGCTACTGGCGGTCAGGTCGCCACTAGACATGTAGCCGGCCAGACCACCGGTGTAAGAGGAGGAATTGCCGCCGGTTACGGCGCCCGCAGCGGTCGCGGTGGTAATCGATGCGCTGTAGGCATAGCCGACGAGCCCGCCCAGATAGGAAGAACCATCACCGCCAGTCACCGCGCCGGTGGCCGAAGAGGTGCCGATCGATACCTCGGAGTCATAGCCGACCAGACCGCCCACATATGTCGAACTGGCGCCCGCCTTGACCGCACCGGTGGCCTTGTCGCCGGTCATGACAAATGTCGCGCCGTTCACCGATCCGGCCAGCCCGCCGATGCTATAGCTGCTGGACCCTGCAGTGACGTTTGCCGTGCTGCTGCTGTTGATGAGCGAAGCACCCGACTGATACCCGACCAGCCCGCCGACGGAGTTGGAACTGTTGCCGACCGTGATCGTGCCGAGGGTATAAGTGCCGCTGGTCAGCGTGCCGCCCTGGTTTTGGCCGATCAACCCGCCGACATAATAGGCATTGGCCCCGATGCTGATCGCCCCGCTGGCGCTGTCGCCCGTCAGGCTGGCAAGGTTGGTGGATCCAATCAATCCGCCAATGTACTGGCCGCTGTCGCCTGTGGTGACCGTGCCGGTGGCGCTGCTGTTGATCACCGACAGCGTCTGCCCGCCATTGTCGAGAGCACCGGCCAGACCGCCAACATAGCTCGCCGAGGTGCCGACCTTGATCGCGCCGGTTGCCTTGTCGCCGCTGAGGCCGGCGCTGGTGGCAAAACCGACCAGCCCGCCGATATTGCCAGACGAATTGCCGGCGGTGATGGCGCCGCTGGCGTTGAGCGATGTCAGCGAAATGCCGCTGTCGTAGCCGATCAGCCCGCCGATGTTGGATGAACTATCACCCACGGTGACATTGCCGGAGGCCGTGATGCCGGTCGCGGTGTTGGTGGCGGTAGAATTGCTGCTCAGATATCCGACCAGCCCGCCGATCTGGTTGCTGTTGGCACCTGTGGTGATCGCGCCCGTGGCGAAGGACGTGGCGAGCGATCCACCGTTGTCATACCCGACCAGTCCGCCGAGCCCGGAGCTCGAGTCGCCACCTTTCACCGCACCGGTTGCGTTCGATCCGGTAATTCCCGCAAGCAGCGATGCTGTCTGGAAATCGCCGACCAGACCGCCCATGTGATACGAACCAATGCCGAGCGCCGTGATCGAGCCGGTGGCGCTGCTGCTGGCGATGGAAATACCATTGGTCCCGCCGATCAATCCGCCGATATAGGACCCGCTGGCCGGCGCCGCCTGCGTACCGATCTGGATCACGCCCTTGGCCGATGAACCGGTAACGGCGGCTGCGGGCAGGGCAGCCCCGGAGTTGTTGGCGAAAGCCCCGACTAGCCCGCCAACATAGCTTGCAGAGCTGCCGATGGTCAGGTTGCCGGTGGCCGAAGAATTGGTGATGCCCGTAGCGCAGGCGCTGTCGCACGTGAAAGCGCCGACCAGCCCGCCGAGATAACTGGCGCTTGCCGTCCCGGTGTTGATCGCACCGCTCGCGGACGAGCCCGAGATCGTGCCATTGTTGCTGTATCCGATCAGGCCACCCGTATTTTGGATGTTGGTATATCCGCTGAAGTTGACAAAGGTGATGGCCCCGGTGGCGCTCGACCCGGTCACCGTCACCCCATAGGCGCGGCCGACCAGCCCACCGACGGCATCCGCGCCGGTGAGCGGGGCCAGCACCGTCGCCGAGTTGGAGCCGGTGATAGTAGCGCCATTGGCATAGCCGACGAGGCCGCCGATATCCGCGCTCGGACTGTTGACTTCGGTCAGCTTGCCCGAGACGTTGACAGCGCTGATCGCCGCTCCGGTTGTGCCGTTATAGCCGTTATAACCAATCAGGCCGCCCATGTAGCTGTTGCCGCCGGTTATCGCCAGATTGGTCAGCGAGAGATTGGCGATCGAAGTGCCGACGCCGCCGGTCGCGCCGAACAGGCCCAGGAAGAGGAACGTCGGGCGGTTGATGGTCAGCTTGTCGATGGTAAAGCCCTGGCCATCGAAATTGCCGGTAAAGCCATAGTTCGAATTGAGCACTGAGCCGCTGGTATCGATCCCCAGCGGCAGGAAATTGGCAATGGTCGAGGCATCGATGCTCTTTGACAGCGCGTAGTTCTCATTCAGATTGAGATTGATCGCCTGCAGTTTCGCGGCCGTGTTCACCAGTTCGTAGGCGGTGACGGGCCCCGCGGCCGTGACGGCCGGAAACGTCACGGCGGTCCCGAACGTCGCCGGGTTGTAATAGATCTTCGCCGTCGATCCGGCGCCTGTCAGCTTGGCCGTGATCCCGCTGGCGAGCGTGACCGTGCCAACCCCGGTGCCGGTGTTGTCGGCGCGCAGCACCAGCCCGGCATTGGCCCCGGTGCTGGTGATCGACTTGGTCAGCGCAACATTGCGATAGGCCGAGAGGGTCAGGCTGTTGCCGCTCGCCCAAGTGACCGCATCGTTCACCAGCACGTCGCCATTGGTGCCCAGCGTGCCGCTGCTCGAAAGGATCGTCACCGATGTCGTGGCGAGGTTGGTGGACAGCGCGGCGCCGGTGATGTTGCCTCCGCTGGCGGCAATCGTGAAATCGACCGGATCGATCAGCCACGAACCGGTTGCGCCATGGGCGGCGCTGGTATCGACCTTGATCGCGCCAAGATTGACGGTGGCGCCCGAGGTTTCGACCGTACCGCCATGGCCTGCCGCGCCGGTTGCGCGCGCGCTGATCGCGCCGCTGGCGGTGACCGTGCCGCCCGCTCCGCCGAGCAGGTGGACGGTGCCGCCCGAACCCGTGGCGCTGTCGACATTGACTGTGCCGGTCAGGTTGATGACATTGCGCACCAGCGACTTGGCCGTCGCGGTGCTGATCACCACGTGGCCGCCCGCGGCGCTGATTGCGCCGCTGTCATCGATCAGCGTGCTGCTGCCCGCAACCGCAGCCGGAACCGCGACCGCCAGGAAATTGCCGCCGTTGAGGTCCAATGTGATCGACTGACCCGAGCCCAGCCCGATC
Source organism: uncultured Sphingomonadales bacterium (assembly GCA_903834285.1). Lineage (GTDB taxonomy): Bacteria > Pseudomonadota > Alphaproteobacteria > Sphingomonadales > Sphingomonadaceae > Novosphingobium. The sequence goes on along the minus strand of CAILIO010000293.1, from coordinate 5,407 downwards.
CGGCCAGCGGGCACCACGATCTTGCCGCTGTTGGCAATCGTGCCGCCCAGCAGTGCGACATAGCCTCCCGTACCGCCCGTGATGGTCCCGGCGTTGCTCACTCCGGCGCCGCTGGTTCCGGCAAAGCTGGCTTTGCCAGCCATGAAGTCGGCGTTGGTCACGTCGAGGGTGGAGGCGACAAAGCCGCCGCCCACATCAACCGTACCGGTAGAGGTGATGGCGATGCCGTTGGGATTGACCAGATAGACCGCACCGGTCGCCTTGACCGCGCCGGCGAGGGTGGAGGTGGCAGTGCCGGTCACGCGGTTGAGCGTGGCGCTCGTCACGCCGGGCTGATTGAACGTGACCGAACTGCCTTTGGCGACCGAGAAGCTGGTCCAGTCGATGACCGAACGCGCGCTGCTCTGGTTGATCGTCACGGCATTGGCGCTGCCAGTGATCGTCGCCGTGCCGGCCGTGACCGCCCCTCCGGTGGGAACACTTTGCGCGGCGGCGGCGATCGGGGCCGCCAGCATTGTCCCGCACAGCAAGGTCTGGCGCATACGGCGGGCAATGTTTTGAAATACAAAGGCCATGTTCAATCCCCCAGAGACAAAGAAAACCAGTCAGATCGTGATACCAAGCGAAACGGAGAGCCGCTGAACGTGGTCGAGCGGCGTGAAATCGGAAAACGCGAAACCATATTCCGCACTCAGCGAAACCTGCTTGCCGAGCTGCGCGCGCAGGCCCGCGCCAAGCTCACCCACGCGGATCGAGCCGGGCTCGGCGGAGGTCGGACGCGCCACGCGGCCCGCGCCGCCCGATGCGGCCAGGTAAGGCGCCACCAGCAGCGCGCCGAACGCGTGCGCTGTGCCAAGCTCGGTGCGCAGGATCGCGCCTTCATCCACTGCGGTGACCCCGCCGACATAGGCTGTGATCGCGCCTTCGCCTTCAAGGCTGAACTGTTCGGTGCGCAGGAGCGCCTGGCCAAAGCTGGACTGGCCGCGCGCGCTGACCGTCAGGGTCGAAGCACCGGGGGCTGGCCATGTCATGCTGGCGGAGGCTTCGAGGCGGGAAAAGTCGGCCCGCGCGCCATCGCGCGAGAGCGGTGCAAGCTTGCTTGGGGGCGGGCCGAACCGGCCGAGGCCCTGGCTGTAGGTCAGCGTCAGGCTGGACAGCCGCGCCGGTGATCCTGTCAGCGCCAGCGCTGCACGCAGCGCGATATAGCGGTCATGGCTGAGATCGACGCCGAAATCAGGCGCACGGTTTCCGACATTGTTCGCCTCGGCAGCAAGGCTGAGCACCGCGTTGTGATCGCGGCGCCGGACGAGCGCATAGCTTGCGCGCAGGGAATAGCGGTTGAGCCGCCCGATCGTCTGGGGCGCGCCGGGCGCGGGATCGGGGCGTGTGCGCGATACGGTGATTTCGGGATTGAGCGTCACGCGGCCATGCGCCGCTCTGAGCAGCAGGCCGCCGCCCAGCACCCGCACCCGGGCATCGGAGGTCAGAAAGTCCGAGATGTCGTGGCCGCCCGCGACATAGCCGTAGAGCGATTCCCCGCGGCCAAACGGCGAATTGAGCACGAGCTCGGCGGAAAACCCGTAAGTCCCAAGCTGCGGCGCATAGTCGTTGCGCAGACCCAAAACGGCACTTGCCCGGCGAAACGTGCCGTCAATCACCAGGCGGGTGCCGCCGGGTTCCTGGCCGGGGGCCAGGGCTGATCGCAGACTTGCCCCCGGTGCATCTCCCGCCAGCAGCAGCGCCTGTTCGATATCGGCAAGCTTCAGCTGGTGACGACGCAGAATTGGCGCAAGGCTGGCGGAGACAGTGGCGTGCAAGCCCCGTGGCAGCGCCGACAGGTCGAGCGCTTCGACAAAGCCATCGACGATCACCACGCGAAACGGCCCTCCGGGATGCAAATCCTGCGGCACAATGACAACGCGTGCGAGAATATAGCCGGCGCGCGCATAGGCGGCTTCGAGCGCCGATGCGGCAGCATACAACGCCGCCAGCGTGGTTTCATGGCCGGTGATCGGCGCAAACACCGCTTCGCCGGCCGGCTTCATTGCCGGAAAGCCATTGTCGATCTGCACCGAGCCGATGGTCACGGCGAGCGTCTCGGCGCCCGCAGGAGGGTTCAGATCGGTTGTTGGCGGCAGTTCGACAGCCGGTTCCGCGTTGTTGCTGCGCGGCACCAGCGCGCGCGGGGTGACGGTGATCGGCGCGGGATCCCCGGGAGGCACAGCAGCAGCTACGGGCGCGACAAGGCCTAGGGCAGTAGCGACTGCCATAACCGCAGCGCCGCCCCTGCCACGGGAAGTACGCGGGACATCCGTTGGCGCATCACGCCGGTATCGGGGAAAGAAGGACAGGTCAGTCGCCAAAACTTAGTCCAGTTCATCATCAAAAAGTTGGTGATCTTGGAAAAAGACTTAAGGGAAATTGATTTTCCCAAATTGCGACCGAGAGGTAATTGAAGGTATTCGTAAAGTGCTTGATATCAAATAAAAAAGATCATTATCAAAATATAGATAAGCCAAAACTTCCATTTAAACTGATTCAATGATTGAAATGTTTAGAAATAAAATTCCACACATCAGGGGCAATGAGTCAAAAAAGATCATTTATCTGTCTATCTATCGCACAGCCGAAGACAATATTTCTCGACGTTAACCATAGACGGTAGTTAACATTCCTCGAAAACGGATGATTCGTCAAATGATAATATCGAAACGTGTCGTCATATTTCCGCAACATTCATCGCAAGATCACGTATTTCTGCGCTGCAGCAATGGCGTAGGCCAATGAAACTGACTGTTCCGAATTGAAGGTATTACCTGGACGGAAACCACGGCATATCGGCACGCTGTGGAGCAGCGTGCCGGGTCAATACCGAGCGTGCCGTTCATCAGACCTCAGCGGGATCGGTCCCGATGGTATAATTTGAGTGCATTTCTTCGTGATTTGAACTGATTAGGGCCTCTGGAAGAAAGCGGGCGTCTGGCCCGCCATCGGCCTGCGCATTAGCTTCGGCCAGCGCGCATAGCTGCGGGTTTGATCCGAACACGAGATCGACGCCGGTGGCGGTCTACTTGATCTCGCCTGTCGTGCGGTCACGGCCCACGCAGATGCCGTCTTCGCTTCCCCGTGCCCCACGCTCGCCATGTCGAGTTAATTGACGAAGACATCGCTCGAGAGCGTGGCCGGATCGTTACCGAGCTGCTCAAGCAGGTTCTGCCTTTCGACGACCACGATTTCGGCTTGTGCGGCCCGCCACTCATCATGCAGGCGCTCTATGACGGCCTGCGAGACCTCAATGTCGCAAGCAACCGCATCCATGCAGAGGCGTTCGGTCCAACCTCGTTAACGCGCCGGACCGACATCTTACCGGAACGGGTGGCCGCGCTTCCTGTCGCCGAGATGCCCGTCGCGGTGGCCTTGCCGCAGCCCGGATGACAAGCACGAACTTGCCGCTTCTGCCCGCCAGCTTTATTCTCTCTGGCTCGGGCTGCGTATTGCGGATGGCCGCATCGGTCAAAGCTGTGGTTTTCCGAGCCTCACCGGGGGCGGTACCCCCAATATACCTCCAAGCGTGGGGCTATCGAGTCGACCGTTTTGCATATACCCCCCAATCATACCCCCAACGGCTGGTGGCTGAACTTGGACGCGGGTGAACGCTTGCGGCCAGATAGCCGATAAATACCTTGGGTTTTGGGGGTTTGTCTCGACGTCCACGAACGTTGCCGGACAAGAGAATGGAGCGGGTGAAGTCTGTCAGCCGGAGACATACGAAATACTTCGCATAGAGGTATAGTATGTCTTTGTCCTGTTTTGTGCAGGATATGGAATGGCGTGGCATTTTTCGACATTTTTTGTCGAAATTTGCGCTGCGCCTTTCACTTTATCCTTTCACCTGCGCCAATCATGGCGATTGGGAAACATCGAGATACTTCCGTAATGTTCTGCGGAAGGTGTCGCTGACCGCCCAATCCTGTGCTTTGCGTGCTTTTCCAATCTTCGTTTCGGCGGGAGGGTGCGCATGAGCACTACCCTCTCCCATGCTGGCCTGCCGGTGGGAGTGACGCGCTTCGACCTGTTGCGCCTGTTCGAGCAGGTGGCGCGGCCCGGCTTTGGCCTTTCCTCCACCGCTGTGGCGCTGGTGCGGCATTACGTCCTCAAAACGATGGATGCCGATTACCTCAAAGGCCGCATCTGCGCTGTCTGGACACAGGCATGTCGCTTTGCCGAGGCGCTGGGCATCACGCCCCGCTCGATCAATTCGGCCGAACGCGAGCTTGAACGCACCGGCTTCATCATCCGCAATGCCGGCATCAATGGCGCGCGGGCTGGAGATCGGCAAGATGGAGTCATCATTTGGGCGGCAGGCATCAACCTCGCGCCGCTGATCACCCGCTATGGCGAGTTGAAGGGCAAGGCCGAGGCGCTTGACCTGCAGGCCCGCGCCATCAACCAATGCCGCGCCGAGATCCGCCAATTGGGCCAGCGCATCCGACACGCCTGCGACGAAACCCTGCGCCAACGCGCCGAGGCCATCCTGCCTGGTGGCCGCACCGCCCGCATCACCAGCATCGCCCGCCTCACCGCGATCCGGGAGACCCTGTCCGCCATGCTCGACGCCATCGCCAGCGCGCCCGCACCCGATCCCCGTGCGCCAAAAACTTCCGACGCGCCGGAAGAAAACTGCGCACCCAATATACAAGATAAAAACTCACCACGAAGCTGTAGCGCGCGCGGTGCAGCGCCCGACCGGATCACGCCCAGCGCCGCCGTCAGCGTCGCCACACAGACCTATCAGTGGCTGGTCGCGGGTTTGGGCGGGGCAACATGGCCCAACATCGTCGAGGCCTCATGGCGAAGCTGTGCCCGCCTCGGCATCGCCCAGAGCACTTGGGGACGCGCCTGCCAGCATTTCGGGCGAGAACGCGCCGCGCTCTGCGTCCTGCTGATCGACCGCAACGCCGAACTGCCCGGCGACCATCGCTACAAGGCTCGATCCCCAAGCCGCTGCCTGTCAGGCAAGGATTTCTTGACCGACATCTGCCGGCTTGCTGTGGCAAATGGCGGCAAGATCTTTGGCATTGGCCTGTCGTTCAACGCTTTTGACGCGGCGTTGGGGGCTGGCCATGGTCATCCATTCGGCAACAGCTACTGGATTGCCACCAGCATGTTCACCAGCGCGCTGGTACAGAAGAAGATGCAGGGCGTGGCCAACAGCAAAGGCCTGACTGTTCTCATTACGGATGACAACAAGGCCGAAATGGCACGGCTTTCAGACGGCCTGTACGATTGCAGCGACTGGTATGACGGCCTCTATCAATGCCGTGGGAAAATTGACAGTTGGCAAGGTGTTAGACCAGCAATACATTACAGTCAATCAAGAGAAGAACATATTGCCGAATTTATTGAT
>CAILIO010000292.1 GCA_903834285.1 uncultured Sphingomonadales bacterium | reverse complement strand
TGCTGCGCGGTTGGGATGCCCAACGCCCGGCGCTCCGCGGCCTTGTCGACGGCTGGGAAGCGCGGATCGTGGGCGAAGACGGCGGCGTCGAACTCGGCAAGGCGCGGGTGGAGGTGGTTTGTGCGCTGGCGCGGCTGAGCGGGCTGCGTCCCGATGATGCCATTCGCCGTGCCGCCGCCGAATGGCTGGGGCTTGAGCCGCCGGGCGGGCGCGCGCCGCTTCTCCCCGGCGCGCTGCGCCCGCTGGTGATCTTGCGCGGTATGGCGCTGCGCGAGGCGGCCGGACGCCCGGGCGGTGCGGTCCGCGACTTCCTCGCAATCCTGCGCCTCGGCCTCTTCGGGCGCTGAAACTCGCACCAAAATGGCAGGGCTTGCCTCTGCCGCCGGTACCTTTTGACGCCTATCCTAAGGAAAGTCCTTAGGGAGGCTCGCCATGAACCGAATCCTTGTGGGCGCACTCGGCGCGCTCTTGCTCGTGGCCTCTGGCCTGTTCTGGTGGCAGGGCCGCGCCGCCGTCTCGCCGCCCGCTGCCCCCAGCCAGCTTGCGCTTGCTTCCGCAACTCCCGCCGATGATGCGCTGCCCGATTCCGATGCAGGCGATGCGGTCGGCCCGGGCCTTCCCGAAGCGAGCGAGCAAAGCCGCGAACAGAAGCGCTTCGACCGGCTCGACAAGAACCGCGACGGCAAGATCACCCGAACCGAAATGCTGAGCCCCCGCGTCAAGGACTTCCGCAAGCTCGATGTAGACGGCAACAACTTGCTGACCTTCGACGAATGGTCCGTGACCACCGACAACCGCTTCAAGGCTGCCGACAAGAACGGCGACGGTGCCCTCAGCCGCGAGGAATTCGCCACTACCAAGCCGAAAAAGCCGAAAAAGCCGGCCTGCAAGTGCTGATCCATCAGGCCAGAGCGGGCAACCACTCCGCCAGATCGGCCTTGGCCCGCGCCGTATAGGCCTCTTTCCGCTGTTTCTTCTTCGTTTCAGGATCGGGCGGCGGAAATAGCCCGAAGTTCACGTTCATCGGCTGATAAGTCTCTGCTTCCGCATCGCCGGTAATATGCGATAGCAGCGCGCCCAGCGCCGATGTGCGCGGCGGCGCGGTCCACTCTCGGCCGGCGATCTGTGCGGCCGTCATCAATCCTGCCAATAGCCCCACCGCGCCGCTTTCGACATAGCCTTCGCACCCGGTGATCTGCCCGGCAAAGCGGATATGCGGCGCTGATTTCAGCCGCAGCTGCCGGTCCAGCAGGGTCGGCGAATTGAGGAACGTGTTGCGATGCAGCCCGCCCAACCGCGCGAACTCGGCCTGCTCCAGACCCGGGATCGTGCGAAACACGCGGACCTGCTCGGCGTGCTTCAGCTTGGTCTGGAAGCCTACCATGTTCCACAAGGTGCCGAGCTTGTTGTCCTGGCGCAGTTGCACCACGGCATAAGGCCAGCGCCCGCTGGGATGCTCTGCCGTCGCCCAGTGCGGATTGTCGAGCCCCACCGGCTTCATTGGCCCGAACCGCAGCGTTTCCACCCCGCGTGACGCCATGACCTCGATTGGCATGCAGCCGTCGAAATAGGGGGTGCTCGCCTCCCATTCCTTGAACTCGGTCTTCTCGCCCGCGAGCAATTCCTCTCGAAACGCCTCGTATTGCGGCCGCGTCATCGGGCAATTGATGTAGTCGCGCCCGTCGCCGCCCATCGCGAGACTGGCTTCCGCCCCCTTGTCCCAGCGGGAGGCCATCCACGCCACGTCCATATTGATCGACTCGTGGTAGACGATCGGCGCAATCGCATCGAAGAAGGCGAGGCTCTCTGCGCCCGTTGCCGCGCCGATGCTGGACGCGAGGGGAGGGGCCGTCAGCGGCCCGGTCGCCACCACAGTGAGGCCGTCCGCTGGCAGCATATCCACCCGTTCGCGCACGATCTCCAGCGTCGGCTGGGCGCGCAACATCGCCTCGACTTCGGCCGAGAACACGTCCCGGTCCACCGCGAGCGCCGAACCCGCCGGCACCCGCGCCTTGGCGGCGGCGGTCATCAGCAGGCTGTCGCACTGGCGCATCTCGTAGTGCAGCAGGCCAACCGCGTTCTTCTCGTCATCGTCCGACCGGAACGAGTTGGAGCACACGAGTTCGGCGAGGCCATCGCTGTTGTGCGCCGCGGTGCTATCACCCCCGTCTGGCAGTTTGGCCCCGCGCATCTCCGAAAGCCGCACGCGAATGCCGCGCCGCGCGAGCTGCCATGCCGCCTCGCTCCCGGCCATTCCGCCGCCAATGATGTGAACCTGATGCTTCATACGCGCCGCATTGGCATTGCGTCCCGGGCCCCGCAAGCCCTAGGGACAAAGAGGAAGGGGAGACCATGCGGCAGCGCGCCTTGATCGAACAGAGACCGTGGCTGCTCGCCAGCCTTGTCGCAGGCATCAGCTACTGGTTCGTGGCTGAAAGCTGGATTCCCGGCCTTTATCTGATCGTGTGGAAGGGGGCTGGCGTCGCGCTTCTCGCGGTCTACGCTTGGGTCCATCACCCGGTACGCGACGCGCACCGCATCGCGCTCGTCATGGCCTTCGGCGCGCTGGGCGATATGGTGCTGGAAGTGAGCTTCAGTGGCGGTGCGGCTGCCTTCTTCCTTGGCCACATCGCTGCGATTGCGCTCTACCTGCGACATAGCCGCGCCAATCTCTCCGCATCTGACAAGGCTGTGGCCATCGCCCTCGTCTTGGGAATTCCGGCGCTTTCCTTCGCCCTCACCCGCAATGCCGATGTCGCGGGCTATGCGCTCCTGCTCGGCGGCATGGCCACCGCCGCCTTTGCCAGTGACTTTCCCCGCAACCGCGTCGCGCTTGGTGCGGCGATGTTCGCGGCATCTGACCTGCTGATATTCTCGCGCATGGGGCCATTGGCAGACAGCGCCGTGCCGCAGCTGCTGGTCTGGCCGCTCTACTACTTCGGCCAGTTCCTGATTACCGTCGGGGTGATCGGCGCGCTGCGGCGCAAGGGCGAATTTGCCGCGCCCTAGCCCGCCACCGGCAGCCGCACCACCCCATCCGCGTCACGCTCCAGTGGCCCATAGGCAAACACCGCGTTGAGTGGCAGGGCCGCGTAAAGATGTGGAAAGAGCTGCCCGCCACGCGAAGGCTCCCACTTCACCGCTTGGCACAGAACCGCCAGATCGACCGCCGCGACATGCAGGTGCGTCTGCCCGGCAAAGTGCTTGTCCACCGTCTCGGTCACCTGCTCAGCGGTCGAAAGGTGGATGTAGCCGTCCGCCAGATCGATCGGCGCCCCGGCAAACACGCCGTCATGCTCCAGCGCTGCCATCTGCGCCGCAGTCAGCACCTTGTAGGCCGCATTCGGCAAGTCGCTCATGCCTCAGCTTCGCCTTCAACTTCCGCTTCCGCTTCGGCTTCGCCTTCCTCCTCGGCCAGACGCACCGCGCTCACCACGTGCTCATCGCCCGAGACATTGAACAGCCGAACGCCCGCAGACCCGCGCCCGATCACTCGCAAGGTATCGAGCGGCAGCCGGATCAGCTTGGCCTGATCGGTCACCAGCATCAGCTGGTCGGCCTGAGAGGCCGGGAAGCTTGCCACCACCGGCCCGTTGCGCCCGATATTGTCGATATTGGTGATGCCCTGACCGCCGCGCCCCGTGCGCCGATACTCGTAAGCCGAGGACAGCTTGCCATAGCCATTGGCGCAGACCGTCAGGATGAACTGCTCATGCACCTGCAATTCGGCCATGCGCTCAACGGTCAGCGAAGGCTCGCCGTCCTTCTCGCCTTTCCACGGCGCGAAGCGCACGTATTCCTCGCGCTCTTCGGCGCTGGTGCCGACGCGGTGGAGGATCGAAAGCGAGATCACCTCGTCATCGCCCTTCAGCGTCATGCCGCGCACGCCGGTCGAAGTGCGGCTCGTGAACTCGCGCACTTCATCGCCGGCAAAGCGGATTGCCTTGCCTGATCGCGTCGCCAGCAGCACGTCATCGTTCGCCTCGAGCAGCCCGACGCCGATGAGGCGGTCCTCATCGCCTTCCTCGAAACGCATCGCAAACTTGCCGTTCGAGGGGATGTTGGCGAAGGCGTCCATGGCGTTGCGGCGCACGTTGCCCTTGGCAGTCGCGAAGACCACCGAGAGCTTGCCCCATTCCGCTTCGTTCTCGGGCAGCGGCAGCACTGTTGCAATCGTCTCGCCCGCATCCAGTGCGGGGAGCAGGTTGACCATCGGCCGCCCGCGTGTCGTCGGCCCGCCTTCGGGCAGGCGCCAGACCTTGAGGCGATAGACCTTGCCCGCAGTCGAGAAGAACAGCACTGGCGTGTGGGTCGAGGTGACGAACATCGTCGCCACCGCGTCCTCTTCCTTGGTCGCCATGCCGCTGCGGCCCTTGCCGCCGCGGTTCTGCGCGCGGAAGGTGGAGAGCGGCGTGCGCTTGATGTAGCCGTCGAGGGTGATCGTGACGACCATGTCCTCACGCTCGATCAGGTCTTCGTCCTCGATCCCGTCTGCGGGCGCGGTGATCTCGCAGCGGCGCGGCGTCGCATAGGCATCGCGCACCGCGACCAGTTCCTCGCGCATCACGCCGAAGAGCTTCACGCGGTCGGCAAGGATCGAGAGGTATTCGGCAATCGCCTTCGAGAGGACTTCGAGTTCGGCGCCGATTTCGTCGCGGCCCAGCGCGGTAAGGCGGTGGAGCCTCAGATCAAGGATCGCGCGGACCTGGGTCTCGCTCAGGCGGTAGCTTCCGCCCGAACCCTCAAGCACCTCATCCTCGATCGCTTCGACCAGGCGGATATAAGGTGCGATCTCGCCAATCGGCCATTCGCGCGCCATCAGTGTCTCGCGCGCCAGCGCGGGGTTGGAGGAAGCGCGGATGATCCGCACCACTTCATCGAGATTCGAAACCGCAACGACGAGGCCGAGCAGGATATGAGCCCGGTCGCGCGCCTTGTTCAGCTCGAACTTGGTGCGGCGCTGGATCACTTCCTCGCGGAACTCGACGAAGGCCTCGATAATGTCGCGCAGCGTGAGGATTTCAGGCCGCCCGCCCCGGATCGCCAGCATGTTCGCCGGAAAGTTCGATTGCGCCGGCGTGTTGCGCCACAGCTGGTTGAGCACGACTTCCGGCGTCGCATCGCGCTTGAGGTCGATGACCACGCGCACGCCTTCGCGGTTCGATTCGTCGCGGATATCCGCAATGCCTTCGATCCGCTTGTCCTTGGCGGCTTCTGCGATCTTCTCGACGAGGCCGTTCTTGCCCACCTGATAGGGGATCGCGGTAAGGACGATCGACTTGCGCCCTTCGCCGCGTCCGCCCTTGGTGTCCTCGATCTCGTGCCGCGCGCGCATCACGATCGAGCCGCGGCCCTCGTGATAGGCCTTGCGCGCGCCACTCGTGCCCAGGATCAGCGGCGCGGTCGGGAAATCGGGCGCCGGAATGATCTGGATCAGCTCGTCGATGGAGATTGCCGGGTTCGCCATATAGGCAAGGCAGCCGTCGATCACTTCGCCAAGGTTGTGCGGCGGAATATTGGTCGCCATGCCGACCGCGATGCCGCCTGCGCCGTTGACGAGCAGGTTCGGGAACCGCGCCGGCAGCACTTGCGGCTCGCTCTCGGAGCCGTCGTAGTTGGGTTGGAAATCGACCGTATTCTTGTCGATATCCGCCATCAGCGCATCGGCCACCTTGGCGAGGCGCGCCTCGGTATAGCGCATCGAGGCTGGCGGATCGGGATCCATCGAGCCGAAATTGCCCTGGCCGTCGATCAGCGGCAGGCGCATCGACCAGTCCTGCGTCATGCGCGCCAGCGCGTCGTAGATCGCGCTATCGCCATGCGGGTGGTACTTGCCCATGCAATCGCCGACGATACGGGCGGACTTGCGATAGGCCTTGGACGAGGTGAACCCGTTTTCGTGGCTGGTCCACAGGATGCGGCGGTGTACGGGCTTAAGGCCGTCACGCACGTCGGGCAGCGCGCGGCTCACGATCACGCTCATCGCGTAATCGAGGTAGCTCGTCTTCATTTCATCGACGATGTCGATCCGCTGGAACTCATGGTCCGGAAGCGGGGCGGGGGGGTCGATCAGGCCGGTGTCATCGCTCACGTCGGTGGCTTTTTCATTTGCTGTCAGGGAAGCTCAAGGCACTAGGCCAAAGCCCCAGCGAAGGCCAGAAAACCGCCCGGGTTTGGCCGTCTTTTCCACACATGCGAACGCGCACCGGCAGTTTACCTGAACAATGAGACGAATTGGTATTCAATCCGGGTTCACCCGGTGGGTTCCAATGCAGCAAGGCGTTGCCAAGGCGGCGATTTGGCGCCAGAGGTTCGGCGCGGACGGAGTGAGAAACATGACCATTCTGCCGATGTTTTGGGATACGGCCCGGGGCAGGAACGATCTGGGGACCGGTCCGGTCTGCCAGCGTGGGCCAAGAGGAGACGAAGTGATGCGGGGTAATACAATGAAATTCGTGACGGCTCGTGCGGCGCTGGCTGTGGCGCTTTCAACCGGCCTCACTGCAGGCGGCGTGCTGCTCGGCGCTGCGCCTGCTTTCGCGAAGGAAAAGGAAGCTCCAAAGGGCGGCACCTATTCCAAGGAATTCGTTGCTGTCGCCGGCCCGGTACAGAAGCTGGTGCAGGATGCGCAGGCCGCCAAGGCCAAGGGCACGCCCGATGCGCAGATCAAGGCTTCGCTCGCCGGCGCCGCTGATACGCTCGCCAAGGCCGAAGCGGCTGCCAAGACCGGGCAGGACAAGCTCGCTGCCGGCCAGTTCGCGGTGCAGCTCGGCGGCTTTCTCGATGATACGGCCATGCGTTCGCGCGGCGTCAAGTCGATGATCGACAGCGGCCTGCTCGAGGCGGACAAGATCCCCACCTTCAACTTCTACCTCGGCAACTTCGCCTATGCCTCGAAAGACTATCAGGGCGCGATCGATCCGCTGACCAAGGCGGTTCAGGGCAATGTTTCGGAAGACGCGGCGGCAGAAATGCTTGCGGATTCTTACAACGAGCTCAAGCGCCCGGCCGAAGGCCTCGCCGCGCTCAAGGTGGCGCTCGATGCGCGCAAGGCCGCAGGTGGCGTGGTGCCGGAGGGCTGGTACCGCCGCGCAAACGTGATTGCCTACAAGAGCAAGCTCGGGCCGCAGGCGATCGAATGGTCAACCTTGCTCGTCCAAGCGCAGCCCAATCCGCTCAACTGGCTCGGCGCCGGGCAGCTTACGCGCGAATTCAGCAGCTTCGGCAAGGAAGAGTCGCTCGATCTGGGCCGACTGTTCCTGCGCAGTGGGGCGCTCGACAACGAGAAGCAGTACGTCGCCCGCGAGTACATCGAATATATCCAGGCCGCTGACCCGCGTCGTCTCCCGGGCGAGACGGCGAAGATCATCGAACTCGGCCTGTCGAAAGGCTCGCTGGAATCAAGCGACATGTTCGTCAGCGACTCGCTGAGCCAGGCCAAGGGTCGCATCGCGGCGGACAAGGCTTCGCTCGTCGGTCTCGAAAAGGATGCGCGCGCTTCGGCCGACGGCAAGCTCGCGGTTGCCACCGCCGATGCCTACCTGTCGTATGACAACCCCGCCAAGGCCGAGGAGCTCTACCAGCTCGCGCTGACCAAGGGCGGCGCGATCGACAAGGACCGCGCGCTGACCCGCCTCGGCATCGCGCAGTTCGACCAGAGCAAGTACGACGCCGCCAAGGCGAGCTTCGCGCAGGTCGGCGGCGTGCGCGCGCCGCTTGCCAAACTGTTCTCGGTGCTCGCGGCGGACAAGTCCAAGCCCTGATCGCCTGAGGCTTCACGGCTAACAAAAAAGGGCGGCCCCGCAAGGGCCGCCCTTTTTTCTTCGTGACAGCGCGGCTCACTTCGCTTCGTGGAACTCGCCCGAATCTTCGTCGAGCACATGGAGCACCCCGTCCGAAATCGCGAAGAACGCGCCGCGCAGGCGCAGTTCGCCGGCAGCTTCCTTGCGGCGGACACAGGGGAAGGTGCGGAGGTTGGCAAGGCTCACCTTGACGCCGGCCTGCTCCATCGCGCGCTCGGCATGGCGGCCCGAGGTGCCGTGCAGGTGCGCCACTTCGTCGCGCGCGCCGCTGAGGAGGCCGATCCAGTCGTTGATGAAGCCGCCTTCGCCGGGCTCGGTGCCTTCAAGCTCCTGCGTCAGCGCGGCACGGCAGCCGCCGCACATGCCGTGGCCCAGCACCACGATCTTGCGCACCTTCAGCACCTGCACCGCGAACTCGAGCGCGGCCGAAACGCCGTGGTAGCCGGGTGAAGTCTCGAACGGGGGCACTAGCGCCGCCACATTGCGCACCACGAACATCTCGCCCGGGTCGGTATCGAAGATCTGCGCCGGATCGACCCGGCTGTCCGAACAGG
>CAILIO010000291.1 GCA_903834285.1 uncultured Sphingomonadales bacterium | reverse complement strand
GATCCCGCGCGCCGCTTGCCGCAATGCGCCGATATCTACGAGCGGGGGCTCTCGCTCAACGTCCTCTCGAAAGCCTATGGCCTCCCCGGGCTGCGCATCGGCTGGCTCGCTTGCCAGGACCGGGAGATGCTGCGACGGCTGGAGCGCTACAAGCACTACCTCTCGATCTGCAATTCCGCGCCGTCGGAACTGCTCGGCCGCATTGCGCTGGAGCACCGCGAGGTCATTCTGGACCGCAATCGGGGAATCGTGAACGCAAACCTCGCGCTGCTCGACGCATTCTTTGCCGACTACCCCGCGCTGTTCGAATGGCAGCGGCCCCAATCCAGCTGTGTCGCGTTCCCGCGCTATCTGGGCGCGGATGGCGTCGAGGCCTTTACCCACCAATTGGTCGAAGAGGCCGGAGTGCTGCTGCTGCCTGCATCGATCTACCGCTCCGATCTCACGCCGACGCCGACCGACCGCTTCCGCATCGGGTTCGGCCGGCGACTCACCGCCCCGGCGCTCGAGGTGTTTCGCGGCTGGCTTGAAGCGCGGTCGTGATGCGCATCCTGCGCTTGCCCCAGCTGCAGGAGGCCTTCGATCAGGGCGCGATCCTATATGCCGTCGAGCGTGCGCTGATCGATCATGCGGCGGGCCGTGTCCAGGCACCCTTGCCCGGCCAGTTGCTGTTCACCGATCCGCCGGGCGATTGCCATGTCAAATACGGGCATCTCGCCGGGGCGGACACGTTCGCGGTCAAAGTCGCGACCGGCTTCTATGCCAACGCGGCGCAAGGCCTGCCCGTCAACAATGGCCTGATCCTCACCTTCGATGCCCGCACCGGCGCGCCGACCGCACTGCTGCTCGATGAGGGCTGGCTGACGGCGTGGCGTACGGCAGCCGCAACCGCGCTGGCCGCAACGCGTCTCGCCCCGGCGCAGGCGCGTTCCTTCGGCGTCGCGGGGGCAGGGCTGCAGGCGACGCTGGCGCTCGAATGGATCGGCCTGCTGCGCCCCGATTGGCGGGCCTTCCTCTGGGCCCGCGACGGGGCGAAAGCCTCTGACCTCGCCGGCCGGACTGGCGCGCATCCGCTAAGAGCTATCGATGACCTGATCGCGCAGGCAGACGTCGTCATCACGACAACGCCGTCAACCGCGCCCCTCTTCGCCGCCGACCGTGCGCGGCCCGGGCAGTTGTTCGTCGGCATTGGCGCTGACAGCCCGGGCAAGCAGGAGCTGCCGCCAGACCTGTTCGCCCGCGCCGCATGGGTTGCGGTCGATGATCTTGCGCAAGCGGCCGATCACGGTGACTGGGGCTCCGCCGTCCGGCTGGGATTGTCCGCGCCGGACGCGGCGATCCTGCTGGGCAACATGCTTGCCGGCACCGCCCAGCCGGATTGGTCGCGCGGGGACGTCGGCATTGTCGATCTGACCGGCATCGCGGCCGAAGATGTGGCGATCGCCGGCCTCTTTGCGGGCCATATCGGCTAGCAGCGCTTGGTGATCCCGAGCCTTGGTGAGGCCCGGTTAGAGCCGCGCCTCCCGTCGATAGGCACCGGGCGTCAGGGCTGTGGCCTTCTTGAATGTCACGGTAAAATGGCTCTGGTCGGCAAAGCCGCAGGCCAGCGCGATCTCCGCCAGCGGCAGATCGCCCGCCGAAAGCAGCTCACGCGCCCGCTTGATCCGGCGCTGCAACAACCAGCGATGCGGAGGCACCCCCGTCGATTGCCGGAATGCGCGCGCAAAATGCTTGGCGGATAGCCCAACGCGCTGCGCGATTTCGTCGAGCGTGGCATCGCCCGTCAAATTGGTGTCGATATATTCCTGCGCCTTGCGCAACTGATAGGGCGCCAACGCCCCCTTGTGTGCAGGCGGCGCCGTCAGGTCGATATTGCTGT
>CAILIO010000290.1 GCA_903834285.1 uncultured Sphingomonadales bacterium | reverse complement strand
GCTTCGACATCGGCGGCCACCGCTTCTTCTCGAAGTCGCAGCAGGTTGTCGATCTGTGGAACGAGATCCTGCCGGACGACTTCATCCAGCGCCCGCGCATGAGCCGCATCTATTACGAGGGCAAGTTCTACTCCTATCCGCTGCGCGCGTTCGAAGCGCTGGGCAACCTGGGCATCCTGCGTTCGACCGCCTGCATGGCAAGCTATGTCTGGTCGCGCCTGTTCCCGATCAAGGACGTGCGCAGTTTTGAAGACTGGACCAGCAACCAGTTCGGCAAAAAGCTCTATTCGATCTTTTTCAAGACCTACACCGAAAAGGTGTGGGGCATGCCTTGTGATGAAATGAGCGCCGACTGGGCCGCGCAGCGCATCAAGGGCCTTTCGCTCGGTGCTGCGGTGCTCGACGGCCTCAAGCGCAGCCTCGGGCTCAACAAGCGCCCCAACGATGGCATGCAGACCAAGACCCTGCTCGAAACCTTCCGCTATCCGCGTCAGGGCCCGGGCATGATGTGGGAAGCCGCGCGCGACAAGATCGTCGCCGCCGGCAGCCACGTCCTGATGGGCCACGCGATGAAGCAGCTGGCCAGCGATGGCCAGGGCGGCTGGCGCCTTTCGGCGACCCGCGCCGAAGATGGCGGCGAGACGGTCATCCGCGCCCGTCACGCGATCAGCTCCGCGCCGATGCGCGAACTTGCCGCGCGCCTCCATCCGTTGCCGCAGACGACACTCGAGGCGAGCCGCCTCAAGTACCGCGACTTCCTCACCGTCGCGCTCAAGATCCAGAGCGAGGATCTCTTTCCCGACAACTGGATCTACATCCACGACAGCAAGGTCCGCGTCGGCCGGGTGCAGAACTTCCGCTCGTGGTCGCCCGAAATGGTGCCCGACGAGAGCGTGGCCTGCGTCGGCCTTGAATACTTCTGCTTCGAGGGCGATGACCTCTGGGCTTCGAGCGACGAGGACCTGATCAAGCTCGCGACCAAGGAAATGGACATCCTCGGCCTTGTCGATCCCGTCAAGGTGATCGGCGGCGCGGTCGTCCGTCAGGAAAAGGCCTATCCGGTCTACGACGACGAATACGCCGCCAACGTTGCCGCGATGCGCCACGAGCTCGAGGCGAGCCACCCGACGCTGCACCTTGTCGGCCGCAACGGCATGCACCGCTACAACAACCAGGACCACGCGATGATGACCGCGATGCTCACGGCTGAGAACATCCTCGCCGGACACCGCGTCTACGACATCTGGTGCGTGAACGAGGACGCCGAGTATCACGAGGCCGGCGACGAGGGCGCGCAGACCGCTATCCCCGCCCGTCCGGTCACGGAGGATCAGGCCGCAGCGTTGGCTTCGGTGCGCGATGTGCCGACGCGGATTACCGGCTCCGAGGCGGCATCCGGCAAGGACCGCGCCGCGGCCTGAACGCCACATATTCCGCCCGTCCGTGATACCGCGCTGAACAGGATCAGGCCGTGACCGTGCTCGATATCGCTCCGCTCCATCGCATTCGCCAGATCGTGCTGGTGCGCTACATTCTCGCCAGCGTGGGCGCTCTGGCGGTGGACATGGGCACGTTCCTCGCGCTGCTTTCGGCGGGCATTCCGCCGGTTGCCGCCTCGGCGATGGGCTATGGCATCGGCATCATGGTCCATTGGATCCTGTCGAGCCGGAAGGTCTTTGCCGATCAGGTTGCGGAAGGGGGTATCGAGCGGACCAAGCAGAAGGCGATGTTTGTCGTCTCGGCGCTGATCGGGCTCGGGGTCACGACCCTGATCGTCGGCGGCGCCAGTGCAGCGGGGCTTGATCCCCGTATCGCCAAGCTTTGTGCGATTGTCGTCAGCTTTGCGTTGACCTGGCTTCTGCGCAAGCGCGTGGTGTTCCGCTGATGGCAACGCTTTACCCGTCCGGTGCAAATCGGTCGGGCGGGGCCGGGGCAGTTGCCGGGCCTGCCATGATGGCGTGGCGGCCGGTCTTGCTGTGCTGGGCGATCCTGGCAGCCGCGATGATCGCGCTCAAGGCGCCGCAGATTGCGGCGATGCAGTTCGGCGATCCCGATGATGCCCTGCGGCTGGTGCAGGTGCGCGATCTGCTCGCCGGACAATCGTGGTTTGATGTCCACCAATACCGCGTAGCAGCGCCCGAGGGTGTGGCGATGCACTGGTCGCGCCTCGTCGATCTGCCGATTGCGGGAATGATCCTGCTGCTCCGTCCGCTGCTGGGCACCCACGGCGCCGAGCTGACGACGCTGGTGGCCGTGCCGCTTCTGACCCTGCTCTGCGTGCTGGCGCTGATGGGCAGGCTGGCGATGCGGTATTTCGATCGCGAAGTGACCATGCTGGCCTGCCTCGGTCTGGGCCTCGCCCTGCCGGTGCTGTGGCAATTCACCCCGCTGCGGATCGATCATCACGCGTGGCAGATCGTGCTCGCGCTGGTGGCGCTGCTCGGCCTGCACAGCCCTGATGCCCGGCGCGGCGGCAGCATGATCGGCCTTTCCCTTGCCGCCTCGCTTGCGATTTCGATTGAAGGGATGCCGCTCACGGTGGTCTTCCTTGCGGTCTGCGCGCTGCGTGGCCTGCGCAATCCGGCGGAGCGGTTCGCCTGGCTGCTGGCGGCAACGACCGCGCTGGCGACCGCTTCGGTGATGCTCTTTCTTGCCACGCGCGGAACGTATGACCTTGCCACCCATTGCGATGCGATTGCGCCCGTCCATCTGGCGATGTTCGGCTGGACGGCGCTTGGTGTTGCCGCCTTGCGGCTTGCCGCTCCGCGCCGGACGGGCACTTCGCTAGCGGGTCTGGCGTTGATCGGGGCTGGTGCCGCGACGATCCTGCTGGGCGCGGCGCCGCAGTGCCGCAGCGGCACATTCGCGACGTTCGATCCGCTGGTGATCCGCTTCTGGTTGCCGTCAGTCGCCGAGGGCATGCCTTTCTGGCACGCCAAGGCGCATCTTGCAGCGGTCATCGTCGCCGGGCCGCTGCTGGGGCTCGCCGGTGCCTGGCGCCTGTGGCGTCACGCAGAAAGTGCTGCAGCGCGCCGGAACTGGCTTGATCATCTGCTGGTCCTCATTGGCGCCTGGCTCATCGGGCTCATGGTGGCGCGCGCTTCGGCCACCGCACTGGCCTTTGCCGCCGTGCCGGCCGCGGCGCAGGTGACATGGTGGAGTGCCGAGATGCGCAAGGCCTCGCCGCTTCGGCGGCTTGCCGGCTACGGGCTGATTGCGGTCCTTGTCGTGCCGGGCGTCCCGGTCGCGCTCGCCGCCGGACTGATCAGCCCGGCGGCGGCAGGCGCACACGGCACGGCGGACGGCGCGCCCGCCACCTGCAATTTCGCCCAGGCCGGGGCTGCGCTCGATCATTTGCCGCCGACGGATATTCTCGTGCCGCTCGACATGGGGCCGGACGTGCTCGTCCGCTCGCACCAGCGCGTGGTGGCGACCGGCCATCACCGCGGCGCGGCGGCCATGCACGACGTGATCGCCGCGTTCCTCGCGCCTTCGGCCGAGGCGCATGCGATCATGCGCGCGCGCCACGCCACCATGGTCATGATCTGCCCCGCCGTTTCGCGCCAGTCGGTCTATGCCAAGATCGCTCCCAACGGACTGATGGCCCGGCTCGTCGCCAATCGCGCGCCCGAATGGCTGACGCCCGTCAATCTCGCACCGGGCTCGGGCCTGCAGGCATGGCGGGTGGTGTCATGAGCCCACCGTTTGCTGGCGCGCCCTGCGCCTTCACGATCCGATATCCTTGCACCATGGGGAACTCTGGCTGATGGCTTCGTTGTTCGTTTCCGCCGATCAGGCCCCCGCCGCAGTCCCTTCGGTCACCGATCCCGCGCGCGGTGCGCGGCTGCGCGTGCTGATTACCTGGAGCATGCTTGCGGTGACGATGATCATCGTCAACTTCAAGCTCATCGCGATGATGCGCTTCGGCGATCCCGATGATGCTCTGCGCCTACTGCAAGTGCGCGATCTGCTGGCCGGCCAATCCTGGTTCGATGTCCACCAGTACCGCGTTGCCGCGCCCGAAGGGGTGCCGATGCACTGGTCGCGACTGGTCGATGTTCCGATCGCCGGCATGATCCTGCTGCTGCGCCCGCTGCTCGGTACGGCAAGCGCCGAACAGGTGACGGCGGTGGTGGTGCCGCTGCTGACCCTGCTCTGCGCGATGGCGCTCATTGGCCGCCTTGCCGCGCGCTGGTTCAACGATGAGGTGGTCGGCCTTTCGGGCCTGATGGTCGGGCTCACCCCCCCGGTGCTGTGCCAGTTCACCCCGCTGCGGATCGACCACCATGGCTGGCAGATCGTGCTCGCACTTGCCGCGCTGAGCGGGCTCCATGCCAAGGATGCCCGCCGCGGGGCGCTGGTGATCGGGCTCGCGCTTGCCGCACTGCTGGCGATCTCGATCGAGGGGCTGCCGCTGACGGCGCTGTTTCTTGGCATCTGCGCGCTACGCGGCTTGCGCAATCCAGCGAGCCGGTTCGACTGGTTCTCCGGCGCCACCGCGAGCCTTGCGCTGGGCAGCGCGGCGATCTTCCTCTGCACGCGCGGGACTTATGATCTTGTCACGCATTGCGATGCCATCTCGCCGGTCCATCTCGCGATGCTGGCCTGGATCGCGGCGGGCGCTGCCGCGCTGCGCTTTGCCACACCGCGCAGCCTGCCCGGCCAGATCGGCGCGCTCGCCCTGATCGGGGCGGGTGCGGGCGTGATCCTGCTCGGTGCCGCGCCCGAATGCCGCGGCGGTGCGTTCGTGATGCTCGATCCGCTGGTCAAGCGCTTCTGGTACGATTCGGTGCAGGAAGGCATGCCTTTCTGGCACACCTCGCCCCCGCTCGCGGCGGCGATCCTGGCGGGGCCGCTGGTCGGCATCATCGGCACGCTGTGGATCTGGCGCAGCGCGCGCGATGCGAGCAGCCGGATGCTCTGGTTCGACCATCTCCTGCTGCTGACCGGCGCCTGGTTAATCGGGCTGGTGGTTGCGCGCGCGTCCGCCACGGCGCTGGTTTTTGCAGCGGTGCCCTCCGCCGCCCTGATCCTGCAGGGGGTCTATCGCCTGCGCTCGGTAGCTATCCTGCCACGCCTCGGCGGCTACATCGTGGTGATCTCTATGCTCGCTCCCGGGCTCCCGGTGGTCATGGCGATGGCCGCGGCGGCCCCGCTCACAGCCAACAGCACGAGCGGCAAGCTCGAAAAGTCGGTGGCTGGCGTCACGCTCGGCGCGCTATCGATCTCGCAATGCCGCTATGACGTGGCCGGCCACGCGCTCGACCGGCTGCCCGCCGTCGACATCTTCGCCCCGCTCGATATCGGGCCAGACCTTATCGTAAGGACGCATGACCGCGTGGTCGCGACCGGGCACCACCGGGGCGCTGCGGGCATGCACGATGTCATCGCGGCGTTCATGGCGCCGGCCGAACAAGCGCACGCTCTGATTCGCAAGCGCCACACCGCGTTGGTCGTGGTCTGCCCCGATATCTACGAACCCTCGGTCTATGCCGCGCGGGCTCCGGGCGGGCTGATGGCCGATCTGCTCAAGGATCGCCCGCCGCACTGGCTCCAGCCTGTCGATATCGCGCCGGGATCGCACATCAAGTTCTGGCGCGTGGTGAACTAAGCCGGTTCAGACCAGTTCGCGAAGGGTGACCCAGACCGGCGCGTGGTCGCTGGCCTTCTCGCGCCCGCGATAGGTCTTGTCGACCCCGGCACCGATCAGCCGGTCTGCCAGCTCGGGCGAGAGCAGCGCGTGATCGATGCGGAAGCCGTGGTCGCGCTGCCATGCTCCGGCCTGATAGTCCCAGAAGGTCCACAGCCCGCCGCGCGGGTGGTGCAGATCGAGCGCGTCGGTCCAGCCGTCGTTGCGCAGGCGGCGATAGGCATCGCGCGATTCGGGCTGCATCAACGCGTCGCTTGCCATCGCGCGGATGTCCCACACGTCCTTGTCCTCGGGGATCACGTTGTAATCGCCGATCACGAGGGCAGGCACTTCCTCCGCCGCGATGTCCGCCATGCGCGCGCGCAGGCGCTCCATCCAGCGCAGCTTGTAGTCGAACTTCGGCCCCGGCTGCGGGTTGCCGTTTGGGAGGTAGATGCACACGACGCGCAAGCCGAAGACATCGGCCTCGAGGTAGCGCGAATGCTCGTCCTCGGGCTCTCCGGCGAGCCCGCGCTGCACCTCGACCGGCTGCGTCCCATCCGCCAGAATGGCAACGCCGTTGAAGCCCTTCTGCCCATGCCAGATCGCGTGATAGCCGATCTTCTCGAACTCGGCGGCGGGGAAGTCTGCGTCCTGCGTCTTGATTTCCTGCAGGCAAGCGACCGAGGGGCGTGTTTCCTCCAGCCATTCGAGCAGGCGAGGCAGCCGCGCCTTGATCCCGTTGATGTTGAACGAAGCGACCTTGATGCTCACACCGAAAAGCTCGCGCCGCAGCCGCAGCCGGAGGCCGCTTGCGGATTGGTGACGCGGAAGGCCGCGCCGCCAAGCGATTCGACAAATTCGACCGTCGCGCCCGCGATCAGCTCAAGGCTCATCGGATCAACGAGGAGTTGCACGCCATCGGTTTCGCTGACGAGATCGTCGGCCTCCGGCGCGTCGCCCATCTCGAACTTGTACTGAAAGCCCGAACAGCCGCCGCCTTCCACAGCGAGGCGCAGCACCGCCGGGCGGCTCTGCTTGGCAGCAATCGCGGCGATGCGCGCCGCCGCGCTGGGGGCGAGCGTGACGCCGCCGGACAGTGCGGAATCCTGAGTGAGCGTGGTCATGGCTCCAAGATAGGGCAGGGCGGCCTCACTCTCAAGCTATGCCGTCTGGATATACTCGCGCAGGGCCTCGGCCTCGGCTTCGATCCGGTCGATGCGGTACTTCACAAGGTCTCCGATCGAGACGAAGCCGATCATCCGCCCCTGATCGAGGACCGGCAAGTGGCGGATGCGCCGCCGGGTCATCAACGCCAGCGCCTCGAGCGCGCTGTTCTCGGGTCCCACCGAAATGACCGGCGCGGTCATCACATCGCGCACGCGCATCTGCAGCGCGTCCGGGCCGTGGAGCTTGAGCGCGTAGAGAACGTCGCGTTCGGAAAAGATCCCGGCGACCTCGTTTCCGGCATCGGTTACCGGCAAGGCCCCGATCCGGCGTGCGGCGAGAGTATCAACAGCGTCGGCAACGAGGTCGTCGGCATGGCAGTGCCATACCTCCCCCGAACGGCCGGCGATCAGCAGAGCGATCGACATGGCATCCTCCTTCCCCCGGATTGGGAGATCCCGCTTGTGTGGCAAGTCGTTCCAATGCTTGCCGATTCGGGATCATGCCACCAAAGGGCAGGCGGGGAAAGCGATTGCCTTGGCTCCGCCGGCGGCGCATGGAACCGCGCATGGCCAACCCCGTGCGCCCTTCTCCGCTCGACGATCCGGACTACGCCGAGTTTGCCTGGAGCCGGTATTTTCGCATCATGCGCTGGATGGGACTGCTGACGCTCGCAGTCATGGCCGCGGCGGCCTCCTATCTTTACGAGGCAGTCGGCTTTGTATCGATCCATCTGTATATCGCGGCGATGCTGGGCATCGGCTTCACGATGATGCTGATGGCGGCGCTGATGGGGCTGGTGTTCCTCTCGAGCGGCACCGGGCACGACGAAGCGGTCGACAACGGCCTCGAAGACCACGTCGACGAGTGGTGGAAATGAAGGTTACTCGGGGGGTGTGAGCCGGTAGTCCTCGACCGGCACGCCGCCGATCACATGCTCCTGGATGATCCGTTCCAGCACTGCAGGGCTGCAGGAGTGGTACCAGACGTTGTCCGGATAGACGAGCGCGACCGGCCCCGCCGTGCAGACGCGCAGGCAGCCGACCTTGCTGCGCAGCACCCCTTGCGGCCCGCCGAGCTTGAGCTCGCCCAGCCGCTTCTTCAAGAAATTCCACGCTTCATCGCCGGCTTCGCGCGGGGCGCACTTGTCCTTTTCGGGGCCGGCGCAAAGCAGAATATGCCGCTGCGGGGCAAAGCCGCCCAGCCCGGCCACGGCCTGCCGTGCCAGAGTGATCTCGTCAGGCTTCACCGGATCAGCCATGCATCGAGCCTTTCGCGCAGCGCTTGGTCGATCGGCTTCGGACGTTCGCCGTCGGTGAATACGATGGTGACATGCGCGGTCGCCACCGGGCGGCCGTCCTGCAGCAGCAATTGCCTGAGGCTCCAGCTGCTGCGCCCGCCGGGCAGCGCGCCGACGCGGCATTCGAGGCCCGCTGGGTAATAGGCCTGCGCGAGATAGTCGATCGTCACGTTGGCGACCATGAATCGCGCATCATCGGTATTGCGCGGCATGCCGACCGCGGTGATGAAGCGCAGCCGCGCGTCCTCGAACACTGCGGCCATCGCGACGTTGTTGATGTGCCCGTTGGGATCGAGATCGGCAAACCGCGTGGTGACGGCATTGCCGAAGGGGTAGCGCGCAGGATCGAGCAGCGCGGGATCGGGTCTGGCCATGGGGGCGGAGTTTGCCGCTCAGCCCTTCTTGCCGACGATGCGCGCGATTTCCGCAGCGACGAGCTTTTCTACCATCGGCGGCAGGTTGTGATCGAGCCATTCGGCCAGCGCCGGGCGCAGCATTTCGCGCACCAGGCTTTCCAGCGAGGTTTCCCCCGACCGGACGATCTGCGGCGCCGCGCCCGGGGCGGAGAGCATGGCGAGCGCCGCCAGCGAACCGCGCATCGAGGCGGTGGTTTCCTCTGCCAGCAGCGGTGCGTCCTCATCCTCATCGTGATCGGCGGGCAGTGCGTGGTCTTCGTTCAGGATCTGCGCTGCCACTTCGCTGAGATCGAGCACGTCCGCCGGAAACGAGGCCGGGCGGCCCTCGGTACGCTCGGCGGACCGGGCGGAAATGCGCAAGGCCGGCGCAGCTTCAGCTTCGCGGCGGCTACGCTCGCGCACGGCATCGGCGCGATTGTCGCGCGCGATCACCTTCTTGATCGATTCGAGAATTTCCTCGACCGAAGGTTCCGAAGCCTGGCGCATGCGTATCCCCACACAATCAACAAACTTGCCAACAAACTTGCAATCCATCGAGCCGCCCCGACCTGAACGAATCAGGCGCCCCCGGGCGGCCCTGTACCATCACGGTACCGGTTGTGGAGGAATTGTTGCAGTTTGCGCCGGAGTGTCAACCGTGCGGGTGGACTTGGGCAGGGTCGGGGAATCAAGCGCCCAGTCGAACACGCGGCCGCGCACGCGGCGGTAGTTGACGTCCGGATCATACAGCGAGGCCGGATCGAAGCCGAGATCGGCAGCCTGCGCCTTGCCCATGGCGGCGAGCAAGTTGAACGAGGCGACGTAGGCATTGCGCCGCGCCGCCACGAGCCCGACTTGTGCGCGCAGCAGTTCCTGCTCGGCATCGAGGATGTTGAGGATGGTGCGGTTGCCCACGGTGTTTTCCGCCCGTACACCTTCAAGGCTAAGCGCCGCGGCATCGACTGCGGTCTGGTTGAGCGTGATCACATCGTAGGCCGCGCGCCACTGCGTATAGGCCGAGCGGACGTTGGCAATGACCTGACGCTCCGCCGAGATTTCCTGCTCTTCGACAGCGCTGGCAGTGGCCTGGGCCTGGCGCTGGCGGGCTGCGGGAAGGCCGCCTTGGAACAGCGGGATCGAGGCACGCACGCCGGCCTGCGCGGTGGTCTGGCGCTGGGTAAACGCGCTGCCGCCCGCGCTGCCGCCGAGCGAACCGAGGTAGTTCGAATAGTCGCCCGATGTGAACAGTGAGATGGTCGGCAGCCGCCCCGCACCGGCTGCCCGGGCGTCAAATCCGGCAGCCTTTGTGCGTTGCCGCGCCGCGAGCAGATCGGGATTGTTGTCGAGCGCAGTCTGCACCGCTTCTTCGGGCGTGGCCGGCAGCGCGGCAAGCGGCGGCGGCGGTTGAAGATCATTGGGCGCAAGTCCGACAACCTGCACATAACGTTCGCGGCTGGCCACCAGCGAAGCCTCGGCGTTGCGCAGATCGGCGCGCGCGAGCGCGAGGCGGGAGTTCGATTGCGCGACGTCGGTGCGTGTCACGTCGCCGATTTCAAAGCGGTCAGTGGTCGCCTTGAGGTTGACCTCGAGCACCTGCACATTGTTGCGATTGAGCCCCACCGTTGCAGCATCGCGGATGACGTCCATATAGGCCGCCACGACCTGGCTGAACACGCCGGCCTCGGTACCACGGAGGCCGGCTTCTCCAGCCACGACCCGCGTCTTGGCGGCGAGTACGGAATTGCGGACCCCGCCGCCGGAATAGATCGGCACCGAAAGCGTGGTGCTGACATCAAGGCCGCGATCGGGCGCGATAAAGCTGTTGGCGCTCTTTTTGACGTATTCCGTGTACGTCGCTGTGCCGGTCAGGCTGGGCAGGCCGGGCGCGCGCGCAATCGGCACGCCTTCGTCGGTCGCGCGCAAGTTGGCGCGGGCGGCGGCAAGGTCGGGGTTGGTGGCGTAAGCGGCTGCCAGCGCGCCGTGCAGGTCGTCGGCATGGACCGGCGTCGCGGCAACGGCGATGGCGAGCGCGGCCAGCGCGGGGCCGGCCTTCAGCCGCAGAACCGTGGAACGAATCATGAGGTTCAGAAGCTCCACTTCGGGCGCGCCGCAAACGCGGCAAGCGGAGCAAAGTCGGCTTCGCCGAGCACGGTGAGCACGAGGGCTCCCGCCACCTTGCGGCCAAGCGCGAGGCGGGTCACGCCCCGCTCGACCAGGCCGGTGACAAGCCGGCCGTCCGCAGCGACCGCATCGGCAAGCGCGGCAGGCATGTCCTCAATCGCGCCGTCGATCAGCACGAGCGAATGTCCGCTGGCCTTGACCCATTCATCCGTGGCGGCGACGCGCGTAACCTTGGCGCCCAGATTTTCGGCAAGTGCCGCGAGGTAACCGCCCGGCGCGCCGATCACGAGCACGTTGTCCTCTGCCGTGGGCTGCGCGGCGGTGAGCATCTGTCCATAGGTCAGCGCGGGGGAAAGCACCGCGCCATCGCTCAGCGTTACCGCGCGATCAGCATAAGCCACCGGACGGCGCGCCTCGGGGACGAAATCTTCACGCGGTACGGCAAGGAAAGCGGCGAGAATGGCCGGATCGTTGACACCACTCACGCGCAGCTGGCTGTCGATCATCGCGCGGCGCGCCGCCTCGCTGCCGGCATCTGCAACATTCGCGCGTTCTTCCACTACAGTCATGAAATCCCTCACTTGCGGGGCCGGACTGCAGGCGCGGCAATCCGGCGCAATCCTGTTCGTGGGCTGCACCTTGCTTTGCAGGCCAGTCTTGCCCAGCTCTTGATTACAAGCCCTTAGAATATCGTCTTCGGCGCGCCAAGCGCTTTGCATGACGCTGGTCGATGGCTAAACGGCAGTTCATCGAATGCGCCCGCGCGCAGCGGGCTGAAACCAGCGGAAGGAACCAGCGATGGCAGAGATGACGACGATCCGGGAGGAAGACCTCATCGAGAGCGTGGCCGACGCGCTGCAATTCATCAGCTACTTCCACCCGATGGACTACATCCGCGCGCTGGGCGAAGCGTACAAGGCGGAACAAGGCCCTGCCGCCAAGGACGCGATCGCCCAGATCCTGACGAACAGCCGCATGTGCGCCGAAGGGCACCGGCCGATCTGCCAGGACACCGGCATCGTCAACGTCTTCGTCAAATGGGGCCAGAATTGCCGGCTCGAGAGCGAGCATTCGCTGCAGATGGTAGTCGATGAGGGGGTGCGGCGGGCCTATCTCAACCCTGACAACAAGCTGCGCGGCTCGATCCTCGCCGATCCGGCCTTCACTCGGCGCAACACGCGCGACAACACACCCAGCGTGCTCCATGTCGAGATGGTGCGCGGCAACACGGTGTCGATCGATGTCGCGGCCAAGGGCGGCGGCAGCGAAAACAAATCGAAGTTCAAGATGATGAATCCCAGCGATTCGATCGTCGACTGGGTGGTCGAGATGCTGCCGCAGATGGGCGCGGGCTGGTGCCCGCCGGGCATGCTCGGCATCGGCATCGGCGGCACGGCGGAGCATTGCATGCTGCTCGCCAAGCAGGCCCTGATGGAGCCAATCGACATGGCGCAATTGAAGCAGCGCGGGCCGCAGACCGATATCGAGGCGCTCAGGATCGAGATCTTCGACAAGGTCAACGCGCTCGGCATTGGCGCGCAAGGGCTCGGCGGGCTATCGACGATCCTCGACGTCAAGATCATCGACGCGCCCTGCCATGCCGCGGGCAAGCCGGTCGGCATGATCCCCAATTGCGCGGCCACCCGCCACGCGCATTTCACGCTCGATGGTTCTGGCCCCGCGTTCCTCGAGGCGCCCAAACTCGACGAATGGCCCGATGTGCACTGGACGCCGGATGCTGCGGCCAAGCGCGTCAACCTCGATACCTTGACGGCAGAAGAAGTGCAGGGCTGGAAGCAGGGCGACCGCCTCCTCCTCAACGGCAAGATGCTCACCGGCCGCGATGCCGCGCACAAGCGGATCGCCGATATGCTGGCCAAGGGCGAGGAACTGCCGGTCGATTTCAAGGGCCGCGTGATCTACTACGTCGGCCCGGTCGACCCAGTGCGCGAGGAAGTCGTCGGCCCCGCCGGCCCGACGACGGCCACCCGCATGGACAAGTTCTCCGACACGATGCTCAATCTCGGTTTGCTGGCTTCCGTCGGCAAGGCGGAGCGCGGG
>CAILIO010000289.1 GCA_903834285.1 uncultured Sphingomonadales bacterium | reverse complement strand
ATCGAAGCGCACGGATTCCCAGACCTCGTCGCAGATGGCGACAAGATCATGTTCGCAGGCGATGCGGGCGAGGAGGGCGAGTTCCTCTGCGCTTGCGACCGAACCGGTGGGGTTGAGCGGATCGTTGAGGATCAGCGCGCGCGTGCGCGGGCTGATGGCGGCACGGATCTCGGCTTCGTCATAGCGCCACTCAGGCGGGCTGAGCGGTACGAACACCGGCACGCCGCCCGCGCGGCGCACCAGCGGGGCATAGGCGTCATAAGCGGGCGCAAAGAGCAGCACTTCATCGCCCGTGCCGACCACGGCGAGGATCGCGGCGGCGATGGCCTCGGTCGCACCCGAGGTGACGAGGACCTGTTCGCGGGTGAGGGCAAGGTGCTGCGTACGCGCATAGAAGGCGGCGACCGCATCGCGCAGTTCGGGCACGCCCATGCTTGGCGGGTATTGCTGCGAGCGCGTTTCCATCGCGCGCATCGCCGCGGCGGTCAGCGCGGCCGGCGGCGGCGCATCGGGAAAACCCTGCCCAAGATTGATCGCGCCGAGGCTGCGGGCGAGGCCCGACATGTGCTCGAACACGGTGACGGGCATTTCGGCGTAGATGGGATTGAGGTGCAGCAGGGTCATCAGCCACCACGCTAGCGCGGTCGGCGAAGCTCGCAAGCATTCGTGTCGTTCCCCTGAGGGAGGGAAGCACGGATGCTAGATGAAACGCTGGCTGGGGCGGGAGGATTCGAACCTCCGAATGCCGGTACCAAAAACCGGTGCCTTACCACTTGGCGACGCCCCAACGGGAAGGCGCGCTTATAGCGGCGGGTTCACGATGGACAAGGGGCGGATGGGGCAGGATTTAGCCCCATCCGCCATACTATCAGAGCGTGCCTTCCGGCAGCGCGGCAAAATCAGCGGCGCTGTGGCGTTCGGGGAGGCCGGCCGGGCGATTGACCAGCTTGCCGCGCTTCACCGCAGGGCGGGCGTCGATCTCGGCCACCCAGCGGCCGACCGCTTCGTATTCGTGCATCGAAAGGAAGGTCGCCGCATCGCCATAGGCATCGCCGCGATAGATATTGCCGAGCCACGGGTGGGTGGCGATATCGGCGATGGTGTATTCATCGCCTGCGAGGAAGCGGGTTTTCTTGAGCTGATTGTTAGCGACATCGAACAGGCGCTTGGTTTCCATCGCATAGCGGTCGATCGCGTATTCGATCTTCACGGGTGCATAGGCGTAGAAGTGGCCGAAACCACCGCCCATGAACGGCGCGGAGCCGACCTGCCAGAACAGCCACGACAGCACTTCGGCACGCGCCGGACCATCCTTGGGCAGGAAGTGGCCAAACTTTTCAGCCAGATGCAGCAGCATAGCGCCCGATTCGAACAGGCGGAAGGGCTCGGGCCCGCTCTTGTCGAGCATCGCGGGGATCTTGGAATTGGGATTGAGATCGACAAAGCCGCTGCCGAACTGGTCGCCTTCGAAGATCTTGATCAGCCAGGCATCGTATTCCGCGCCGGTGATGCCGAGCTCGAGCAGTTCTTCAAGCAGGATCGTGACCTTCTGGCCATTGGGCGTGCCGAGCGAATAGAGCTGGAAGGGATGCTCGCCCACGGGGAGCTCCTGATCGCGCTGCGCGCCGGCAGTGGGGCGGTTGACACCGGCAAAGGCGCCGCCGTTGGCCTTGTCCCAGGTCCAGACCTTGGGGGGCACGTATTCTTCGGACATCGGAAGTCTCCTCGGGAGGGCAGATCTGCTTGCCCCAAGAGTGGTGCTGCCGAGGGCGAAAGGCAAGGCGGCGCGGTGGCGGAAATATTCTGCTGCGCCCCCACCTTTTTCTATCGCGCGAGAGCTTTCAGGACGGGCACCAACTCATCGAAATGGTCGATCACCGCGTCGGCGCCGAGTTCGTCGGCCGGCAGATCATTGAAGCCGAAGCGGACGGCGACGACCGGCATGGCGGCCGCACGGGCGGCGCCGACATCGTAGGTGGTATCGCCGACAAACGCCGCCGGCCCGCCGCCGCAGCGCCGGACCATTTCGTGGAGCATGTCGGGCGCCGGCTTGGCGCGGCCGGGGCCGAGCGTATCGCCGCCGATGATCGTGGCGAAGCGGGACGTGAGGCCGAGCTCGTCGAACAAGCGGCGGGCGAGGTCCTCGCGCTTGTTGGTGGCAATGGCGAGGTGGATGCCGCGGGAGGCGAGCGCCTCGAGCATGGCCTCACCACCCGGGAACAGTGCGGTATGGCGGGCGATGTTTGTCGCATAGAAGCCGACCAGCACGCCCTGCAGCGCGGCCACGTCGATGCCTTCATCCCCGCCCGATTCGGCCAGCGCGGCGCGCAGCATCTGTCCGGTTCCGCCGCCGATGAAGGTGCGTGCCCGCTCGAGCGAGACTGTCGGGCGGCCGATCTGCACGAGCGCGTGGTTGAGCGCATGGGCAAGGTCGGTCGCGGTATCGAGCAGCGTGCCGTCGAGGTCGAAACCGACGATCTGGAAGGGAAAGTCCGTCATGCCCCGCTCCGTGGCGGCGCGTTCTGGAAACTGCAAGCAAATGCTGGCAAGGAACGGGCATGACTGAAGCCTCCTCTCCGCTCGCTCTTGTCGTTCTCGCTGCCGGCAAGGGCACCCGCATGAAAAGTGATCTGCACAAAGTGCTGCACCCGATCGCCGGGCGGCCCATGCTGATGCACCTGATGGCCAGCGCCGGTGCGCTGGCGCCGCAGCGCAAGGTCGTCGTGGTCGGCGCGGGGCGCGAGCAGTTGGCAGCGGCGCTGGGGGCCAGCGCGGAGCTGGCGGTGCAGGACCCGCAGCTCGGCACGGGGCATGCGGTGCAGCAGGCCGAAGAGGCGCTGGCAGGATTCGCGGGTGATGTGCTGATTCTCTATGGCGATGTGCCCTTCGTGCGTACCGAAACGATGCGCGCGATGCTGGAGCGGCTGCATGCTGGCGACAATCCGGCAGTGGTCGTGCTCGGCTTCGAGCCCGAGGACGCGCTGCAATATGGCCGGGTGATCGCGGAGAACGGGCTCGTCACGAAGATGGTCGAGCACAAGGACGCGACCGAGGCCGAGCGCGCCTGCCGCTTGTGCAATTCAGGCCTGATGGCGGTGCGCGGGGACGAGCTGTTCGCGCTGCTCGCGCGGGTCGGCAACGACAACGCGCAAGGCGAATATTACCTCACCGATATCGTCAATGTGGCCAACGCGGATGGCCGGGTCTGTGCGGTGGTGGTGACGGACGATCCCGATGAAGTCGCCGGTATCAATAGCCGCGCCGAACTGGCTGAAGCCGAAGCGCGCTGGCAGAAGAAGCGGCGCCTGGCAGTCATGGCGGACGGCGCCAGCCTCGTCGCGCCAGAGACGGTGTGGTTCGCTTGGGACACCCAGCTCGGCCGCGACGTGACGGTGGAGCAGAACGTTATCTTTGGCCCCGGTGTCACTGTGGCAGACAATGTGGTGATCCACGCCTTCTGCCACATCGAGGGCGCGCGGCTGGAAAGCGGCGCCTCGGTCGGCCCCTTTGCGCGGCTGCGGCCTGGCGCAGTGCTGGAAGAGAAGGCGCGCGTTGGCAATTTCGTCGAAGTGAAGAACGCGGTACTCCATGCCGGGGCCAAGGCCAATCACCTCACCTACCTCGGCGATGCCGACGTGGGCGCGGGCGCGAATATCGGCGCAGGAACGATCACCTGCAACTATGATGGCTACTTCAAGTACCGCACCGTGATCGGCGAGCGGGCCTTTATCGGCTCCAACTCCGCCTTGATCGCACCGGTGAAGATCGGTGCAGATGCCATTGTCGCGGCGGGCAGCGCGGTGAGCCGCGACGTGGCCGATGGCGAGCTGCGGCTGGTGCGCGGCGAGCAACTGGTCAAGCCCGGCTGGGCCGACCGCTTCCACGATGCGATGAAGCGCAAGAAGGCCGAGCGGAAGTAAAGGCTTTTGGGCCAGTATGGCTTAGGGAGGGCAGCACATGACCCGGTTGCAAGGCCCCGATGCCGAGATGATCGGGCGGCTGGAAGCCGAACTTGCAGCCGGACGATCGGCTACCGCGCAGTGGACCGAGCCGCCCGCCGACCGAACCGTGCTGGATGAGGTTAACCGGCTGTGCGCACGTTATGGCGCGCTGCTCGAAGTTCGCTTCTATGGCTGGTATCGCGACGCGGCGGGGTTCGACGCGGACCTTTTGCGAGCTATTCCTGAAGTGCGGCGGCTCACGCTCAATTGCCTGCAGAGGGTGATCAACCTTGAGGCAATTGCCGACCTGCCCATGCTCGAAGACTTCCATTTTGGTGTTTTCGAGCAGGCAGACGGTGCCTT
>CAILIO010000288.1 GCA_903834285.1 uncultured Sphingomonadales bacterium | reverse complement strand
TCGCCCGCCGCATCGCCGCCACTCGTGGTGTTCGTGTTGAGATCGATCGTGACGGCTGCTGCGGAGGTGCTGTAATCCAGCATATCGATCCCCGCACCGCCGATCAGCGTATCGGCGCCGGCGCCGCCGCGGATCACGTCATTCCCGCCCGCGCCGTCGATGCGATCGGCCCCGGCGCCGCCGTACAGCGCATTGCCATCGGCGTTGCCTGTCAGCGTATCGGCCTGCGCGCTGCCTTCGGCATTGCGGATGCCGGTGATCACATCGCCGGTGGCATCGCCGCCGCTGGCGGTCTGCGCGGCCAGATCGATGGTGACTCCGCCCGCCGAGGCCGCGTAGCTGATGCCGTCGTCGCCATTGCCGACCAGCTTGTCGGCCCCGAGGCCGCCGATGAACCAATCGACGCCGCCGCCGCCGACGATGAGATCATTCCCCGCGCCGCCGAAAATGAAATTGGCGGAGGCGTTGCCCGTGAGGCTATCGTCGAAGCGACTGCCGACGAGGAATTCGATGCTGCTGAAGGTATCGCCCGCCGCATCGCCCTTGCCGGGCAGGCCCGCGAGATTGACGGTGACGGCAGCGGCGGCCCCGGCATAGCTGGCGGTATCGATGCCATTGCCGCCGATGAGCTGGTCCGCGCCCGCACCGCCTTCCAGCGTATCGTTGCCGTCGCCGCCGATGAGCATGTCGTTGCCGCCGAGGCCATAGAGCCGGTCCGCCCCGGCCGAGCCGGTCAGGACGTTGGCGAGCGCATTGCCATAGCCGGTGAAGAGCGGCAGCGCGGTGAGATTGGTGAGGTTTTCGACCCCCGAGCCGAGCGTATAGCTGGCAAGACCGCTGATGCGGGCCTCGTCCACGCCGCCGCCGAAGGCTTCGTTGATGCGGTCGCCGGTGCTGTCGACGACATAGTGATCATCGCCCGCGCCGCCGGTCATCACGTCATTGCCGGTGCCGCCGTCGAGCCAGTCGTTGCCGTCGCCGCCGTTCAGGGTATCGTTGCCGGCGTAGCCGTAGAGCGTGTCGTCACCGCCGAGCCCGGACAGCACGTTGGCATCGCCGTTGCCCGAGATCCCATTGTTTTCCGCGTTGCCGGTGCCCTTGAGCGGGCCGACCCCGGTGAGGATGAGGTCCTCGACATTGGCAGCCAGCGTGGTGCTGACGCTCGCGTAAACGGTATCATGGCCGCCGCCGGAAGCCTCGATCACCTTGTCGCCCGCATCGTCGACGACATAAGTGTCGTCGCCCGCGCCGCCGGTCATCTTGTCGGCGCCGCTGCCACCGTCGAGCCAGTCGTTGCCCGCGCCCCCGACGAGCGTATCGTTCCCGTCCCCGGCATCGAACAGATCGTCGCCACCCGAGCCGGTCAGCACATCGTTGCCCGCGCCGCCGAGCAGGATGACCTGGCTATCGGTGGGGGCGGCCGAGAGGGTGACGCTGGTCTGCGCGAGGGCGGCGTTGAGAACGTGGAAGCTGGCGCGCGCCTCCTCGCCGGTGAACCCGTTGACCGCATAGAAATCGAGCGTGCCGTCCGCGACCGCCTCACCCGAAAGACCGATGAAGACATCGCCGTATCCGGTGTCCCACCCCGTGCCGCTGTTGCCGGTGCTGCCGTCGGTGCCGGAATAGGAGAAGTACCATTGGGTGTCGTAGAACTGCTCGCCGGTCTCGGGATCGTTGTAGCCGGGAATATAGTAGTTGGCAGTCACGTCGAACTGGCCGGACCCGCGATCAAGGTAGATGTTGAAGGTGCTGGTCCCGACCATCGCCTGATATCCCCGCTCTACAAGTATTACATAAGTATTACTGAGTAGAAGAATACCATTGATTCGCGTTCGCGGCTACGCGCCGATGCGCAGGCAATCATCATTTGCGATGAAGCGATTTGCCCGCAGGCGGGCGATCAGGCCAGCACGCCCTTGGCGGCCATGCTGCGCGCATAGATCAGGAAGAAGACTACCGCGCTCCAGATCACGAGCGTGAGGCCGATCGGCGCGGCCTGCGGCGGGTGGAGCCAGAAGGCCTGGGTGAGCTGGCTGATGGCAAGCCCGAGCAGCGAGAGCGCGAAAGCGCCGGCCGCCTGCCGCGATCGGGCGATCAGGAGGAGCGAGCCCAACAGCGAACCCCAGACGCCGAGCGCCCAGAATGCGGTGAGCCACGCGGGCAGCGCAGCCATGTAGGCCACGCTTTCGGCATTCATGCCCATGCTGGCGAAGTAGCTGGCGGGAGACAGTTTCGACATGAGGTAGTCGTAGCAGCCGAACAGGTTCCATAGGAGGCTGAGAACCGCGATGATCCAGAAGGACACAGGCGTCTTCGGCTTGGCGTTCAGTCCCATGTGGCTATTCCCTCTCCGGCGCGGCGCAAGTCTACGCCGGAGAGGGCAGGCTGGCAATCAGCCGTCCAGATCGGACCATTCCCAGGCCAGCGTCTCGCGGAAGGCGAAGCGGTCGATGTGGCGTTCGACCGCGCCCTTGAGACCGTCACGCTGGCCGGGCTCGCTCGCCGCGATATGGCATTCGAGCGTTTCGGGATGCGCGGTGAAGGTCACTACTGCGTCACCCGCCCACGCAGCACCGCGCGCGTCGCGGGGGAAGGTGACGGTGCCCTGCGCTGCGTCGAAGGTGACGGTGAGGTTGTGCTCCCAGTGCTTGCAGACCTGCTGAAGGTACTTGCTGGCGTGCTGGGTGGCGACCATGGCCTGTGCGCTGCTCACTGCGCGGCTCCCAAGCGTTCGATCTTGCGCGCTGCTTCGTCGAGGATGTCGGCGATCTGGTGGGCGGTGGCTTCATCCAGCCCGCTGCCGGCCTTGTGGCGCAGCGCGAGCATGATGTTGGCAATGGCGCGCCGGAGCGGCGGGCTGCCGCTGCGGCCTTCGGCTTCCTGCCGCGCCTTGCCGAAATCGCCGAGGCGCTGGACGACGGCCTTGGCTTCCTCGAGCCGGGGAGCGAGCTCGGCACGGCCGGCTTCGGTCATGGTGAAGGCCTTGCGGGCGCCCTCACCCGGCACCTCGGTGATCATACCTTCGTCGACCAGCAGCTGGAGCGTGGGGTAGACCACGCCGGGGCTGGGCGCATAAGCGCCGGCGGCCAATTCCTCGATCGCTTTGATCAGTTCGTAGCCGTGGCGGTCCTGCTCATCGAGCAGGAGCAGGAGGAGGAGGCGCAGTTCGCCCGATGCAAACATGCGGCCCCTTCCCCCATGGCGGCCACGGCCGCGAAAGCCCGGGCCTTCATCGTCCCAGTCTTCGCCGCCGCCCCAGCCTCCGCCGAAACCGCCGAAGCCACTGCCTCTGGGGCCCCAACCGCCGCCGAACCCTCTGGCCATCATCTTCATCGCAAAGTGGTGCCCAAGGCCATGTCCATGGCCGTCTCTATGGAATCGCATTGTGTATCCTTGATGTTTCATGATGGCTCTAAGATATATCTTAACGTGCTCTTGGCAAGAGGGTGGATGCAAATTTCTGCGGCGGTGGCTAGACCGGACTCCGATGTCCGATCTCTTCGCCCCCGCCCCTGCCGAAACACCACGTGGTACTGCAGCCGACGATGCACCGCTGGCCGAGCGGCTGCGTCCGGCAAACCTGGGCGAAGTCGTAGGCCAGGATCACCTGACCGGGCCGGACGGCGCGATCGGACGGATGGTGGCGGCGGGAAAGCTTTCCTCGATCATCCTGTGGGGGCCGCCGGGCACCGGCAAGACCACGATCGCGCGGCTGCTCGCCGATGCGGTGGGCTTGCGCTACGTGGCGATCAGTGCGGTGTTTTCCGGCGTTGCGGACCTCAAGAAGGCTTTCGCCGAGGCCGAAGCCATGGCGCAGATCGGGCGCAAGACCTTGCTCTTCGTGGACGAGATTCACCGCTTCAACCGCGCGCAGCAGGACGGGTTTCTGCCCTTTGTCGAAAAGGGCACCGTCACGCTCGTGGGCGCGACGACCGAGAACCCGAGCTTTGCGCTGAACGCGGCGCTGCTGAGCCGGGCGCAAGTGCTGATCCTGCACCGGCTGGATGCGGCAGCGCTGGGATCGCTGCTGGCGCGGGCGGAAGAGTTGACCGGGCTGCGCCTGCCCCTCACCCCCCCGGCGCGCGAGGCGCTGATTGCCTCGGCGGACGGCGACGGGCGCTTCCTGCTGGGGCAGGCCGAAACGCTGTTCGATGTGTCGCTGCCCGCGCCGCTGGGTCCGGAGGAACTCGCAAAGTTCCTGATGCGGCGCGTGGCGGTCTACGACAAGGACCGCGACGGGCACTACAACCTGATTTCGGCGCTCCACAAGGCGCTGCGCGGATCGGACCCGCAGGCGGCACTTTATTACATGGCGCGCATGTTGACGGCGGGCGAGGAGCCGCTCTACGTGCTGCGGCGGCTGGTGCGCTTTGCCAGCGAGGATATCGGCCTTGCCGACCCGCAGGCGCTGTTGCAGTGCCTGGCGGCGAAGGATGCGTATCAGTTCCTAGGCTCGCCGGAGGGGGAACTCGCGATCGTGCAGGCGTGTCTGTACCTGGCGACCGCGCCCAAATCGAACGCGGCTTATGCAGCACAGAAGGCGGCGTTCGCGAGCGCGCGGGAGACGGGTTCGCTGCCACCCCCGGCGCATATCCTGAATGCGCCAACCAAGCTGATGAAGGACATCGGCTATGGCGAGGGCTATGCCTATGATCCCGATGCCGAGGACGGCTTTTCCGGCGCGGATTACTGGCCGGAAGGGATGCGGCCGCAGCAGTTCTACAAGCCGGTGGAGCGCGGGTTCGAGCGCGAGATCGTGAAGCGACTGGAATGGTGGGACAAGAAGCGGCGCGAGCGGCGGGGGG
Source organism: uncultured Sphingomonadales bacterium (assembly GCA_903834285.1). Taxonomy (GTDB): domain Bacteria; phylum Pseudomonadota; class Alphaproteobacteria; order Sphingomonadales; family Sphingomonadaceae; genus Novosphingobium. Next base: position 19,151 of record CAILIO010000288.1, on the reverse strand, counting down.
AATGAGGTGGTCAGCTTCGATGCGTTTGTCTGCATAGACTGGTCAGGCCAAGCGGTGGCCCGGCCCAAGGGGCTGGCTATGGCGTGGTGCGAACCGGGGCGGCGCGCACCGACCCTGCTGCGACCCGAAGGAGGTTGGACACGCGGCGGCGTGCTCGAATGGTTGCAGCGCCATGCCGCCAAAGGCACACGGATGCTGATCGGGCTCGATCTCTCCCCTGCCCTGCCCTTCGTTGACGCGGGCGCCTATTTTCCCGGCCATGGCGAAACCCCGCCGGACGCAGCCGCGCTCTGGGCCATGGTGGATCGGCTCTGCGCCGAGGAACCACACCTTTCGGCATCGACGTTCCCGCTGCGCGAAGGGCTTCGCGACCATTTTCGCAACCATGACCAGACCGGAAGCGCTTTTGGCGGCGGCGGTGGAAGGCTACGCTTCGTTGAGGAGCGGCAACGTCTCGCAAAGGTGAACCCGGTGAGTTGCCTCAATTTGGTTGGCGCCGCGCAGGTCGGCAAATCAAGCCTCACGGGAATGCGGATGCTGCACCGGCTCGAGGGTGCGATGCCAGTGTGGCCATTTGACCCGCTGCCCGAACAAGGTCCCGTCATAGTGGAAATCTATACCTCGATCGCGGCGCGCGCGGGAGGACTGCGCAAGGGCCTAAGCAAGGTCAGGGATGCCGCAACATTGGACATCGTACTTCGCGAACTCGATTCCGACTCGCACCGGACGCTCGACAGGTATGATGACCACAGCACCGATGCGATCATGACCGCAGCATGGCTGCGCAAGGTGGCACACGATCCGTCGCTCTGGGCACCGGAAGAGATGAAGCCGCAGATTGCCGCAACCGAGGGCTGGACCTTCGGGGCCACCTGACGCTAAGGACAGCGCCAAGGCCGGCTTAGCTCAGTTGGTAGAGCACCTGATTTGTAATCAGGGGGTCGCGGGTTCGATTCCTGCAGCCGGCACCATTCTACTTGTCAGACGATCCCTGCGCCCAGCCCGACCGCCTTGCGCTCCTGCGCCTTGCGGTTGCGGTATTGGCTAATCCGATAGGCCTCCAAAACATCGATTGCCCCGCCCGCTTCCATCCGCGCCATGGCAAGGATCGGGGCGACATCGGTGTTGTAGGAACGGCGCAGCGCCTGGAAGGCCATCATCGTGTCGTTGGTTTCCTGCGCGGCGTGGAGGGCAGTGCGATCCACCAGCGCGGCCTTGGCGTAGCACTGCGCGATGGTCTCCGCCGAAGAAAGCATCGATTCAATTGGATCGGTGACGTTGTGCGACTGGTCGATCATGTAGCTGGGGTTGAAACCGTCCCTCGGGTTCAGCTCCGCCTCGGCCAGTTCGTTGAACACAAGGAACAGCTGGTGCGGGTTGATCGCGCCTGAATCGAGGTCATCGTCGCCATATTTGCTATCGTTGAAGTGGAAGCCGCCGAGCTTCCCGAAGCGATGGAGGCGGGCGACGATCTGCTCGATATTCACGTTCGGCGCATGGTGCCCAAGATCGACGAGGCACTTGGCCTTGGGACCGAGTTCCTGCGCGGCGAGGATCGAGGAGCCCCAATCCGAAATGACGGTGGAATAGAACGCGGGCTCGAACATCTTGTGTTCGAGGAGCATGCGCCAATCATCGGGCAGCGCGGCATAGATCTCAGCGGCGGCATCAAGATAGCGATCAAGGCTGCGGCCAAGGTCCTGCTGGCCGGGGAAATTGGTGCCGTCACCCACCCAGACGGTGATGTCCTTCGAACCCAGCTGGCGGCCGATTTCGATGCATTCGATGTTGTGTTCCACCGCCTGCGCGCGCGTCGCGGCATCCTGCGCGGCGAGCGAGCCGTTGGCATAAGTATGCGCCTGCCCGGGCTGGTCCTGAAAGGTGTTCGAATTGACCGCATCGAAGCCGAGGCCGAGGGCGGCCGCTTCCTCGCGCAGGGCCTTGTAGTCGCTCACCTTGTCCCACGGGAAATGGGGCGAGACGCGCGGCGTGGTGCGGCCGAGTTGCTGGATGACGGCGCAATCTTCCAGCTTTTCGTGGATATTGGTGGGCTCGCCGGGGATCGGGAACTTGGCGAAGCGCGTTCCGCCGCGGCCTGCGCCCCACGAGGGGACGGCGACGGAGAAGCCGGCGACTTTGTCCTTGATGGCGTCGATTTCGATCCCCGCGCGGGCGAGCTTGCGGCCGAGCGCGGCGTAGTCGTCCTCCAGCGCATCGCGATGGGCGTGGTTGCGCTCCGCAATCAGGTCAGCGGAGATGGGTAGGTGGGTCATCGTAGTTCCTCTCCCGGCCTAGCGGGTGAATGCCTGCACGTTGCCCGCGTCAACATTGATCATGTTGCCGGTGGACTTGGCCGAAAGATCGGAGGCGAGCCAGGCGGCGGCTTCGGCGATATCTTCGGGGAGGACATCGCGCTTGAGCATCGAGCGGTTGCGATAGTGCGCTTCGAGTTCCTCGCCGGCATCGACCTTGTTGGCGGCGGCGCGTTCGCGGCGCCAGTCGCCGTCCCAGATGCGGCTGCCGCGGATCACCGCGTCAGGGTTGACGATGTTGACGCGGATGCCATCGGGCGCGCCTTCCAAGGCAAGGCAGCGCGCGAGGTGGTTGGCGGCGGCCTTGGCCGAGGCATAGGCAGAAGCGCCCGCAGCGGCAGCGACGGCGTTCTTCGAGCCGATGAACACGACCGACGTGCCGCCTTGCTCCTTCATGCGCTTGAGGAGCGGCCATGCGGCGCGGGCGGTCAGGAAATAGCCCTGCGCGAGGACATCGTGGTTGCGGTGCCAGAGCGCCAGCGTGGTGTCCTCGATGGTGGCGGACGAGGCGATGCCGGCATTGGCAACGAGCATGTCGAGCCCGCCGAATTCGCGCGCGCAGGTGGCGAAGGCGGCGGCGACAGCGCCTTCGTCGGTGACGTCGCAGTTGGCGGTGCGGATCACATCCTTGCCGAACTGCTGGGCGAGACCTTCGCGGGTGGTTTCGAGCGCGTCGCCGTCGCGGTCGGCCAGCAGCACGCAGGCGCCCTCCCCCAGCAGGCGTGCGGCGGTGGCGGCGCCGATGCCCCCTGCCCCGCCAGTGACGAGCGCGATCTTGCCGACCATGGGTTTGGGCGCGGGCATGCGCTGGAGCTTGGCTTCCTCGAGCAGCCAGTACTCGATGTCGAAGGCTTCCTGTTCATCCAGCGCGATATACTCGCCCACGGCTTCCGCGCCGCGCATGACGTTGATGGCATTGCCGTAGAACTCGCCGGCAAGGCGGGCGGTGGTCTTGTCAGTCGCGAACGTGATACGGCCGATGCCGGGGACGAGCACGACGACCGGGTTAGGATCGCGCATCGCGGGGGAATTGGGGCGTTTGCAGCGCTCGTAATAGGCGGCATAGCGCGCGCGGTACTCGGTGAGCCGCTGCGCGAGATAGGCATCGTCGGTCAGGCGCGCAGGGTCGAGGTCAAGCGGTGCGATCTTGGTGCGCAGGAAGTGATCGGGGCACGAGGTGCCGAGCGCAGCGAGGCGCCGGAAATCGGCGCTGCCGGTGAATTCCAAGGCTTCGGCATCGTCCGAGAAGTGGCCCAGCTTGCGCCGCGTACCGGTCATGAAGCCGCGCAGGCGGGGCATGAGATCAGCGGCGATCGCGGCGCGGTCAGGGTTTGGAGCGACAATCTGGCCGCCGAACGCGGGCTTTCCGGCCATCGCCTTGTTGAGATAGCGGGCAGCGTCGGCGATCAGGCTGATGGTGTGCTCGTAGGCGGCCTTGGCGCTGTCGGCCCAGCAGATGATCCCGTGGCCGGCCAGCATGACGCCCTGAACCTCAGGATGCGCGCGGACATAGTCGCGCAGCATGACGCCGAGCGTGTAGCCGGGGCGCTTCCACGGGAGCCAACCGATCCGGCCGCCCCAAATTTCCTTGGTGGCTGCCTCGCCGCCCGAGCTGGCAGCGAGCGCGATGATCGCGTCCGGGTGGACGTGATCGACATGCGCGAAGGGCAGCAGCGAATGGAGCGGCGTATCGATGCTGGCGGCGCGGGCGTTCAGGTTGAAGGTGCAGTGGGGGAGGAAGCCGACCATCTTGTCGTCATCATCCGGCCCGGAATAGTGCGCTTCGAGGGCGAGGAGCTTGGCCTGATAGAGCGTTGAAAAACCATCGAGCTTCATCGATCCGATATCGCCGCCGGAACCCTTGACCCAGAGCACTTCGACGGAAGCGCCGGTGAGCGGATCGGTGCCGGTAAGCTTGGCCGAGGTATTCCCGCCGCCAAAGTTGGTGACGGTGAGATCGCTGCCGAGGAGGTTCGAGCGATAAAGCAGCAATTCCGCCGGATTGAGCGTGGCGGCATGCGCATCGTCCCAGCGGCTGGTGGGCACAGCGAAAGGAATCACGGCGGAAAGGACAGTGGCGGCGTTCATGGTGTGCATCCGGCAGCGGCAGCCAGGCTGCCTTCGGAGAGCTTGCTAACATTTCTACTGGAAACGATCAATATTGATTGATAATGATCGTTTCGGATAAAGGGAGACGGGCGCTGAACAAAGGCGCGTACATCGTGATCGATCTGGGCAAGACGCTGGCCAAGGTTTCGCTGTGGGACTGGGCCGGAAGACGGCTCGACGCGCGCACGCGGCCCAATGCGGCCGCCGAGGGCGTGCTCGATGTGGCGGGGATTGCGGGCTGGCTGGTCGATGCGCTGGGGGCGTTTGCCGCACATCCGGTGGAAGCAATCGTGCCGGTGGGGCACGGCGCGGGGGTGGCAGCGCTGCGTGATGGCGCGCTGGCCTTTGCGCCGCTGGACTATGAGGCGGCGATCCCGGCGGATGTGATGGCGCGCTACCGGGCGGCGCGCGATCCCTTTGCGGTGACCGGCTCCCCTGCCCTGCCCGATGGGCTGAACCTTGGCGTGCAGCTGTGGGGCCTTTCGGAGCAGGGCGCGCTGGAGGGCGCTGTGTTGCTGCCCTGGGCGCAATACTGGGCATGGTTCCTTACCGGCGTGGCGGTGAGCGAGGTGAGTTCGCTGGGATGTCATACCGATCTGTGGAAACCGGAGGCGGGTGACTTTTCACCGCTGGCGAAGCGCATGGGCTGGGCGGCGCGGTTTGCGCCGCTGGTGCGCGCGCGGGATGTTGTCGGCACGCTGAGGCCCGAGATTGCGGCGGCGACAGGGCTTTCGCCGCAGGTGCGCGTGCTGGCGGGGATGCATGATTCCAACGCGGCGCTGCATGGCGCGCGCGGGTTTGCGGACGTGGCGGACCATGAAGCGACGGTGCTTTCGACGGGGACGTGGTTTGTCGCGATGCGGCGGGCGCAAGGTGCTGCGCCGGTCCTGCCCGAGGAGCGCGACTGCCTCGTGAACGTGGATGTCGAGGCGCGCGCGGTGCCTTCGGCGCGGTTTATGGGCGGGCGGGAGATTGAGCTGACCACCGGAGGCGCTGCGGTGGATGATCCGGCGGTGCAGGCCGCGCTGCTGAATGAGGTGCCGGGGCTGCTGGCGAGCGGCACGATGTTGCTGCCGACTTTGGCGCCGGGCTGCGGGCCGTTTCCCGGGCATATGGCGCGGTGGATCGGCGAACCGGCAGACAAACGCGCTGCTGCCTGTCTCTATGCCGCGCTGATGGCCGATGCCATGCTCGATCTGATCGGCGCGAAGGACATGCTGCTGGTGGAAGGGCGGTTTGCGGGGGCGGACGCGTTTGTGCGGGCGCTGGCTTCGCTAAGGCCGGAAATCCGGGTGATGGTAGCGGACGGGCCGGGCGATGCGGCGTTTGGCGCGCTGCGGCTGATTGATCCCGCACTGGCGTCCGCTGTCAGCTTGCGGCAGGTGGAGCCGCTGGCCGGTGAATGGGTTGCCTATCGCGCGCGCTGGCGGACTGCGCTGGAGACCACGCCGTGATCATCGCCAATATCGCCGACTTTCGCGAGGCCGCGCGGCGCCGCCTGCCGCATTTCCTGTTCGAGTATGTGGATGGCGGCTCCTATGCCGAGGAGACGCTGCGGCGGAATGTGGCGGATCTGGCGAGCATTGCGCTGCGCCAGCGGGTGCTCGCCGATGTGGCGGAGATCGATCTTTCGGCGGAACTGTTCGGACAGAAGCTGGCGATGCCGGTGGCGCTCGCACCGATCGGCTTGGCCGGGATGAATGCGCGGCGGGGCGAGACACAGGCGGTTCGTGCGGCGGAAAAGGCGGGGGTGCCTTTCACGCTCTCCACCGTGTCGGTCTGTCCGCTCGGTGAAGTGCGCGCAGCGGCGAGCAAGCCCTTCTGGTTCCAGCTCTACATGATCCGCGACCGGGGCCATATGCGCGATCTTCTGGCGCAGGCGCGGGAGGCTGAGTGCTCGGCGCTGATGTTTACCGTGGACATGCCCGTGCCGGGGAGCCGCTACCGTGATGTGCGCTCTCGCCTTGCGGGTGCTTCGGGAATGCTCGGCGATCTGCGGCGCACGATGCAGGCAGCGATGCGGCCGGGCTGGGCCTGGGATGTGGGGCTCATGGGCCGTCCGCACCATCTCGGCAATATCGCGCCGGTGCTGAAGGGGCGGACGGGGCTGGAGGATTTCTTCGCGTGGATGCGCACGAATTTCGATCCCGGCATCCATTGGCGCGACATCGACTTCATTCGCAGTGAGTGGTCCGGCCCGCTGATCCTTAAGGGCATTCTCGATCCGGAAGACGCCAAGGCGGCGGCGGACGTCGGGGCGGACGGGATCGTCGTTTCAAACCATGGCGGACGGCAGCTCGACGGCGTGCTTTCGACCGCGCGCGCCTTGCCGCCGATTGCCGATGCGGTGGGGGACCGGCTGACGGTGCTCGCCGATGGCGGGGTGCGCTCGGGGCTCGACGTGGTGCGGCTGCTGGCGTTGGGCGCGCAGGGCGTGCTGCTGGGCCGGGCATGGGCCTTTGCGCTGGCGGCGGGCGGCGAGGCTGGCGTTGCCAAGATGCTGGCGCTGATTGCGGCGGAAATGCGCGTCGCCATGGCGCTGACGGGCGTGACGCGGGTGAGCCAGATCAGCCGGGACAATCTGGCATGTTGGAACTGATGTCCTCATCCCGCTCTCGTCGGCCCGTGTTTGACACGGCCTTGGCTTTTCTGGGCGACAAAGCCCAGCCCAGCCTCGTGTCAAGCACGGGGCGACTAAGGGTTTTTTGGTCGCTGAACTGCAGTTCCAGATGGCTAGCGGGAGAGAGTGGTTGACGACAAAGACGCAGCACCACTGGCGTGACACGATCCTGGCGGGGCTCGCCAACTATATCGATGCGGGCTCGATCGTTTCGGGATCGGTGGCGCTGGCGCTGTGGCAGGAGCATTATCACCTTTCGCCGGGGTTCATCGGGCTGCTGGGCGCGTTTGGGCCCAATGCGATTGGCGCAGGGATTGGCGCGCTGGTCGGCGGCATTCTCTGTGACCGGCTGGGACGCAAGACGATCTACCAGTGGGATATGCTGATCTATGCGGCCGGCATGGCATTGCTGGTTTTTGCGGTGGCGCCGTGGATGATCGTGGCGGGGTTCCTGATCGTGGGGCTGGCGGTGGGCGCGGATATTCCGGCCTCATGGTCGCTGATTGCCGAGGGCGCACCGGACGGCGCGCGGGCGCGGCATTCGGGCATGGCGCAAGTGCTGTGGTACTTGGGGCCGGTCGTGGTGCTGCTGATGAGCCTAGCGCTCACACGCCTTGGCGAGCTGGGCGCGCGGATCGTATTTGCGCATCTGCTGGTGATCGCGCTGGGGCTCACCTTCCTGCGATCGCGCATGGCGGAATCGGTGCGGTGGACAGAGGCGCAGGCCTCGGGCGAAAAGCGGCCGCCGATTTCCTCGCTGTTTCGGGGCAAGCACTTGGCCTCGATCCTCGGCCTTGTCGGCATGTACGGCTTCTGGAACCTGTGGGCCGGGACCAACGGGTTCTTCTTCCCCTATATCCTGCGCACGGTGGGCGCGGCGACGCAGGCGCAGGCGGTGGGCATTCAGGCGCTGAGCTTTGCCATCGGCATGGCCTCGATCGCTCTCGTGTTCATGCAACTGGCCGACCGGGTGAACCAGCGGACGCTATTTGCGATCTCGGCGATCATTCAGGTCATGGGCATGGGGCTGCTGGTGGTGTTCCCGCTGACAATTCCGGTGGCGCTGCTTTACGTGTTCCTGCTGCAGTTTGGCGGCGGGTTCGGGGCGCAGAGCTTCTTTCAGTTGTGGAGCGCGGAAGAGTTCCCCACCATGCTGCGCTCGACCGCGCAGGGGGTGTGCTTTGCCATTGTGCGGGTGAGCCTTGGCGTGTTCAGCTTCTTTGTGCCGCTGCTGACAGCGACGGGCTTTGCCACGCTAGCGATGATTTTGACCGGGTTCCTCGTGATCTCGGGCGTAATCGGCTTTGCCTGGGCGCCGCGCAACGAGGGCAAAAGCCTTGAACAACTCGAGGCCGAGCGGCATGACGGCTTCTGATTGAAAGCAATCAAGGGGGCAGGAGTGCACGCCGCAGAACGCGAAAAGGTGATCGTTGAGGCGATGCAGGGCACCGGCTTTGTCACCTATCGCGAGCTGGAGGCCATGCTGGATGCCTCGCCCGCGACGATCCGGCGCGATCTGGCGCGGCTGGAGGATGCCGGCCTGATTGTGCGCGTGCATGGCGGGGCGAAGCTCGCCGAGGGGCAGCGCGGCGCGGTGCTGCAACTGGCAGGCACGCCGTTCGACCAATCGATCAACCGCAACATGCCGGCCAAACGCGCCATCGGCGCGGCGGCGGCGGCGTTGTGCGAGCCGGGCGAAGGGGTGATGATCGACGGCGGCACGACCACGCTGCAGATGTGCCCGCATCTGGCGGGGCTGGGCCTGCAAGTGCTGACCAATTCGCTCCACATCGTGAACGCGCTGCTGAGCCAAGCGGGGACGCGCATTCTGGTGCCATCGGGCACGGTATTTCGCGAGCAGAACATCATCCTGGCCGCGGCGGGCGAGGAATCGATGCCGCGCTTCCATGCGCCCAAGCTGTTCATGGGCGCGGCTTCGGTGGGGCCGCAGGGCGTGATGCAGCAGGACGTGGTGCTGGTGGCGGCGGAGCGGCGGCTGATCGACCGGGCGGAGCAGGTGATCCTGCTGGTGGATTCGGCGAAGTTTGCGAGCGGTTCGGGCACGATTGTGTGCGGGCTGGACGAGGTGGACGTGCTGGTGACGGACGCGGGAATGGCGCCGGAGCATGCGGCGATGGTGCGCGCGGCGGGGGTGGAGCTGGTGGTGGCGTAGCGTCTGGCCTGCCCGGCGATTGCGTTTGTACGTTCTGGATTGCTTCGCTTCGCTCGCAATGACGAAGTAAGAGATGCTTCGGGATTGGCCTTATCCCTACCTTCGTCATTGCGAGGAGCGCAGCGACGAAGCAATCCAGGGCGATGCAGCGCGACTTCCAGCCGGCGGTCTACATCATGGCCTCTCAGCGCAACGGGACGACGTATGTGGGCGTTACCAGCAATCTGGTGCAGCGGGTTTGGCAGCACCGGGAGGGACTGGTGGCAGGCTTCACCAAACGGCACGGATGCAAGACGCTGGTATGGTTCGAGCTTAATGCAACGATGGAGCACGCGATTGCGCGCGAGAAGCAACTGAAGGGCGGGTCGCGGCGGCGGAAGCTGGCGCTGATCGAGGCCGGCAATCCGATGTGGCGGGATTTGTTTGCGGATATTTGTGCGTAGGTCTGTCGCTGCGTTTATCTGCTCTGGATTGCTTCGCTGCGCTCGCAATGACGAGGGTAGGTGTAGAGATCACCTTACCAGCTCGACGCGAACGAACGAAACGGGAGGTGGGGGCTGATGGCCGTTCAATCCGGCGTCAGCACCATCTTCAGCGCACCCGCCTCGCGGGCTTCGAACAGGCGGTAGGCCTCCGCACCCTCGCTCAACGGCATACGGTGGGTGATCGTGCGTTCGGGCTTGAGGCGGCCGGACTGGACGAGCGGGAATAGCGCGGGCAGCTCCTCCGGCACAGAGCAGGTGCCGATGCGGAAGGTGAGGCCGGCGGCGAAGGCGCGCTCCAGCGGGAAGGCGAAGCGGCGCGATTGCTGGACGCCGATGACCGAGACGGTGCCGCGCGGGCGCACCAGCCGTAGCGCGAAATCGACGGTGGCGTCGCTGCCGACGACTTCGACGACGCAATCGAGTTTGCGGCCTTTGGTGTCTGCCTTGATCTGTTCGAGCGCTACGTCCGGGTGGAGCGTGATCGCCCCCGAGGCTTCCGCCATCGCGCGGCGTTCGGGGATCGGGTCGATCGCGTAGACCACGTGCGCGCCCATCACGTAGGCGCTCTCGACCGCCATCAGGCCGATGGGGCCGAGGCCGATCACGGCGACCGAAGAGCCGGGGCGGATATCGGCCTGGCGCGCGCCGAACCATGCGGTGGCGAGCGCGTCGGTCATCATCAGCGCCTGATCCGCGCTGACGCCTTCGGGGATGGAGACGGCATTCATGTCCGCTGCGGGCACGCGCACGGCTTCGGCTTGCGAGCCTTGCAGGCGCGCGGAGAGGCCGTAGCAGGCGCTCGCGTTGAATTCGCAGGTGTGGACAACGCCCGCAAGGCACGAACGGCAACGCCCGCAGCCGACCGCAGCGGGGAGCATGACGAGATCACCCACCTTGTGCCGCTGGACCGCGCTGCCGATTTCGACGATCTCGCCCACCGCTTCGTGGCCGACGCAGAAGCCCTTGTCCTCCGAAAAGCCGTGGCCGTGGTAGATGTGGAGGTCCGACCCGCAGATCGAGCAGGCCGTGACGCGCACGACGGCATCGGCGAGCGACTGGGGTGCGGGATCGTCCATGCTTTCGTAGCGGACATCGCGCGCGCCGTAGTAGCGCAAGGCCTTCACAGCGTGAGCCCTCCATCAACGATCAAGGTCTGCCCGGTGACATAGGCGGCAAGCGACGAGGCGAGGAACAGGACCGCGCCGGCCATGTCCTCCGGCGTGCCGAGGCGGCCTTGCGGGATGCGCGCGAGCGAACCGGCGAGGCGTTCGGGGTGCTGGGTCGTCACCTTGGTAAGCTTGGTATCGACAAGGCCGGGGGCAATGCCGTTGACCCGGATGCCCTCGGCCGCAAGGGCATTCGCGAGCGTGCGGGTGAGGCTCACGGCGCCCGCCTTGGAGGCGGCATAGGCGGGGTTGCCGACATTGGCGCCATAGGCCGCGACCGAGCTGACGGTGACCACGCTGCCGTGCGTCTCGGCCAGCGCGGCGCGGAACTTCTGCGCGCAGTGCATCAGGCTGTCGAGGTTAACCGCCATGACTTTGTCCCACCCCTCGCGCGCGAACTCGCCGCGCCGGTAGACAACGGTGCCCTGCGAAAGGACCAGGACATCGAGGGTATCGAACGGTGCGGTCGCGGCTTCGATGGCATCGGGATCGCCGACATCGACGCACGTGTAGCCAAGGCCGGCAAGATCGGAGCCTTCGGCAGGATCATAGTCCTCTGCCCGGGCCCGCGTGCCCCAGACATGGACCGCGGCACCGCGCCGACGGAAGGCGTGGGCGATGCCGTTGCCGATACCGCTCGATCCGCCGACGACGAGGACCTTGCGGCCGGTGAAATCGGTATCGCGGTTCATCTGCATGCTCTCCCCCCGGGGCGATCCGCCCTCTCGGGCCTCCTTTTCGGCAGGGAGGACCCTGTGCGCAAGGGGTAGCTCTGCCCGTTCAGCAAAGTCTCCATAAACATGAACAGACGCCAACGTGGCATTCAGCGTCATGCCACCGCGAATCAGGCACCTTCGCTTCATCGGCACCAGTGAAGGGGCCAAAGAAGGGGAACGACGATGAAGACGATGACGAAAGTTCTCACCACCGCGCTCGCACTCGGCTGCGCGGTTGCCATGGGCGGCGCGGTGAGCGCGCATGACTGGCGCGGGGGCGGTTATAGCTGGGGCTATGCCCAGCCCTACGGTGGCGGCTGGCGCGGTGATCGCGGTGACTTTGGCGGCACGTGCTCGGGCCAGCGCGGCTATGCGCTGGAGCGGCAGCTGCGCTACCAGCTGAGCCGCGGACGGATCGACGGCTGGACAGCGCAGCGCATCAAGGGCGCGATCGACAAGCTGCAATGGCGCGAACAGCACGAATGCGCCGAGGGAGATTACCGCGCCGTGTACAAGATCGGCCGGGATTATGACCGCATCGGCGAATGGATCGCGCGGGAATCGGACGGCGACCGGGATGACTACTGGAGGCGGTAATCGGGTGCGCTCCCGCCCTTTGCCGGGAGCTTGCCCTCACCCCCGCCCGCGATAGGGGGCGACGCCCTGATCGGGGACCCACAGTCCCTCGGGCGCGGGACCGCTCTGCCAGAACACGTCGATCGGAATGCCGCCGCGCGGATACCAGTAGCCACCGATGCGCAGCCAGCGCGGGTTCATTTCGGTGAAGAGGCGCTGGCCCACGCCGACGGTGACGTCCTCGTGGAAGCCGGCATGGTTGCGGAACGCGCCGAGGAACAGCTTGAGGGACTTCGATTCGACGATGGTCTCGCCCGGCGCATAGTCGATCACGATATGCGCGAAATCGGGCTGGCCGGTGACCGGGCAGAGTGAAGTGAACTCGGGCGCGGCAAAGCGGACGAGGAACAGCGAGCCGGTGCGCGGATTGGGCACGTAATCGAGCACGGCCTCTTCGGGCGAGGCGGGCAGGCTGCTGGCCTGGCCGAGGTAAAGCGGGGTGGCGCCGATATCGGTCATCGAAGGTCCTTTCTTGCGCCGCGCCTTTGCACCCGGGGGCGCTCAGGAGCAAGCGGGCGCGTGGGGCAGAGGCGGCGGGAATAGCCCCCCTTCGTCCTTGCCGCAGCACAGCGGCAGGGTTAATCACAGGATTAAAGGACCCGCGAAGACGGGCCGCAGGCAGGACGGAGCTTACCCCATGGATTCCTTGGTCTCGACCCAGTGGCTCGCGAGCGAGCTGGGCGCGAGTGATCTGCGCATCGTCGATGCCAGCGCCTTTTTGCCCGAATACGGGCGCAATCCGCTGCTCGAATACGAGGCGTGCCATATCCCGGGCGCGGTGTTCATGAACCTTGCCGAGCTGACCGATCCTGCGCTGCCGGGGATGAACATGCTCCCCAGCGCCGAGCGGTTTGCCAGTCGGATGCAGAGCCTCGGGCTCGGTGATGGCAGCCGCATCGTCGTCTATGACGACAGCCCGATCCGCTCGGCGACGCGCGCGTGGTTCATGCTGACGATGTTCGGCGCGGCGAATGTGGCACTGCTCGATGGCGGGATCGCCAAGTGGAAGGCGGAAGGCCGCCCTTGCGCGCAAGGGCGCGAAACGCTGCGGCACCGTCACTTCACCGTGTGGAGTGACGACCGGACGGTGCGCAGCAAGGGCGATGTGCTGGCGAACCTTGATACGGGGCGCGAACTGGTCGTCGATGCGCGGGGGCCGGGGCGCTTTACCGGCGACGTACCCGAAGTGAAGCCCGGCCTTGCCAGCGGCCACATTCCGGGCGCGCGCAATGTCTATTATGCCAGCCTGTTCCGCCCTGATGGAACATGGAAGAGCCCGGCCGATATCCGCAGCGTTTTCGAGGCGGCAGAGGTCGACCTTTCGCGCCCGATCATTTCGAGCTGCGGTTCGGGGATGACCGCCAATGTGCTGATCTTTGCGCTGCATCTGATCGGCAAAGAGGACGTGGCGCTCTACGACGGCAGCTGGACCGAATGGGGTGCGGATGAGGCGCTGCCGAAGGAGACGGGGGCGGCGCGGTAGGAGACTTCCCCCGATAGGGTCCATTTCCAACCGAACTCTGCTTTCCCAGACGTCAATTCTGTGACAGATTTATGGCCGGAGTGGAAAGTCGGGCGCATCCAAGTCCTTTCCCCCAAACCCGAGTGGGAAGTCCGGCCTGGCTGAGAGTGCTTCCCCCGATAGCGTGGGGAGACAAGCAGCACAGCCTGTCTCCCCCCTATCAAGCGCGAGCCCACTCGTCCTTGCGAGGAGCGAAGCGACGAAGCAATCGAGAGCGCAGCGCTCACAGTCTCTGGATTGCTTCGCTGTGCTCGCAATGACGAACGGTTGGGTGAGAGCATACCTGCGTGTGGCCCCCAACCCCGCGATTCCCTTTCTCCGCAAATCTCCCTAAAGGTGGCGCATGGCTGACCATGACAACGAACACCTTGGCACTGGTACGCGGCTGGTCGGCTTGGGCCGGCGGGCGGCGTGGACGGGGACGGCGGACCATCCGGGCGCGGTAGTAAACCCGCCGGTCTACCGGGCGAGCACGCATCTCTATACCGATATGGCCGCGCTGCGGGCGCATCCGGCCAACGAGGACGGCAGGTTCTACTATGGACGCCGCGGCGCGCCGACGCAGTGGGCGCTGGCCGAGGCGCTGACCGCGCTGGAGCCCGGAGCCGAGGGCACGGTGCTTTACCCTTCGGGCGTCGCGGCGATCATGGGCGCGCTGCTGACGGTGCTACGACCGGGCGATGTGCTCCTCATGATCGACAATGCCTATGAGCCGAGCCGGGCGATGGGCCGCGGGCTGCTAAAGGACTTCGGGATCGAGACGCGCTGGTTTGATCCTGCGGACCCCGCCGCGTTCGAGGCGGCGATCTGCGCGCGGACGAAGGCGGTGCTGCTGGAGAATCCCGGCAGCCTGACCATCGAGGTCTGCGACGTGCCCGCGCTCTCGGCCATTGCGAAGGCCCATGGGCTGACCGTGGTGCTCGACAATACCTGGGCCTCGCCGCTCGGTTTTCCGGCGCTGAAGCGCGGGGCGGACATTGCGATCATGAGCCTGACCAAGCATGTCGGCGGGCATTCGGATGCGATGATGGGTTCGGCGAGCGCGGGATCCGCCTTGCACCGCAAGCTGCGGCTGCGCGCGCAAGGGCTTGGCAATGTCGTCTCGCCCGATGATGCCGCGCTGATGCTGCGGGGGCTGCGCACGATGGGGCTGCGGCTGGCGCAGGAGACGGCTTCTGCCCTGGCGATTGCGCAGTGGCTGGCAGGGCGGCCGGAAGTCGCCAAAGTGCTCTGCCCGATGCTACCGGGATCGCCGGGGCACGCGCTGTGGACGCGCGATTTCACCGGCGGCTGCGGGCTGTTCAGCTTTGTGCTGAAGGGCGGGACTTCGGCGGCGCGCGACGCGCTGATCGACCGCCTTGCGCTGTTCGGCATCGGCTTTTCGTGGGGCGGGTTCGAGAGCCTTGCCACCCCTGTCGATCCCGCGCCGATCCGCACCGCGAGCCCCTGGCCGTTACCGGGGCTGGATGTGGAAGACACGTTCGGCGTGCGGCTTTCGATCGGGCTGGAAGACACGGCGGACCTGATCGCCGACCTTGAACGCGCGCTGGGCGTGTGGAGCGCAGCGGCATGACGAACTGGTCGAAACTGCGCCGCACAATCGCCGATTGGGCGACCTCGCTCGACGATATCGGCATCGATGTCGGCCGCACGCATATCTCGCTGTTCAACGCGGTGTGGATGATCTTCGTGGTCATCGCGGTGCTCGTGTTCGGGCGCGTGGTCAGCCGGGTCGGACGGCGCATGGTGCGCAGCATGAAGGGCCTCGACGGGACGCAGCGTGCGCTCGGCGAAAAGCTGTTGACGGTGACGGTGTGGACCATCGCGGTGCTCGTCGGCATCGATGCGGTTGGGATCAACCTCACCACGCTGACGGTGTTTTCGGGCGCCTTCGGCCTCGCGGTCGGCTTTGGCCTGCAAAAGACCTTCGGTAATCTGATCGCGGGCGTGATCCTGCTGATGGACCGCTCGATCAAGCCGGGCGACGTGATCGCGCTGACCGACACCAAGGGCAGCACGTTCGGCGTGGTGCACCGCATCGGCGTGCGCGCGATTTCGGTGACGACGCGCGACAACCGCGAAATCCTGATTCCGAACGAAATCCTGATGACCACGCAAGTGGAGAACTGGTCGTATTCCTCGCGGCTGGTGGGGATCACGGTCCCGATCAACATTTCCTACGGTAGCGATATCGCGCTGGCCGAGAAGCTTCTGATCGATGCTTCGCGCACCGTGCCGCGCGTGCTGGCGGACCCGGAGCCTTCGGTTCTACTCCACGCCTTCGGGCAGAGCGGGATCGAAATGCTGATCTACGTCTCGATCGAGGACCCGGAAAACGGCGTCGCCAACGTGCAGTCCGACGTGCTCAAGGCCGCATGGCACAGCCTGAAAGCGCACGGCGTGGAGATCCCTCTGCCCCAATCCGATGTGGCGCTGCGCGATTCGGATGGGCTGCGGAAATTGGCGGAGGCGCTGGCGGGGCGTGGGATAAATTGAGGCGGGCCGCGCTGCCCCTCCCCCGGTCGGGGGAGGCCGGGGGGGGTGCGCGGCGTTTGAATGGCGAGCGCCGTTCCCCATCCCCTCCCCGCCGGGGAGGGGCGCGCGATTGCGCTACCCCGCCGCGCCCCTAGCCGGGCGGTAGACGCGATATTCGATCCCAAGCCCGGGCAAAACGCGGCCTTCGCCCACGAAGAACGTTGTGTTGACCCAGCTGTAGCGGGGGTCCCCGGTCTCGATCCGCGGATTGGTGCAGAAGTATTGATCGGCAAACTCGGTCCCGGTGCCGTTTTCGATGGCGCCCATGACGGCGGCGTTCATCTCGAGCAGGCCGAAATACTGCACGTAGAGAAAGGCCCCGTCGGGGGTTTCGACTTGCGCGCGAACGTCGACCCTGAGGTAGCCATCGGGCCCGATCAGCGCCCACTCGCCGCCCCCGCGGATCACGCCGTTCAGGCGCTCGCCAACCACTTCGCCTCCGTCGATCTCGTAGTACATGCGCGTGCCGATGGGGCCTGCGCCAACCGGAAGGGGCGGCTTCAGACCGGCTCTGAAGGTGAACTCGTGCACCAGTTCCATTCGGCTTCTCCCCCGCTTTTGAACTTGGGCTTATTAAGACCCGCTCGAACTGCGAAAACAAGACAACTTTAGCGCGCGCGCGGAGGTGGGCGCGCGGGCTAAAGCTCACCTAGCCGCCCCCCTAGCATTCCTCGCTGGCGATTGCGGGGCGCAAGGACCATCTGGCGCTCATGGACAATGCGGCCAATAGAATCGGAACGGTATTTCTCGTGGGCGCAGGCCCGGGGGATCCGGACCTTTTGACGCTGCGCGCGGCGCGGCTGCTGGGTGCGGCGACACTGGTCGTGCATGACGGGCTGGTCGATCCGGCGATCATGGCCTTGGTGCCCGAAGGCGCGCGGCTGGTTTCGGTCGCCAAGAGCCGCGCGCGGCACACGATGCAGCAGGTTGATATCAATGCGCTGCTGGTACGCGAGGCGCTGGCCGGGCACAATGTCGTGCGGCTGAAGGGCGGCGATCCATTCATTTTCGGGCGCGGCGGCGAAGAGGCCGAGGCGTGCCATGCGGCGGGTGTGCCTGTTCAGGTCGTGCCGGGCGTGAGCGCGGCGCTGGGCGCAGCGGCGGCGGCGCAGATTCCGCTGACGCACCGCGACAGCGCCTCGATCGTCAGCTTCGTGGCCGGGCAGTGCAAGGGCCTCAGCGAGCAGAACTGGGCGGGCCTTGCGGGCGTCGGCCGCACGCTGGTGATCTACATGGGCGTCGCGACGAGCGATGCGATTGCCGAGAAGCTCATGGCCGATGGCCTCGCGCCCGATATGCCGGTAGCCGTGATCGAAAACGCGGCGCGGCCTTCGATGCGCGTGCTGCGCGGCGCGCTGGCGGGGCTTGGCGCGCTGGTGGCGGAGGAGCGGGTGAAAAGCCCTGCCCTGATCGTGATCGGCGAAGTGACCGCGCGCGAGCAGGCCCATGAACTCATGAAGATTGCGGAGAGCGCGGCGTGAAGATCTTGACTGGAAACGACCTCGGCAGCGGCCACGTGGTGTGGTGGGACGGCGACGGCTGGTCCCGCCAGGTGAACGATGCGGTCGATGTCGGCGATGCCGCCGATACGATCCTCGCCGCCGAAGAGGCCGCGCGCCGCGTCAACGCCAGCTATGCGATTGCAGCCACCAAGGCGGCGGACGGGACGGTGACGCCGGCCCACATCAAGGACAAGATCCGCGCCCGTGGCCCCTCGGTCCGCCCCGATCTGGCGCTGCAACCTTCCGATCCGCAAAGCGGCAACTGGGTGATCTGAACATGTACCAGTATGACCAATATGATCAGGCCATGGTCGATGCCCGCGTGGAGGAATTCCGCGGGCAAGTGGCGCGCCGTATGGCGGGCGAGATCACCGAGGACCAGTTCAAGCCGCTGCGGCTGAAGAACGGGCTCTATCTGCAGCTCCACGCCTATATGCTGCGTGTGGCCATTCCCTATGGCACGCTGAACGGCCGCCAGATGCGCATGCTGGGCGATATCGCCGACAAGTATGACCGCGGCTATGGCCATTTCACCACGCGACAGAACATCCAGTACAACTGGATCAAGCTGGAAGACACGCCGGATATTCTGGCCGATCTGGCGACGGTCGAGATGCATGCGATCCAGACCAGCGGCAACTGCATCCGCAACATCAGCTCCGACCACTTTGCCGGAGCGGCGGCGGACGAGCTGGTTGATCCGCGCCCTTATGCCGAGCTGCTGCGCCAGTGGTCGAGCTTCCATCCGGAGTTCGATTACCTGCCGCGCAAGTTCAAGATCGCAGTGATCGCGAGCGATACCGACCGCGCGGCCATGCGGCTGCACGATATCGGCATCCAGATCGTGAAGAACGAAGCCGGCGAAATCGGCGCGCGCTTCCATGTGGGTGGCGGCATGGGCCGCACCCCGATGATCGCCCCGGTGATCCGCGACTTCGTGCCCGCGCTGCAGATGGTGAGCTACTCTGAGGCGTGCCTGCGCGTCTACAACCGCTACGGCCGGCGCGACAACATCTACAAGGCGCGCATCAAGATCCTGGTCAAGGCCGAGGGTCAGCGCTTCTTTGATGATGTCGAGGCGGAGTTCCGCGAGATCCTCGAGCGCGACGCCGATGGCAGCGCTCACCTGATTCCTCAATCGGAACTCGATCGGGTCACCGCCAATTTCGTGGTGCCTGCGGGCGTCGCGGCGCGGCCGTCTTCGGGCATTGCAGCCCCTGCCGACGCGCCCGCCGGCTACGGTCGCTGGCTCGAGCGCAATGTGCACGGCCACCGCCTGAGCGGCTACCGCGCCGTCACGCTGTCGCTCAAGCGCACCGGCCAGGCGCCAGGCGACATCACCGACGCCCAGATGGAACTCGCGGCCGATCTGGCC
>CAILIO010000287.1 GCA_903834285.1 uncultured Sphingomonadales bacterium | reverse complement strand
TGCAGAGCGGCTGACGATCGAGATCACCGAGCAGACACTGATTACCGACTTCGAGGCCTGCGCCGCCGCGCTGCGCGAACTGGCCACGGTCGGGGTGAGCGTGGCGCTCGATGACTTCGGTACCGGCTTCTCCAATTTCCGCGCGCTCAAGGCACTGCCGCTTGACGCGCTCAAGCTTGACCGCTCGCTCGTGTGCGACATCGAGCACGACGCGCGCGACCGTGCGATCCTCTCGGCGATGGTGGCGATGGCCCGTGCGCTGGGGCTGAAAGTGATCGCCGAAGGGGTGGAGACGGCGGGGCAACTGGCGATTCTGCAGGACGAGGGCTGCGACCTTTTTCAAGGCTTCCTGCGGTCGGGTCCGATCTCCGCCGAAGACTTCGCAGTGCTGGCGGCGGCCCCAATTTAGGACAAGTTGACACAGTTGACACAGTCCAGGGGGAAAACTCCCGGGCCCTTTCCGCGCGTCCGGATTGCGGCACAAATTGTGCGCTTAGCCAAGGGTCGGGTGGGAAAAATGAGCATTTGCAGACGGTATCGCAGCGCGGCGCGTATAGGACAGGGGTTTGTTCGAGGCCCCTCGCGGATAACCGTTACTCATCCTCATCGGGCGGGCGCTTGGCCCAGAAGGTGCCGGTTTCGCCGAGCTGGCGGCCATAGACGAACAAGGCGCGCATGAAGGCGGTGTCGAACAGGTTCTTGTTGTTCGCGGGGTAGTCCTTGCCGATGAAGCTCAGGTTGAAATCGATGCCGTGCGCCTTGGCGTAGAGATAGCTGAGGTTCACCGTGCTTGCCGCAGCGCGGCGCAAATTGAGCGAGATGGCCTGGCTGGCGATGGGCACGGTGCGCGGCTTCACCAGCTTGAACTCGCCGTTCAGCTTGTTGTTCACGATCATGTAGATGTGGAGCTGGTTGAGCGCCGTCGGCAGCTGGCCCGAGACGATGGCAGAATCGGGCAGGGTGAGGATCTGCGCGGTGGTGCCGCCATCGACATGCATTTCGCTGATCACCTGGCCATGCGCCTCAGCCTTGATCATCACCGGCGGGAAGAAGGCGGGGATCGCCGAGGAGGCGAGCAGGACCTGCCGGAACAGGGCATAGCGCCCCGGTGCCGAACTCGCGGCAATCGCGCCCATGTTCCAGATCACCATGCGCTGCGCATCGAGATTGGCGGTGCCGACAAAGAGCCGCCGCCCCCGCCCGTGCTCGGCGCCGATCCGGTCGATCAGGGCATCGCTGAGCACCGCCTCGATCATCCGCGCCAGCGGCTTGGTGCTGGCGATGCTGGGCGAGAGCGGGATGGCGAGGGGGAAGCGGCTTTTATAGATGCTTTTCGCGGAAATGCCGGTGAACAGCTTTTCGAGTGTTTCGTCCTGATCGGGGCCGAGGAAGGCAAAGGGCGCGATCAGCGCGCCGGTGCTGACGCCGGTGACGACGGCGAATTCGGGCCGCGTGCCGGACTTGGTCCATCCTTCCAGCAGCCCCGCGCCATAGGCCCCGTTGTCCGATCCGCCCGAGAGCGCGAGCATCGAGCGTTCGCCCTGCGCCCCGGCATATGCCGGCGCCATGAGCCGCGCGGCGCCCGGCGCATCGGCCCAGAAGCGCGCCTGCGGCATGCCGGGGATCGTGGCATCGGCCTGCTCGCTTTCATTGAACGGCTCGCGGTTGATCGTGGCGCAGCCCGCCAGCGCGAGGCTTGCGGCGAGGAGGGCTGTCCTGATGCGTGCGGGCAAGCGTGGTTCTCCGATCAGCGAAGGTGCTTAGCACAGGGGCGCGGGATCGGCGCACGCAATTGCGTTTGCGGATCGGAAGGGGTTTCGCTCCGCGACGCCGATGCGCTTGCGGGGTGAGGGTTACACAGGGTTACACCGTGCCACCCTCGATTTTGGCATGCAACTTTCGGAAATATAATCATAAAAACGTGTGAGAGTGACACTCGGACACAGTCTGGCTGTTGTCACTTTCAAGCCGTTCGACGCTGTCAAAGAACCGCCCCGGAGGGTGGCGCGGGGGTATGACAGGTTTGGGCGATGTAGGAAAATGGTGCGGTGAGGAACGCGGGGTGTCAGCGCTTGCCGATGGAGGCACGGACTTCTTCGAGCGAGAGGCCGCGCGAGGGATCGGCGCGGTAGGCATCATGGGCGGGGGCGGCTTGCTGGCGCAGCCAATCTCCCAGCGCGCGTTCGCGGGCACCGAGGGCGCGCAGGCCCTCGCGGATCACTTCGCTTGTCCTGGCATATGCACCCGAGGTCACCTTGGCGCGCACGAGCGCGGCCATTTCATTGGGTAAGGTGACGCTCAACTGCTGGGTGGAGCGCAGAGGATGGGCTCCTGGATGGATGGGATTTGATCCAATTGGAGCTTGGGTTCAAGGGGCGGGGTGTTTGGGGATTAAGTAAACTGTCACCGTAATCCTCGTCATCGGATCGCCCTGTCGGCATGACCGATTCGGTAGTTACGGTGACAGTTTACTTTTCCGCCGCTTCGTGGCGCG
>CAILIO010000286.1 GCA_903834285.1 uncultured Sphingomonadales bacterium | reverse complement strand
GCGTCCGAAAGCAACCGCGTCAACCTCACGCTGATCCCGCCCCGGCGCGGCTGGGTGATCGACCGCACCGGCGCCGCGCTCGCCGCCAACCGTGCCGATTTCCGCGTCGATCTCGTGCCCGACCGGGTGGACGATGCCGACGCTACGCTTTCGACGCTCTCCCAGCTCCTTGGCCTCACTGCCGACAGGGTGAGCGACATCAAGGACAAGCTCGAGAAGGCGCGCGGGTTCCAGCCGGTCGAGGTGGCCTCGAACCTTGATTGGGACAAGTTCGCGGCGGTCAGCGTGCGCCTGCCCGAACTCCCCGGCGTGATCCCGCAGCGCGGCTTCTCGCGCTATTATCCAACCGGCCCGGCAGTGGGCCACCTCGTCGGCTATGTCGGCCCTGCCTCGGCCGAGGACTACGAGAAAGAGCGCAATCCGTTGCTCATCACCCCCGGTTTCAAGATCGGCAAGGACGGCCTCGAGAAGCACTTCGAGGAACGCCTGCGCGGCGTGCCCGGCGCACGCCGGGTTGAGGCGACCGCCAGCGGGCGCGTGGTGCGCGACCTCGGCACGCGCGAGGACGTGCCGGGGAGGCCCATCCAGCTCACCATCGATTCCGCGCTGCAGGACTATGCCGCGCGGCGCATCGGCCTTGAATCGGGTTCTGTCGTGGTGATGGACTGCGCGACGGGCGACTTGCTCGCGATGGTCTCGATGCCCAGCTTCGATCCCAACAGCTTTGCCGACGGGATCGGCCGCATCGAATGGAAGATGCTTGCAGAAGACGACCACGTGCCCTTGCGCAACAAGGTGCTGCGCGGGCTCTATCCGCCGGGCTCGACGGTGAAGCCGATGGTCGCGCTCTCGTTCCTCGAGGCAGGGCTCGATCCCGAGGCGAGCGTGAGCTGCGCGGGCGGTCTGCGGGTGGGCAACCGCGTGTTCCACTGCTGGAACCACCGCGGCCACGGCACGACAAACATGCTGAAGGGCATCTACCAGTCGTGTGACGTCTATTTCTATCACTTCGCGCAAGCGATCGGGATGGACAAGATCGCGGCCATGGCACGGCGGCTGGGGCTGGGTCAGGAATTTCCCATGCCCTATCCCGGCCAGTCCTATGGCACCGTGCCCGATCCGGCCTGGAAGCAGCGCAAGTACGGCAAGGAATGGGCGATCTACGATACGGTGAACGCCACGATCGGCCAGGGCTACATGCTGGTCAATCCGCTGCAGCAGGCGGTCATGGCCTCGCGCCTTGCCTCGGGGCTCCAGCTGACCCCGCGGCTCATCATAGACCGCCATGCCCCGCGCGCGCCTTCGCTCGGCATAAAACAGGATCACCTTGATCTGATCCACGCGGCGATGAACGAAGTGGTCAACGGGCGCGGCACTGCGGGCAAGGCGCGCATCCCCATCCCCGGCGTGCAGATGGCGGGCAAGACCGGTACCGCACAGGTCGTCGGGCTCAATGTCGGCAACGGCAAGGGCGGGCTGTGGAAGCACCGCGACCATGGCCATTTCATCTGCTTCGCCCCGTTCGACAAGCCTCGTTTTGCCTGCGCCGTCGCCATCGAGCACGGCGGCGGCTCGGGCTCGGCCTACCCGATCGCGCGCGATGTGATGACCTTCCTGTTCGATCGCGCCAAGGCGATGGAAGTGCTCGAAGGCTATGAGAAGGAATGGGGTGGCAATGTGCAGCAGCGCATGGCCGCCAAGTACAACGCCTATGCCGCCAAGTTCGGCGCCACCGCCCCCACGGCGCCCGACGAGGAGCAGGCCGCCGAGGCGGTCGCTGCCGACAATGCGCCCGTGCCCGAGCCGACCGCCGCGCAGACCGACGCCGCCCCGCCCGCGCCCGAGCCTGAGCCCGCACCGGCAGACGCGCCTGCCCCCACCGCCGTCGCACCGGCGCCTGCTGCCTCGGCCCCTGCCGTGCCCGCGCCGCCGGGAGCCTGACGATGCAGCGCGCCTACATTCCCACATTCCTCGCGCGGCAGCCCTGGGGGGTGATCCTGCCGCTGAGCGCGCTTGTCGTGTTCGGCGGCGCCGTGCTCTATTCGGCGGCGGGCGGTCACCTCATGCCTTGGGCGCTGCTCCACGTGCTGCGCTTCGTGGTGTTCCTCGGCATGGCCATGGTCGTCTCGCGCATCCCGCCCGCTTGGTTCAAGAACGCCGCGCTGCCCTCCTATGCCGTGCTGTGCGTGCTACTTGTCCTGGTCGAACTGATCGGCAGGGTCAGCGGCGGGAGCCAGCGCTGGCTCAACCTCGGCTTCATGCAGCTGCAGCCTTCGGAACTGATGAAACCCTGCATAGTGCTCGTGCTGGCATGGTTCTACAGCGTGCTGCCGCCATCCGAGATCCGGACTTGGCGCGCGATTGCCCCCGCAGGGGTGTTGCTGGGCTTGCCGGCGGGGCTCGTCATGCTCCAGCCAGACCTTGGCACCGGCCTTGCGATCAGCTTTGGCGCGGTGGTGATCATGTTCCTAGCCGGGCTCCCCTTGTGGCTGTTCATCAGCGGCATTGCCGCGGTCTCGATCGCCGCCCCACTCGCGTTCTTCACCGTGCTGCACGATTACCAGAGGAAGCGCGTGCTCGTGTTCCTTGACCCCGAAAGCGATCCGCTGGGATCGGGCTACCACATTACCCAGTCCAAGATCGCAATCGGCTCGGGGGGCCTGTTCGGCAAGGGCTTCGGCCAGGGCTCGCAAAGCCATCTCGACTATCTGCCCGAAGCGCATACCGACTTCGTCTTCGCGACGATGGCGGAAGAGTGGGGGATGATCGGCGGGTTCTTCGTGCTCATCGTCTTCGCGCTGGTGCTGCGCTGGGGCCTCAAGGTCGCCTTGCGTGCGCCCGATCGCTTCTCGCGCCTGCTTTCGGCGGGCATGGTGACAACGATCTTCTTCTACGTGTGCATCAACCTCATGATGGTCATGGGCCTTGCTCCGGTGGTGGGCATCCCCCTGCCCTTCGTCAGCCACGGCGGGTCCTCGATGATGACCAACATGCTCTGCATCGGCACCTTGATGGCGGTCGACCGCTGGTCGCGCCCGATGGCAGCAGGCCTCCGGTAGTTTTTCGAAATTGGGGCTTGGCAGCCCCGCAAAAATCGCTAATGGGGCCACTCCCGGTCGCCGGTAGCGGTACGGTGTGGACGCATAGCTCAGTTGGTAGAGCAGCTGACTCTTAATCAGCGGGTCCTTGGTTCGAGCCCAAGTGCGTCCACCATCCCTTTCAAACACTTGATAAATACAGGCTGGCCATTGAAACGGCGGTCCCGCGCGCTGCGAACTGCCCGCGATCGCAAGGTGCCGCGCTCTTTCCTTCGGTAGCCCTGATCTACAACACCTGTGCGAGGCGATCGCGCAACGGCTGCAGCTGCCGAGCGAATCGTGGCAGGCCGTCGATCCCGTCGCGGTTGAGCTGTTTGCGCACCTGGCTTGCACTTTGCGTCGTGCACGGCAGAGGGTTTGCGTGGAAGTTCAGGCACTGCTCCTGCCAATCCAGCTCGCAGGCTGCGACCAGCGTGCGGATGGTGGCTTCGGGCGCCTCGACAAGGGTTTCGTAGCGCAGCTCGATCATGCGCCCGCCCAGCGAATGGCGCCATGTGTCCATCAGCTGCCGGTAGCCCCGGTAATAGGCGATGAGCTCGTCCCAGTCGTAGCTGTAGGGATAGGCGCCGTTGAACAGCGTCTTGTACATCCCGAACAGGTTGGCGACCGGATCGCGGTGAATGTGGATGATGCGGGCCTGTGGCAGCGCGGCGGCTATCAGGGCGGCGTGGACGTGATTGTTCGGCAGCTTGTCGACAAAGAACGGCTCGCTCCCGCGCCACGGCGCGGTGAGATCGAGGTAGCGCCGGCCTATGGCAGCAAGGTCAAGCGCGGGCGCGCGCGCCATCAGGGCGGCCGCGTCGGCGGGATCGAGCCCGTCCGCATGCGCAGCATCGGCGAGGGCGCGGCCAAAGGCAGGCGATTCGCCAATCGTGCCGACCCGGTCATGCGCGGTGAGGATGCGCTCGACCAGCGTGGAGCCCGAGCGCGGCAGGCCGAGAACGAAGATCGGCACCGCGCCAGAGACAGGCGGGACGGGCGGCGGCGGCGGGGCTGCGGCCTGCGCGGCGGCGAGGACGGCAAGATCGCTGCGGACATCGTAGCGGAAGGTCTGCCGCAGCAATCGTGCGCCCTCACCGAGATGGTGGAAACAGCGATCACCGTCGCCGAGATCCTCGTGCGTCTTGGCGAGGGCGTAATGGACATGGATCCGTGCAGGCACGACCTCGGGCCGATCTGGCAGGCGGTGCAACACCTGCTCCAGCGCGGCGAGATGATGCGATTGCGGCGTCTGCCGGCCAAGCTGAACCCGGTTAAGCCAGGCTTCGCCGTGTTCCGGGGCCAGGGCCACGGTCTGCGCATAGTCCTGTTCGGCCCGTTCAGATTGGCCGACGTAACGCCGCACGACGCCGCGGTTGAACAAGTGCCGCGGATTGGCCGGTTCCTGGGCAATCGCCTCGTCATAGGCCGCGATAGCCTGCATGAAGTCGCCAAGCAGGGTCCAGGCGTCGCCGATCATCCCCCAGGGCGCCGCCGTGGCCCGTGCCCCGGCGCAGTGGCTGGCAGCGCTGAGTGCACGGCGCGCCGCTGTGGGGTCGTTCCGGATCAGCAGGCAGCGCGCACGGCGCAAGTGGAAATCAGGGCTGCCCGGGTCGAGTTCCAGGCCCGCCTCGGCGTGGGCCATGGCGGCTACGAGATCGCCCGCGATGAAGGCGGCCTGATTGGCGATCAGCCGAGCGGGGATCGAGGCCGGGGCCGCGGCGAGCACAGCCTCTGCCAAGAGCTGCGCATCGCGTGCGGCCCCCTCGGACAAGCGACGCTCGGCCAGCGCGAGCATGGCACTCCCGGTCATGTTCGACGTGGCGACCATCCGGCTGGATTAGCGCCTCGCGCAGCGGCGAGATAGCACCTCTTTCGAATGGCTCAGCAACCTCCGCCCACCGCGACACCATTGGCAAGCACCGCGCTGGCGTCGAGGCAAACCGGCGACACGTCGTTGCTGCCTTGCAGCGACTGATTGTCGGCCGTTGCGTTGACGATGGTCGCCGTGGCAGCTGGCGGCGAGGAAACCGTGTTGGAGCCGACCGAAGTGGTGATCGGCGTCACTGTCAGCGCGGTCGCGTTGCCGGTTGCTTGCACGAAGACGTAATTGCTGGCGTTCAGCCCCGAACCGAGGATCGCATAGACGCCTGGGGGCGAGGTGACCGTGGCAGTTGTCGTGAACAGCAGGGTGCCGGTGGTGGCACTGGCCTGCGTGTCGCCGTTAACGAAACCGCTGACCGAGCCGGTCAAGAGCGGATCTGGCGTCGAGGGCAGGCGAGAGACGGGATCGGCGACATAGAGCAGGGTCGCGGGCGTTATGGTCAGATTGGCGCCGGTGTAGCTCAGCGCATAGTTGCTGCCTGCGCTCAGCGTGCCTTGCGTGATGCCATAAGCGCCGACGTTGGATGCCGTCGTGGCACTGGTCGCCAGCGCGCCGCTCAGCTGGTCGCCGTTGACGAGCCCGCTCGCGGAATAAGTCAGCGCCGGGTTGGCGCCGCCGTACGTGCGGCTCGCGGCATTGGCGGTGACAATCAGCGCCGCGGGGTTGATCGTCAGATTGGCGCCGGTGTAGCTCAGCGCATAGTTGCTGCCTGCGCTCAGCGTGCCTTGGGTGATGCCATAGGCGCCGACGTTGGATGCCGTCGT
>CAILIO010000285.1 GCA_903834285.1 uncultured Sphingomonadales bacterium | reverse complement strand
TTCAAACCCGGTGGGGCTTGCATTGCAATGCCTTGCCTTGCTCCGGCTTGCGGGATACCGCACCGGGCATGGCCGATCAACTCACCCCGGATTTCTCCGGGCCCCGTGCCGGGGTCTCTGCAAACCGTGAACAACCCAGCCGCGCGGGGGATTTTCCTCCGCCAGGGCAACTGCGTTTCCGCAGCATCAATCGCTTGGGGCTGTGGACCCTCTATATGAAGGAGGTGCGCCGGTTCTTCAAGGTGCAGACCCAGACGATCTGGGCTCCGGCGGTGACAACCATGCTCTATCTGATGATCTTTACGCTGGCTTTGGGCGGCGGTGGGCGCATTGTGCTGGGCGTGCCCTTCGCCACTTTCGTCGCGCCGGGCCTGATTGCGATGGGGATGATCAACAATTCCTTCGCCAATTCGAGCTTCGGGCTGCTGGTCGGCAAGATCCAGGGCACAATCATCGACTACCTTATGCCGCCGATCTCGAATGCCGAGCTGATCCTTGCGCTGGTCGCCGCTGCCGTCACGCGCGCGATCCTCGTCGGCCTTGCCGTTGCGGGCGCGATGATGTTCTGGCCGGGCGTAGACCTCACCGTCCATCACCCCTGGGCCGTGATCTGGTTCGGCCTCATGGGCGCGATCCTGCTCGCGCTGATCGGCGTGATAACCTCGCTCTGGGCCGAGAAGTTCGATCACAACGCGGCGATCACCAATTTCGTGATCACGCCGATGTCGATGCTTTCGGGCACGTTTTACGTGATCAGTAACTTGTCGCCGACGTTCCAGACGATCAGCCGCTTCAACCCGATCTTCTACGTGATCTCGGGCTTCCGTTTCGGATTTTTGGGGCAGAGCGATATCGGCACGACCAACGAGGCCGTGCTGCACGGCGCAATCGGGCTCGGCGTGCTGAACCTCGTGCTGTGGGTTGCGATCTACTACATCTTCCAGTCGGGCTGGAAACTCAAAGCCTGAGGGCGGGAGCGCCCGCCCTCAGCGCATCATATCAGTGCGAGAGGCCGCGGCGCAGGCGATAGCGCCCGTCGCGGAAGGCGTCGAACATCTCGTCGACCGACGGGTGGTCCACCGGTCCCGCCTCCGCATCAGCCATCAGGTTCTGCTGGCTGACATAGGCGACGTAGCTGTTCTCGTCGTTTTCCGCGAGGAGATGGTAGAAGGGCTGTTCGCGCGGGGGGCGGATTTCGGCCGGGATCGATTCGTACCATTCCTCGCTGTTGGCAAAGACCGGGTCGATATCGAAAATGACCCCGCGAAAATCGAACAGCTTGTGCCGGACGACATCGCCGATGGCAAAGCGCGCTCTGGAGACGTGGGGGGCCGTGATCTGACGACCGGCCTGGGGCGAAAAGAAGCTCGCGCGATCCATGAGCGGAATATAGGGCGCTCGCGGCGGGAAACAAGCGAGCCTTGGTGCAAAGGTCGTGGATTGTAGGGCAGGTGTCACATGTTTCCCCTTGGCAAGCGTTGGGCCATGCGCTAACGGCGCCGTTCCTCGACCGGGACGGCTTCGGCTGGCTCAAAGACACTTCGCGGAGAGGTGGCAGAGTGGTCGAATGCACCGCACTCGAAATGCGGCATACCCGCGAGGGTATCCAGGGTTCGAATCCCTGCCTCTCCGCCAAGTGCCCTTTCCAGAGCAATCCACTATAGTCCGAAAAGCTGCAGGAATGCTGTGGTTTTTCTACTTTGCATGCCCGTCATGTTCTTAATGTGCTCCAGCCTTTCCGCGGGAAAGTGCGGGGCAAGCGTGGGGGGTGATCGGAGCCGGAGTTGTGGGGAGTCTCGGCGCGCTGTAAATCAGAAGCCTCAAGGAACTTGGACGCCACTCTGACGGCGATGGGCTGATTCTGGTCCTGAAAGGCCGTACTCGCGGCCATTGGATTGTCCGCGTGCGACATGGCGGCAAGCGCCGCGATATCGGGTTGGGCTCGCTGGAGCATGTCCGGCTTGCTGATGCTCGAGCAGCCGCAGGCGAAATTCTCAAACAAGCGCGTGGAGGGCTCGATCCGCTTGCCGAGCGGAAAAAGGAGCAGCAGATCGTTCCGACGTTCATGGGTGCTGCAGAAACGGTCCTTTGCGAACATCAGGCCGCCAGGAAAAACGGCATGTATCAAGCGCAGTGGATCAACACGCTCGATCTCGTTCGCGACCAAAGGCGAATGTTCGCTTCCATCGATGGTGCAACGGGCGTGCTGTCTCATATGAGACACATGTCATGATAAAGTTGCCAAACGGCATTATATCGCATATATGCTGCCAAATGGAGATGTGGCACGCTGGCATTGCAACCCGTTGAAACCGCCGCTCCCGCGTTCCGGTCCGAGCCTGTCACCCAGGAAGAGGCCGCCGCGATGTTCCGTGCCGTGCTCGGCCTGTTCGGCAAATGGGAACTGACCGACGAACAGGCCTCAACCTTGCTCGATATGCCAGTGCGGACCTTTCGCCGCTGGAAGGCAGAAGGGCCGAGCCGGATTTCGCGCGATGGCTGTGCGCGCCTCTCCAATCTGATGGGCATTCACAAGGCGCTGCGGATCATCTTTTCGGAAGCCCAGCGCGGCTATGCCTGGATCCAGGCGAACAATACCGCCTTTGCCGGATCGAGTGCTTTGGACATCATGCTCGGCGGTGAGCTCACGGACATTATGCGCGTGCGCCGTTATCTCGATGCGACCCGCGGCGGCTGGTGAGGACAGCCGACAATCTGCCAGTGAGTCCTGTTTCGTGGACAAGCGCTGTCAGGATCATCCGTAGCGCCTTTCCGCCGATCGACCTATTTGAGGATATCGCCGACCCGGCAGACTGGCCGCTGCTGATCTCTGCCGAGCAGAAAACCAATCCGCGAATCATGACATCGATCGGCAATCTGGACCTCGTGCCCCTAGAACGCCGGGTTGGTGGACCTGGTGCCTCGTGGCTGATGGCCCCGTTCACCCATGTCAGTCTGGACCGGCCCAGCCGCTTCACCGACGGCAGCTACGGCGTGCTCTATGTGGCCCAGGTCTTCGAAACGGCGCTGTTCGAAACGATCTACCATCATGCCCGCTTCATGGCCCGTACCGCCGAAGCAGCGGGCTGGACCTCGCAGTTCCGGGAAATTGCTCTTTCGGTCGATGCCGAGTTACAGGATCTTCGCGGCGGGGCGCGGCACCCTGCGCTAGATGGCGAAGACTATACCGCCTCTCAAGCCTTGGCGAAGACGCTGCGAGCCAATGGGGCCGATGGGTTGGTCTACCCGAGTGCACGGCACGCCAGCGGTGAATGTGCGGCATTGTTCTATCCCGACTGTGCGGCTGATCCCGTCCAAGGGCGACACCTCGACTACCATTGGGATGGCGAGCGGGTGGATCTGGTGCGTGATGCGGGCTCGGGCGCGGTGTTTCGGTTGGTTCAAACACCTTGATTTTGATCGGGACTGAGCGGCGAATCCGCAATGGAATGGATAGGGCAAATAAGCATCCCCCGAGCCGACATTGTTGCCTCGCCGGTCTGGCCGGCCGGTTGCGGTATGTTGGTCGAGCCCCGAATTACGCCGCCAGCAATGCGTTACCCATCGCGGCGATTTCGCCATTGGACAGGTGCGCAATATCTACTCGCTGGACCGCAACGATGCGCTTCGCAATGCCGGGGTGGTGGCGCTTCAGATAATTTACCAGATAGGCACCGGCGTTGCTGCGGCCCTTGCCATCGCTGAGCACCACGATGCGCTGCGCTGGTTTGAGGCCGGCTGATACGCGTTCGTACCACGCGTCTTCTTCAAGGCCATGTCCGCCATCGTGATCGTCTTGCCCTTGCTTGTGTTCGACCCGGCGGATCGAACCGTCAGCGTCCTCGGGCTTGAGCAAGCGCGGTTCGGAAGGGCTGGCATCTGCGCCGTCAAGCCCGAACAGCCGCGCCTCGTGGTGGTCAATCAGAACAGTGCAGTCGGTTTCCAGGGCATCGGCAGTCGGCGGTGACACTGCGGTATCGTGGTCTGCTGGTGCCACTTCGCCATCGGTTTCGCCCGCATTGCTGAGGCCGGCCCGGATCAGGAAGGCGCGCAGATCGCGCACCTCTTCGCCGGTCAGATCGTGGTCGTGGCGGCCGCCAAGTTTCACATGCTCGCCGGCCACGGTCACGTCGAAGCCGCCGCCATGCCGTTCTTCCACGATGCCTACGTGACCAAGCAGCGAGAGCACATCGTGCCATTCGACATTGTGGCCCGCCGGGTGCGCAAACAGGGCAGCAAGCGTCTTGCGATGATGTCCGTTCAAATGGGTGCTGGTCATGGGTTTGCGAACTCCGTCGCTGGGAAGGGAAGCCAAGGCGTGCGGTTCGGTCATGCCCCGCCTGCTGCCAGATCGATGACGAAGCGGTAGCGCACGTCCTTGTTTTCGACCCGCAGGAAGGCCTCGTCGATCTGGTCGGGGCGGATCAGTTCGATTTCGGGGTGGATTGCGTTAGCGCAGCAATACTCGACCAGTTCCTGTGTTTCGGGCATGCCGCCGATGCACGATCCGACCAGCGAACGGCGCTGATCCCACAGGCCCGCACCGGTGACTCCGCCAATGATGCCCGGCGCGCCGACATTGACGAACGCGCCGTCCTGCCGGATCAGCGGCAGGAACGGCGCCAGATCGAACGGCGATGGGATCGTCGAGAGCATGAAATCGAACCGGTTCGCCATTTCCATGGCGAGCGGGATCGGTGCAGTCGCTTCCGGCTGCCAGACGACAACATCTTTGGCACCCATCGCATAGGCGTCGTGGGCCTTGTCGGCGCTGGTGGTGAAAACAGTGGCCTCCGCGCCGCGATGGACTGCCAGTTTGAGCGCCATATGACCAAGCCCGCCGAGCCCGATCACTGCGAAGCACTGGCCGGAGCCAAGCCGCCAATGTTGCATGGGCGAAAAAGTGGTGATGCCAGAACAGAGCAACGGTGCCGTCTTGGCCAGATCCGCACCTGCAGGAATTTTGACCACGAACCGTTCGCGCACCACGATCCGTTCGCAGTAGCCACCAAATGTCGGTCCAGACCCGCGCGGATCGGGTGAGGCATACGTCAGTGTGGCACCGGTTGTGCAATACTGCTCGAGCCCGGCGGCGCAGTTTTCGCAGGTGCAGCAACTGTCGACCATGCAGCCGACTCCGGCAAAATCGCCCGGCACGAGCCGAGTGACGGCCTGTCCGACGGCGGTGACGCGGCCAACGAATTCATGGCCAGGCACCATCGGAAACGGCTGCTCGCCCCACTCGCCGCGGATCATGTGAATATCGCTGTGGCACACCCCGCAATAGAGCACCTCGATCGCGACGTCGTCGGGCAGCAGCGTGCGCCGTTCAATGGTCATCGCATGGATCGGGCCGTTGCTGCTACGCGCGCCATAGGCACGGGCCTGCGAAGATCGGGCAGGATCAAAGGAGGCACCGCCCGGACGGACGAGATCGGTTTCCGCCGCATCTGCATAGCTGCCGGGGAAGAGAGTTTCGGCCATGCTGGTCTCCCGTGAAGTTAGCCGCAAAGATTGGGTCTCTCGAGTTCCGCGCTGGAATGCGCCTTGGCGGCATGGCGCAACACCATCGGGAATTACCCATGCGCGCCGGATGCGGGGCGGGCAGGCCACTGGGTAGTTTCCGATCCTTCCGCGCGGCAGCCCGGCGGATAGGGGGAAAGGCCAATCGCCGGCCAAGGACCCAAGCGCATGTTTCAGAAGATCGTGGTCGCTTATGAAGGCAGCGGGGCCAGCGAAGTGGCGCTGCGCCGGGGTGCGGAGCTGGCGCGAGCGTGCCATGCCGAATTGCATCTGCTGGGCATTGTCGTCACTTCAGGCGGGCTTCTGCTCGATCCTGCATATGTGCCGGTCGAACTCGTCGAGGCCGAGCGCCGCCTTCTTCTGGACACGCTGGAAGACATTGCTCGCGTGTTTGGCCATGACGGTATCACCACCAGGACATGCATCCGTGACGGCGCGCCTGAGGCCGAAATCGCTACCTACATCAAGGAGATCGCGGCCGATCTTGCCGTGATCGGGCATAGCCATAAGGGGCTGCTGGCACGTTGGTTCAATGGCTCGGTTGGTGCGCATCTGCTGGAAGATTTGCAGTGCAGCCTTCTGGTTGCCACCGACGGCCCGTCGGCGATGCTCGAAGCCTGAGGCTGCCCGCAAATGCCAAACCTTACCCTTACCCCTGAAACAGCCTTCGAGATCCTGCTCATGGTGCGCGGGTTCGATGCCAAAGTACCCCAGTCTGATCCGGACAGTGGTTCCAACCCGAGCGACGACATGGGCGTGGATGCGCTGGAGTTTGGCGAGGGCGACCAGACCG